>NZ_JBIWDU010000015.1:0-166601 GCF_044762155.1 Neobacillus sp. NPDC097160 | reverse complement strand
ATATGTGAAAGCTGAGTTTTTAACATCATCTTTTGATGGAGTCCGACAGATCCGAATAAGGCACGTTCCAAATCATCCTTTTTCTTTTTCATACTTCTTTTTGCCATTCCAGCTAATACTTGTGGATCATCAATCTCATTGATGGAGTATCTTCTACGGGTATGAAGGAGGAGGAATATACAAGAATAACGTATGATATCACGCTATCAGTTGCCCAAACTTTAGCAAGATTGAATCCTCAAATCACATTTATTTATGTTTCAGGAAGCGGGACGGACAGTTCCGAAACAGGGCGCACTATGTGGGCAAGAGTGAAGGGAAAAACCGAGAATGCTTTATTGCATCTTCCATTTAAGGCGGCTTATATGTTTCGTCCAAGTGTCATCATTCCATTGCATGGTGTGAAATCAAAAACAAAAATGTACCAATTTTTTTATGATGTAATGAAGCCTTTGAATCCATTACTATTGAAACTGAACAGTGTCATTACATCTGAACAATTGGGAAAAGCCATGATTGAAGTAGCAAGAAACGGTCATTCTAATCCTATTATTGAAAGCAACCAACTAAAAAAATAAGTATGTGAGCTCGGTAAGGGAATTCCTAACTTCATTTCAAGCGGTAAAAATTATATTGAACTATCGGGTGCTTAAGTCACACAACAAATGGGCTCTTTCGGCAGTCCATTTTCATTATTGTTATTCAACTAAAGGTGCAGGATACTTGAAGAAGGATAACTGAAGTATAGTGTGGAAGTGAATAGGAGTTAGGAGGAGTTTTGGAGTGGATAAAGTGGAGATAAGAAGGCCAAGAACTGAGGACATAAAAGAGTTAAATTCTTTTTTTAGAATAGTGATTACTGATACCTTTATTAAAGAAGGTTTAGGGGAGAGGTTGAATGATATAAATGATGAAGTCGAAGTTAAGGAAAAGTACTTAGAAAGTGATTTTGAAAGCAATGGTGAGAAACGATATTTTTTGATTGCTTTAGATGGTGATAAAATTATTGGTTCAATTGAATATGGTTCAGCAAGTGATCTCATATGTAATAGTACAAACAACGCTTTCAAAGAGCTAATTGAGGTAGGTACAGTATTTGTTCATCCTGACTACCAGAGAATGGGGGTAGGGAATTTGCTATTGAATACAATGTATTTTACTTTACAGAGTAAAGGTATAGAAGAATTTTGTTTAGATAGTGGATATATTAGTGCACAAAAAATCTGGAAAAAGAAATTTGGAGACCCTAATTATATGTTAAAGGATTATTGGGACAAAGGATATGATCATATGATTTGGAGGATTAAGGTCAGCGATTGGGTATTAGGTTGAGAAGTGAAAAAGTAAGTGTTTCTTCAAAGAACGGGTGCATTACTTCAACAATGGGGTAATGCCATTTTCTTATTCAACCGATTTGTGAGTTTGTGAAGGATTGTACTTAAAGTAAAGGGGGCTTTACTTCAAGAGGGGATTCCACAGAGATCCCATCTTTTTTTTTCTCAACTAAAGGGGAAGGATAACCCATAATCCCGAGTACTTACCACTTATAAGAATTCCTTCTGCCGAGAAGCTAACGCTACCATTTTGTTTGCTATTATTCCGTAACCTCTGTCACCCTTAGTTCTTTGTGCAGCAAAATTCCTGCATTATTAAGGTGGTTCAGGAATTTCAATCCATAAAAGATTGGATGTAAAATTCAGCCCATAATGTAGAAGAACTTATTGATTATAAAGAACATACAGAACTTGATGAATCTTCCCCTTTACCAATAGACAATTTCCAAACAACAACGGTTATGCGGAAACTGACGTTAAAAGAAAAGCTTCAGCAGCATGATCTTGAGGATGTAAAGGGCCTATCAATACGATTCGTAAAGGTTAGTGCTAAAGGGCTTATAAAGGGCACTAAAAGGGCTTATTGGCTTTTGAAAAACTATCTTGATAAAGACGGAGTTGGAAAACAAGAAAAGGTAAAGGTTCTGAATAATGAGGTTGATATTGAAGAAAAACTTGTTCTTGCGAAAATCGATTTTATGGAGGAACTGAAAAAAGAACGACTAAAGCAGGAAAAAGAAATAGGGAAGGAAGCCAGACAAAAAGAAAAGGAAGTCATACAGCAATCCAAAATAGAAGAACGCTATCGTGCTGTTAAAAAGAAAAGAATAAATCGTTATCCATTTTATAGTAGTAGCTCTATCAAATTTATCTTTGGATTCGTCATTATAACGCTTGATAGTATCTATTATACTGATTTAGGAAATACAGTTCCAATTTTAAATGATGTGAAGAGTTACATGGAGAACTTTGTATCAATGATTTCAAATGCAACTCAAAGAAGCTAGGTTAATACTTAGCTTCTTTTATTTTACTTTACAACAAAGGGGATGATTTTCGGTGCATGCTGCTGAAGAAAACAAAGAAACAGTGTTTGTTTCTGCTGAAGAAAAAGATAGAGCTAATAATATCAATATCTTAGATTATTTATTATCTATTGGGGAGCCATTAAAAAATGAAGGGAATAATTTTTACAGACATAAGGATCATAATAGCTTAGTGGTCAATTCAAGGAAAAATTATTTTAGCTGGAATAGTAGAAATGTTTCAGGTAACGCAGTCACCTATTTAATGAATGTCTATAACCTTCCCTTTCAATATGCAGTAAAAAAGATTAATGATGATTTGGGGGATCAAGACCTTTCTAACTTCAAGGCGCCAGAGCCAACATATCCGAGCAAGTTTAACTATGATGTAAATGAGTCGATTCTACCGAAAATGTTTTTAAGTACCTGGTGCACGAGCGAAAAATAGATCCCGATTTAGTCCAGGCCTTCATCAATGCAGACTTAATCAAGGAAGACTCTTATAAAAATGTGGTATTCAAATGGAAAGAGAATGGAGAATTAATCGGAGCCAATTTGCAAGGAACGAGAGAAATTCCGGAAGAGAAAAGGTTACATGAGGATCGTCCTTATTTCAAAAAAGTTTTGCCTACCACCAAAGAAGCTACTAACAGTGGTTTCAACATTACTAGAGGGTACCCGGAGAAGCTATATTTTTTGAAGCACCGATTGATTTATTAAGTTATCTATCCCTGAATAGAACTAAGCTTACGAATTGCCGGTTAATTAGTTTGGATGGATTAAAACAACAGACTTTCTTCCAGATACTTAATAATGCTCTGAAGGATTTGAAAGCTAATGGCCGGGATATTGAATCGATTACTTTGTGTGTAGACAATGATAGTGCCGGCAAGGAGTTTATTGATAAATTGCAAAAATATGAACTTCAGGATACATTGAACACTACACAAGCTCTGTATGAAAAGAAATATGTTACATATCCTCGGACCGGTTCGCAATATATTGCGAATGATTCTGAGCTTCCTGCACTTTTAGAAAAACATTCTGGTCATGAATGGGTAAATAAAATTATTTCTAAAGGGTACAAGATTGAATCCTCATTTGTTGACCCTTCTAAGGTGACGGATCATCAAAACCAATTGATGTTGATTTAAATTAAAGTTTGATAATTTGTAAAAGAGTTCAATAATTTATAAAAAAGATTAATAATTTAAAACAAAGTTTGATAAAACCCTGTATTAATATAGGGTTTTTCTCTTGACCCTTAAACTCCAGTTGTATTGTTCACCTGCTGGATAATATTAATTTAGTGGTAAAAAAGGCATTAGTCTCGGATAGTTTAGTTGTTTTCATAAGAGATAAAGATGTTTCTGAAGGCAAAGGTAAAGGATTCGAAGTCCACCAAGATATAGATATCCCCCGGATGTCAAAGGTATTTGATAAAGAGGCAACGAATTCGTTTTACGGGACTCCGTTATTGGGTTTTTTACAAGATAACAAGGTTGAGCATCTCGTCATTATGGGATGCAAAAAAGAGCATTGTATTGATACAGCGGTTAGAACAGCAACCGTTAGTGGTTTTGATTTCACCTTAGTAGGGGATGGTCATTCAACGACAGATTCTCAAAGTTTAACTTCCGAACAGATCATCAGCCATCATAATGAAACCCTTCATGGGCATTACAATGTTGATAATTTTTCAGTGGTTAGAAGCGCAAATGAAGATCTGTTTCAACCCAATCATAATGATTATCGATAAATGGCAATATGCACTGGTTTGATCTTCACCAATCGGGTGCGATTGCTGAACAACATAGGGTAGAAAATGATCAAACTTTTTTATAAAAATAAAACTTAAATCTACTGAAGAAGAATCCATTTCGATCAATCTTTTTTCAAAATGGGTTCTTTGTATTTAACCGTAACATATTGGTTTACGAGGTATTTTAGATCAAACTTTATTTTAAAGCTACACCAAAATGAGCGAACAGTGACAGACACTGTTCGCTAATGGAAAGGCATGATGCAGCGTTATGAAGGGCGGAAGCAGCATTCATAGAAGTAGCATCAAATTAATCCATTGATTTAGTTTTGAGAAGTGCTATGCTCATTGCGATAAAAATAAACCCCATAGCTTTGTTTAGAATAAATTCAATGTTGGTATTGTTTCTTAATCTTTTTGTAAATATAGAAGAAAAATTGGCTACAACGAGAGACCACAAACCTCCGGTACAGCAAAATGTCAGGCCTAATAGAAGAAAAGGCAAAGGGCTTGAATGATTAGCATCAATAAATTGAGGTATAAATGCCAGGAAAAATAATGCCACTTTCGGATTCGTTATATTGGTAAGAAGACCTTGAAAGAATATTTTCTTAAGTGGTATATTTTGCTGGTTATTCAAACCATCTTTCTCAGGTGCTTTTTTCGCCAAGAGCATATTTATGCCTAAGTAGACTAAGTAAACAGCTCCTAAAATTTTTATGATCATAAATAACAAAACTGATTTCGTTAAGATTATGGATAAACCGAATGCAGCAAGCAAAGTGTGGACCAATCCACCTAATGTGATGCCCATAGCTGAATAAATTCCCGCTTTTCTGCCTTGGGAAATACTCCGGCCTAAAATATACATCGTATCCGTTCCAGGCGTAAGGTTTAGAAGAAGGGCAGAAAGAAGAAATACACCATAATTAGTAATTCCAAACATTTACCAAAACTCCTTTTTTTAATATTTATATGAGTTCCTGTGTCTGTGCTCCGAAGAAATCATCTTCCGCCATTAAATGGTAGTTTTCTAGATTTATATTTCTTATTGTACTTCTTTTCCAATCTTGGTTTTCTTTCCTATAGCGACGATGACCATTACAAGTATAGCTGTAAATACAGTAGCTTTTGAAAGTTCTTCACCAAGCAGTACATATGAAAAAATGATAGTGAAAAACGGCTGAAAATATTGAACCTGGCTGACCCTGGCAACACCGCCAAGCCCTAATCCGCTATACCAAGCTACAAAGGACAGAAACTGGCTTCCTGCACCTAAATAAATCAGACTTAACCATGCCATTGGTGGAGCATCCGTAATATTTGGGGGGAGGTTTGTTATAACAATAAAAATAATAACTGGGCTGGACATTACTAAAGACCATGCAATCACTTGCCATCCGCCTATAATTAAAGAAAGTCTTCCCCCTTCTGCGACTATTACAACGGCAGCTAAAAGAACTATATCGGCAAAATGGATTCTTCCTAATCCTGTGCTGAAAGCATAGCCTAGTACGCTTAATGCCCCCAGAAGACTGGCAATCCAATAGGATAGTGATGGCCTTTCGCCATTTCTCCATACAGAGGCGCCCGCTGTAGCTAGAGGAAGAAGAGCCAATTCAACAGCGCCATGGGATGCTGGGACCCGTACCATTGCCCAGGAAGTCAAAAATGGAAACGAAAGAATAGCTCCAAAGCCTACAATTCCAATACCTACCCATTCTTTCCTGGGTGGAATTTTTTCCTTTCGGAATAAAAGAACTGCAATCGCAATAATCATCGCAATCAGAGCACGCCCTGGACCAACAATAGTTGCACCGAAAAAGCTTACAGCAAACCTGGTAAGTGGTAGCGTTAGACTAAAACCGAGGACACCGAGCGATCCATAAAATAATCCTAAACTTTCCCTCGTTAGCTTGGTTTTATATTGCTCCTGCTCCCCTTTGTTTTGCTTTTTGTCATTTAACACAGAGATCACCCTTTCGATGTTAGCTATGAGCTGTTTCACCGAAGCATTGGACGTGGATTATCAGAGATTTAGTCCGTGAGGTTCAGTAAAAAGGAGGATTCCCTAAATGGAATTCCAACATATTCTTAATCCCCCCTTATGGATGCTTAAGTAAAGCTTACATAGGAAAAGCGAATTTAAAAATCGAAATTAAACGGGAATTTATTTCGGGTTTTTCTGAAGAACTCGGAGGGCATAAAAGATGAGTGATTTCCTGGCAATACATTTTTTCAGGAGCCTTAGGAATTCCTGGCGATAGTCTAACCTTTGTCGATGATGAATTTCAAAATAAAGTAATTGAAGAATTTTAGATAGGAGGATTGATTACTTATGGCATTAAAGCAAGAAAGAACTATTAACCGTTATGTAGTATTTGATCGATTAGATCATTTGTTTCAAAACAAAGTCAGTGAAGAAGAGGTTTGGCATAAGTAAGAGTAGTCATTTAAACAAATAAAAGTTTGAAATTGAACCATATTCGACATAGGTTAGTCTTTCTTCCAAAAGGGATCCCACCGTCAGAGAATGGCGGTACCTGGGCTGGCGGTTGGGGCATTCAAGCGGCGGATTCCCACGTGGGAGAAGCCGCCGGTTTTTTTCTTTAAATCGGCTTAATCCACAGATCCTTAAAATCAATATTGCCCCGGGGATTAAATTTTACCCCACGGATGGATGGATGAAAGGTTGTATCGATGTCCTTATGTACCAGAAAAGAGACAAGCGTTTCTGCTTTAATTAATTCTTCGGCGAGGTCAAACAGCTGATCTCTTTTTATAGGATCACGTTCCTTTAAGATCTTCTCGATTATTTCATCAATGGCTTGAACACTTGCTTTATCCAGGTGGTTTCTTAAAAAACTGAACCCGGATTGATAGAGTTCAATCTTTGATAATTCATTCTCGCCCCATACAGCCTCAAAGAGAATGCAGTCAGCCTGATGGATGACGGCTTGGTTCAGAATTTCTTTCCATCCCACTATCGATACCGATACATGAAAGCCATATTGTGCACATTCCTGCTTGATCCAGAGGGCGTCTTTTTCATGGCGATCGTACGTAAAAAGCTGAATCGGTTCTCCATCATAACCTGTTTGGGTGATCAAAGCTTGTATTTCACTAGGACTGTTAACAGCTTTTTTCAGTGGTTGGGAATGTTTATGTTCAAATCCATATGAAGGATGCTTTCGTGGTGATCCCAGGACGCTGATCATATTATCTCTATTGATTAGTTGATCCATCACCTGCCTGAACTTCTTATTGATTTGTGGACGGCCCGGTTTGTTTAAGTTGAAGGTGATTAGGGTGCTGCCCGCGTATGTATCTTTCATTTCTTCCCATGCAGGCTTTTTGCTGTAAGAATCATGATCTCCAGTATTAAGAAAGATGTTGTGCTCATCTTTGCTTTCGGACAAAAAGACTTTAGGCATATTGGTTATTTCTATTCTGTCAATAAAAGCCCTTCCTTCAAAATAGGATGGATTCGCTTCCAGAATACATTGGTTTGGGTGATAATTAGCCACTCGAAACGGTCCGGTCCCTATAGGCAGCTTTTCATCGTTTACCATATCAGTCGGCACAACGGACAGGGAAGGAAAAGACAGAAATTGAAGAAATAATTCATTTGTGCTTTCCAGGTTAAATCGAACGGTGTATTTATCTATAACCTGGATTTCTTTGATATTCGATACGAGCCAGCTTTGCTCATAATCGTGTCTATGTAAACGCTGAAAAGTATATTGGACATCAGAGGCTTCCATTTCCTTCCCATGATGAAACAGAACACCTTTCTTTAGAAAAAAAGTCCAGACCGTTTTGTCAGCATTGGCCTCCCAGTAGTGTGCCAGTGAACCGTTTACCCTATTTTGTATTTGGTCATAGGTGACTAAAGTATTGAAAATTTGTTTCACCAGGTGAGCATCAAAATCAAAGAAGGCCTCATCAGGCATTAGTGCATTGATCGTTCGAAACACCGGAAAACGAATGATTTCAGTAAAATCAGGACCTGTTCCTTGTTTTTCGTATCCGAAAAACTCGCTTAACCAAAGGAGGATTTTCTTCTGAAGGGGAGGTGATCCGTACCTGCTTATGAGATTTAACGCGGCTGTAATATAGCCTTCCTCGATTTGTTTGATACCCTCGTCAAATAGAATTTCATCTTTTGCCTTAAGAAAAATGAGAGTGGATTTTTTCCCCCTGCCTTGGCCCGGGATAAACGAAATCCAGCCTTCATTAATCATTTTATTAAGAATGAATTTTGTATTTCTGGCAGTACAGAAAAGAATGGAAGAGAGCTCATCCATCGTAACATGGAAGGGTTTATTGTCTTGCTCATCCTTATAAAAATCTCTAACCTCCATAAAATCGGTGATTAATTCACTCATCCTTTATGCCCTCCATCTCTTCAGTAAAAAACCCGAAATAAATTCCTGTTTAATTTCAATTTTTAACTTCGCTTTTCTTATGTAAGCTTTATGTAAGCAATCATAAGGGGTGAT
The DNA here is from genome assembly GCF_044762155.1 of Neobacillus sp. NPDC097160. NCBI lineage: Bacteria > Bacillati > Bacillota > Bacilli > Caryophanales > Bacillaceae > Neobacillus > Neobacillus sp. NPDC097160. Next base: position 157,978 of record NZ_JBIWDU010000015.1, on the reverse strand, counting down.
TAAAATGTCTTTACCATTAATTAATGATAGTCCAGTAAGTATATGGCGAAACAGGTCGTTTACAACACTGGTCATTTCCACGTTTATCTTAAGTATAGCAAATAAGATTTATGAGCTGTTGCTTCCTTTGATTATTTATGAAATGACCCAATCCTCTGTCGCAGTTTCGTCGATGAGGACGGCAGAACTGCTTCCTAATCTGTTATTTGGCGTTTTTATTGGCGTAATTGTTGACAGGGTCAATAAGAAAAAATGGGCAATGTGGATGATAGGCTGTCAAGCTCTCTTGCTTGTGACCATGGGCTATTTGATTAAGACGAACAATGAAATTCTCTATCCCTATTACGTCATCGGTTTTTTGTTGATGACATGCAACTACGGATATTTCAACGCTCAAGTAAGTCTTACAAAGTTAAATGTGCCATCTCATCATTTGACTTCAGCAAACGCCAAATTCTCTTTTATTGAAACCTTTGTTGGCGTAATGGGTCCGGTCATTTCTGGTCTCATTTTACTATTGCCATTCCTGTACGATGGAATTTTGATCACCGCTATTGCGTACGCTAGTTGTTTTTTTCTGCTGACTCAGCTTTCGTCGCACCAGGGGGATATTGCTGTCGTGAAAACAAACAGCTTTTTGCAGGATCTTTCGGAAGGCTGGCACTCATTTCGGGCAAATAAGCCGTTATGGCAAATGACGATGTTCATCTTAGTCTTGAACTGCAGCATGGCTGTTGTAAGTACCACTGCTGTCTTTTTCGCTAAAGATGAACTAAGAATGAGTTCTTCGGCGGTTGCGGCCACGATGTCCTTTGCGGGGATCGGAGGACTGGCAGCGAGCGTTTTTGTGAGTAAATTCAGGCAGAAATTCGGTCTTGGATTCGTATTTGGAGGCTCGGCCATTATTCACGCCCTGGCCTATACGGGGATGTATCTATCAAATCAGGTCATTACGCTTGCAATCTCGTTATTTGTGGCCGGATTTGCCACAGCTCTATATTCGGTAAGTGCTTATACATTCAGGCTTGAACAGACACCGGCAGAGTTAATCGGCAGGATCAGCGGAATCACCGGAACAATGTTTAGGGTCGGCATGCCTGCTACGATGTACTTTTCTGGTTGGATGATCAATTGGTGGGGGTCGACTTCGGTGTTTCTCAGTTCAGCGGTATTAAACATTATTGTTTTCTTTGTTTTTACAAAGACCTTGCTTTGGAAATCGAAATGATCCAATATCGGTTTCCAGCCACTTTTCGGAATCATACGAGAATATCATTTAAAAAAGGCTTTGAAGGGGAGATTTAAACATGTTCATTGGCCATTATTCAGTTAGTCTGGCATTAAAAAAAGCGGATACCTCTATTGCGATGTGGAAATTGTTTTTAGCTGTACAATTTGTAGACATTTTATGGTCCCTATTCATTTTCCTGGGTATAGAAAAGGCGGAAATCGATCTTCATACAGCAAATCCACTAAATTTATATTATATGCCTTTTACCCACAGTATTTTAGGTGCATTGTTTTGGTCAACGCTAGTATTTGTATTAACTCTCGTATTCTCTTCAGTTAAAGATACCAAGAAAAGAAAGAAGGCAGCCATTCTCGCAATTGCCGTTTTCTCTCATTGGATCCTTGATGCGATTGTTCATATTCATGATTTACCTCTTTGGGCAAATTCTCATAAAATTGGTTTCGGTTTATATCACAGCTCTCTCGGAACTTTTCTAACCGAAACAATCCTGCTGATCGTCGGAGCATTCATCTATTACAAAGTTGTCCAAAAAAATCAAAAAAGCAAAAAATCATTCTTGTTTTTCATTGTATTTCTTATCGTCTTATGCTGGAATTCCATTTGGGGAACTAAACCTCCTACCACGAATTTAACTGCAGGTGCTTTGCTTTTCTTTTATTTTCTAAATGCGCTGATTATTTATATTATTGAAAAGAAATTTCTATGGGAACCCGTTAATCGTGCTGGAAAATCAAGTCTTGGTGTAAACCGGAAGACCCAGCGCTGATTATTGTGTAGATTGTATTTTTCGGAATATTATGTAAAATAAAGTAGTGGGAAATATTTCTTTTATCCTAGGTTTTGGAGGTTAAATGCATGGGAATATTGCAAGTTAAGGCTGGGCAAAAGGTTATAATGGATACTCAAAATCCACTACTAAATTTACCGTTAATGCTTCTCCCTGCAAGGACAATTTTGTTTGGAATGGTTCAAGTTCTATTTATCTATCTTTTAGGGTTTACATGGAAAGAATCCATTGCTTGGTGGCCTTTTTTTGCGATCATCACTAATATAATAATGTTTTTATTATTATCAGCTCTTGTTAGAAGAGAAGGAAAAAGTTATTTGGATCTTATTAATATTGAGAAAAAGCAGTTTAAGCAGGATCTAAAAAGAGTCTTGTGGGTTCTCCCAATTGGTGGGGGATTGGGTTTTGCTGGGATGTCTGCAGTTAGTTACTTCATGTACGGTAGCCCGACTCTACCGGATAATATGATATTGCCTTTACCATTATGGGCGGGAATTATTGCTTTGATATTCTTTCCCATTACAAATGCATTAGTAGAAATACCCACTTATATGGGCTATTGCTTTCCCAGGCTTGAGATAATATGGAAGTCGAAATTACTTGCTGTTGCGTTTTCGGCTTTTTTCCTTGCATTTCAGCATTTAACATTGCCAATTCTTTTTGATGATGTAAAGTATATGATTTGGCATGCTATTTGCTTTATCCCTCTCTCAATAGTAGTTGGTTTTATATACATTAAAATACGAAGGCTTGTTCCAATAATGATTGTTCACTGGATAATGGATGTATCGGTTGTTTTAGGAGTTTTTATCCTTTCCATTTCGTAAATTCTTAGGAACCGTTTGATGCGTAATTCCTATATAAAAGTAGGGGGAGATGTACCAGATGTTTAAAAAACTGGAGTGCGTTTGTATTCATACAGACAGCATAGAAAAATCTTTATCATTTTACACATCAATGGGTTTAACGGAAAATTGGAAGATCGAACGAATCTTGGATGATGGTTTTAACTGGGCAATAATAGGGTTAAAATTCCCTGAAAAAGAAAGTTCTGAACTTGTGCTAAGTAACCACCCCAAAAATAAATTTACAGAAGTTGAAATTCTTGTTGAAGATGTGCGCCAAGTACACAGAAAATTAAGCAAAAACGATGAAATCCGATGGATTAGACCTCCTTTTGCAACTGAATCTGGACATGTAGCAGTAATGGAGGCGCCTGATGGCAATGTGTTTGTATTAGTTGGAAAATGAAGGTGAGTAGAAACAGTACATAATATTTGCCATCCCCACAGTTCCGCACCCACCCAACTGGTTTTGAGTGAGGTTTTCTGCCTCTCTTAAAATACTAAAGTAGTTTAAAACAGTTTCATCAGGAGTCCGAGTTAATGTTGCAGGGAGTTTAATTTCTTTGTAGTTTTTTTCATAATAGAGATCAAAAAATTGGATGTTCTTGACAAGGGAGTTGCCCTTTCCAATTGCTTATAACTTTTTTACTAAAGACTATTATAAAAGGGTTTCCTATAATGAATATCTTCAATCGTTTGCTGGAATTGGACATATTAATTTAATTAAGATGAACAGACTTCCTGATGAAAAAGGCATTGTTCCTTATTTCATTGAGCTAGAAAGCATCGAAGGCTCATCAAAAGGTGTCACCTATTTTGCTTATTATTACGGCTATGTCCAATTAAAAAAAGTTCAAAACCTGTATAAAATTGACCAGATGAAATTGTACGGAGAGGACTTCCTATGTGCACCCTATCATCTCTGGCAGCACGATGCTGAAGCAGTCGTTGGTATTATGTATGGAAACTGGTGCAAATTAATAAAAAAGCAGCTGCCTACTAAACAAGATGGTTACGTCAAAACCATTGATTATATTGGTACGGATGGAGCCGATTATCTGTTTATCTTTTATCAATTAACAAATGATACAGATGTATTAATTTCTCAATATAAAAAGGATTCTGAAGGAAATTGGGAATCCATCAGAATTGATCCTATCAAATGTGTAAAAAACTAAGCGTGTTATTAAAGAAACTAGAACCTTTACTCTAAGCCACAAAAAGGGCTTTCATTAAATGAAAGTTCTTTTTTCTTTGTGAAATATTGCACTTAAACTACCATGAAAATAGGTTTCTTCAAGAATAGAAAAATGACAATGCTTAAGAAGACCCTGCTCAATCGGTAAAAAAAAGAGGAGAGCGTTAATTAATAAGTCTATGAAATAGGGCTGACTGGATTAAGGTCAGTAACAGTATTTTACACTTCCTATCCATTTTCATTCTCTGTGGTGCAGCAATGATTTTACTACTGCATGGATGGCTAACGGGTGCAAGAGTTGAAAATCAGAGTTGCTGCGGCAGCCCCTTTCTTAATCGACTAACGGGCAGGGTTGAAGAAGGTATATGTAATCGAATACCGAATAATTATTAATATACTCAAAAAATACAAAAACTCAAATTTTAGTTAATAATACAAAGGAGTAATGAAAATGAGTGAACTCAAACTGATTCATACTTACAAATGCGAGCTTCAAAATTATTCATTGGAACAGCTAAGATATATATCGGAAGAAGGGGTTTGGTCTATTGGGCAAATGTATGACCATTTAATTCTCGTTACCCATGAGTATCTTGATAATATGGAAACATGTGCTACCTTAAATGATAAACAACCCCTTGGAAAAACGGAGTTTGGTGAGCATTTATATAAGATTGGAGGGTTTCCACCAATTAAAATAAAATTGCCGGATGAACTAAATTCCCCACCTAATAATTCGGATAGCAAGGATGACCTTATTAGCAGAATGGATCAGGTAATTCTAAGGTTGAGCCAATGGGAATCGAAAGTAGAAAATATAAACCCAAATTATAAAGTCGAGCATGGGGGGTTCGGCTGGCTGAATGCAAGGGAATGGTATGATTTGGTTGGTATGCATTTTCGCCATCACTTGCGTCAAAAGGATAGGTTAGAACAAAGGCTTTTTAAGTAACGGGTGCGATTATTCACTAAGAATGGTCGCATTTCAACATGCAAAATCGTAATGAAGTATAGGAGAAAAACTTGTATTAAAATTGTTAGAGGAGCGTTCACATATTGATGTGATCACTTTGTTTTGTGATGATTTGTGGAGGAATATTTGCATTAGAGTAACCAAACGTGCTTTAAATTATGAATCTAGCGCTGGATAAAGGAGGAATACTTCAGGGAATGCCTAGTCATGAAATTAAACTACTGGAAAAGAAAATGGAAGAAATCCTAATTACTTTTGAACAAAATGACCAATATCGTGAAGCCCTTCAGGGCTACAATATGATTGAAATGAAAATTAAACATTTATTAGACTCACTGTCGAGTGAGGATGTTAACAGTGCTTATGGCGTATTAGCGCAATGCCACTTTAGACAAGGGAATATGCATCGTTCATTGGGACAAGCCGCCGAAGCGCCAAGATACAGTGAAATGGAAGCTGAGGCTGCTCGACAATCTGGATATGCTGCTACCATTGCACAAAGTATATTTTCTGAAGGAGTCACTCTAATATCCAACAAGCATCTTTCCAAAGGATTGTCTTTTCTTGAGAAGGCAAAAGAGCTCTTTGATCAGGGAGACAACTATGACTGCATTCAAGGACGAGGGTGGTACTGGATTATTAAAGCAGATCTTGGGAATAAAGGAATAACCGAAACCACACCGGAAGAAATCATTGAATTTTCGAACAACGCCCTTGAAATATTGGCACCAATTGAGAATTGGCGGGGGATATCCAGAGCATACTTGGCTAGATCCATTGCATACCGAAGTATAGGAGAAATGAAGTTGGCAGATAGAGATTTTGCAAAAACAAAAGAATACGAGTAATAAAAATACAAACATTAGCTTTTTCAAACTCTAGCTTTTAGTTCCATGAAATTGTGAAACATTGTACTTATCTGGTGATTATCAAGCTGCCATATTTGCGGCTTTTCTTATCTAGCTAAAGCCGTTCTAAACTGAGTAAGGATTTACGCAGTTCAACCATTTTATGCAATTGAAGAGGAGTTGCTTGTTCCACGGGTGCAAGAGTTTTGGATTAAGAACCGACTCTTTAGGTATTATTAAGTAAAAATCGAAAGGAAACCAATACCAATAAAAATTATCGGTCCCTGACACCTTTTAACAAATGACACCAACTCAACTCACGAGCTAACATATCAATAAGAGCATTAAATATGGCTTAATCACCTTCGTTTAGAGGGTGATCTTTTTTAAATAGGCTGTTTTCGTAAAGAATGTTGTTATAAACCACCATTCCGCTCCAAAAAAGTCACTAATATGGTGAAAAATTATACGTATTAGCTAGTTAACCTGATTTATAGGCGATTTTTGTAAGTTTATCGGCCAATTTACGATTTTATCGGCGAATCTAACCACTTTATCGGCGAATTTTCAATTTTATCGGCGAATCCAAAATAGCAAAAACTTTTAAAAAAAGAGCTGTTTTAGCTACCTCAAAATATCCAAAAGCTGCTGGGGAAAGATGTCCAGAATCTGCTAAACAATTTGACCAAATCCGAAAAAATGATGTTTAGCCAGACGAGGGTTCATATTTATTGGTATATGATGGGACAAATTGTTTTTTATTCTTATGAATTATTTCTTATAGAAAAGATGTATATATACTAATATTTATACATCTTTTTTGAGTTGAGTTATTGAACAAACGAACAGGTTAGCACAAGAAATAGGGTATTTTTTTTTGAATGTTACATAATAAAAAGTGGAGCATACCCTTCAAATTAAAGGACAAAATTATCAGAAAAAAATAGATAGAGGTAAATGATTAGTAAAATAATGTATATAATAATACAATTGGAGGTGAAGTTATATGGAAAATAAACCACTACATTATGATGGAAGTATCCAAAACATCGATGATTTTAAAAGTGAAGCGACTAACAGTGAAGTATTTGAGTTAACAGATGAAATGAGAAAAAATATAAGTGGAAATCCTTATATGAGTCATATAACTGAATAATCCTACATAAATGGGTGTTGCTAATCAAAGCACACCTTTTTATTTTCTTAGGCAGATCATCTGCTTTAGCTAAACAATTTTATCTACTTTACCTAGAATTCAAAATTATATTAAATTGAGTTAAAGTATATATTTTTATTTCATACACAAAATAAGTGTGAAGAAAGGGAGTGAAAAAATGGAAAAAGTATTGTATATTACAGCACATCCACATGATGAAACACAGTCATTCAGTATGGCAGCAGGAAAAGCATTCATTGAGACATACAAAGAAGTAAACCCAAATGATGAAATCGTTCATATTGATTTGTATAAAGAGAATATCCCACATCTGGATACAGATGTTTTCAGCGGATGGGGAAAACTTCAATCTGGTAAAGAATTTGAGGAGCTTTCAGTAGAAGAAAAAGCAAAAGTAGGACGACTTAATGAATTAAGTGAACAGTTTATATCAGGAGATAAATATGTATTTGTAACACCTTTATGGAATTTGTCATTCCCTCCAATAATGAAAGCATATATTGATTCTATTGCTGTTGCAGGGAAAACATTTAAATATACTGAACAAGGGCCAGTTGGTCTACTAACAGATAAAAAGGCACTTCATATCCAAGCTCGTGGAGGTATTTATTCTGAAGGACCTGCTGCTGAAGTAGAAATGGGGCATCGCTACTTAAATGTGATTATGAATTTCTTTGGTGTTCCTTCTTTTGAAGGTTTATTTATCGAAGGACATAATGCTATGCCTGATAAAGCACATGAAATTAAGGCTAATGCAATTGCACGAGCTAAGGATCTAGCCCATACATTTTAAATTTACTAAAAGAGCAACGGACGTTGGCTCTTTTTTTAGGCTGTTCAAAAACAAGTGATTATGTTTAAGAAGAACAAGAACAAATACAAAAAAAGCTATTTATTGCACAGCACAAAAAAATATGGAATAGGTTTATACAACAATTATTAGAGAGACAATTATCACTTCTCAAAATATGTTGAGATTGTGAAATATTGTACTTAAAGTAAAGGGTGCGTGTGCGGCCGAGCCTAGGTCGTATCATATAGCGGGTGGGATTCCCGTCGAGTAAGAACTAGCCATTCGCTCGTAGCGAGTCTTGGAGGACTAAAGGTAACTTTAGTCTTTAAGCGTAGACAGTTAGGTAGCGGGCCGAAAGCCAAATGGTTGAAGGGATTGAGCTCCAAAATGTTAGTAAACCGAGAGGGCTGATGCGTTACGCACAGCAGAAAGCTACATTTTATCTTTCGTTAAAGGCAAGAAGGGTAAAACCTCTCTGGAGTCAGAGACCTTGGCACGTTATACATTGATATGATGCGGCAACTCGGGAGACCCCACCGGTCTTTTCATTTTTTTTTAGAAGAGTATGGTCTACAAGCGATAATAAGCAAGGATACCAAATGCCGTGTGGGGAGTCGGATAGCAGCGTAGTACCAATGAAGTTGGGTAATGCCGATGGAGGGAAGGCTAGCTTCCAGTTATCACCCTTACTAGGGACACATTTACTACACACTGAGGTAGGTATAATAAATGGAAACAAAACTACTAAGGATAGCAGAATTAGCAAAATCTGAACCTAAAATGAAATTTACATCTCTTGCACATCTATTAAATAAGGAAGCATTAGTTCAATGTCATCTTGAACTACCCAATAAGAAGGCAACTGGGATTAACGGTACAACTAAAGAGCAATATGGTGAAAGTTTAGAAGAAAACATAGAGGATTTAGTAAGTAGGCTTAAAAGCAAAAGTTATCGTCCTGTTCCAGTAAGGAGAATGTATATTCCAAAGCTCAATTCAAACAAGAAAAGACCATTGGGAATACCGGAACATGAAGATAAAATTGTTCAAAAAGGCATTACAAAGATACTAAATACCATTTATGAAAATGACTTTCTAGACTGTTCCTTTGGATTCCGTCCTAATCGTAACTGCCACGATGCTTTGAAAATACTGAACCACTATATTGAAAAGAGGTCAGTGAATTATGTAGTAGATGTAGATATTAAAGGATTCTTCGACAACGTTGACCACGTATGGATGATGGAGTTCTTGAAACTGCGAATCGCTGACCCCTAACTTACTAAGAATAATTGGTAGGTTTCTTAAAGGTGGATACATGGAGGAAGGTAAGAAATACAAGACAGACAATGGCACACCGCAAGGTGGAGTAATATCTCCGATATTAGCCAATGTATATCTACACTATGTCCTCGACCTGTGGTTTGAGAAAAGGGTTAGGAAACATTGCAAGGGTCAAGCATACATGGTGAGATATGCAGATGATTTTGTTTGTTGTTTTCAATATAAAAGTGAAGCCGAGCAATTCTTCCATTCTTTAAAGTTGAGATTAAAGAAATTTAATTTAGAAATAGCTGAGGATAAAACCAAAATTATTCCCTTCGGGCGGTTTGCGGAACAAAATGCAAATCAACAGGGGAGAAATAAACCAGCAACTTTTGATTTCCTTGGGTTTACACACTATTGTGGAAAAAGTAAACAAGGGAAATTTCGAGTAAAACGGAAATCAAGCAGAAAGAAAGTACAAGGTAAACTAAAAGAAACGAAAGAATGGCTGAAGAGTAATAGAAGTAAAGATATTCATATGATTATGGATAGATTTAAACGCTCGCTAATAGGTTATTACAACTATTATTGCATCACTGATAATACCCAAATTGTTAACAACTTCAAAGACAAAATCGAAAAGTTATTGTTTAAATGGCTCAATAGAAGAAGCCAAAGGAAATCCTTTACATGGGATAAATTCAGTCTATTTCTTAATAAATATCCACTTCCATCACCAAGAATAAAAGTGAATATATACGATTTAAGAAAAGAGATTAGCTACATTCTGTAAATGATAACTAGGAGGAGCCGTGTGCGTTAATAGCGCAAGCACGGTTCTGTGAGGGGGGTGGAGTACAATTTACCGAAAGGTAGAAAGGCTCCCTTCTACTCGACTAGCACAATAATTAAAGGTTAATTTTTGAAGCTCTTTTAAATTTTTCGATCTTCCGCAATCGGGCGCGATTGGGAAGATCACTTGGTTTTAACTGACTTTATTGTTATATTTTAAGTGCAGTAAAGTGTTTTACATTAAAAATTAAACAACTTAATTTTAACCCGTCTTAAAATCAGAACGGGGTTATACGTATTTGAGGTTTAAAATTATATAACATTACTGTTACTTTACATAATCAAATTTAAAATTTAACAAAGTCTAATCCTTTTAATAGCAGTGTTTTACAATAGTCATACGTTTTTGTTAATAGGGTTGTTCCTATGTGGACGAGTCACATCATTAGTAAAGTATCTTCCATTATGATAAATTTATGAACGATAATATATATTGAAAAGCAGGATGGTGCGGATGATGTCAATAAAACAACTTAAAAGTATTGAAGAATTAAATGAATTTGTTCAACAACCTGGGAAACATTTGTTATTAAAACATAGTACAACTTGCCCAATCAGTGCCAAAGCGAATGAAGAATTTCAATCATTTGTTAATGAAAATGAAACTACTTCTGCTGCAATGGTCTTGGTAATAGAAGATCGACCTGTATCAAATCATATTGCTGAAGAATTTGAAATTAAACATGAATCTCCACAAATCTTGCTATTTGATGATGGAAAGGTTTCTTGGAATACTTCTCATTGGAAAATTACAAGAGATTCGATCAAGGAGGCTCTGAACGCATGAGCAAACAAGTCATCGTTTATTCCACGCCTGGTTGTGTAGAATGCAACTATGTTAAACAAATGCTAGAAGAGGAAAAAATTTCATTTGAAGTAAGAGACGTAATGTCAAGTGTGGAATATCAACAGGAAGTCGAAAAATTTGGCTTTATGGGTGTACCTGTTACAGTAGTTGGAGATAAAGCAATTAAAGGCTTTAATCCCGAATTAAAAGAACTTCTAGAAACAATTGAAAAGTAAAGTTAGCCAAAGTCATGATGTAAAGTCATGGCTTTTTTAGTGCGCCAAAAGTAACCTATCCCTTCGGGATTGACCAGGAGACGGGAGATGGTATATATAAAAAGTTAAGTTTGTGGCTAAATCGGTGCTCTCCATCCCTGCTTGTTCAGCAATCGGTCCAGATTGTTGAATAACACCATTAATGAAAACTAGGTATTTAAGTTAAAATATAGATGAGATTGTGAAGGATTGTACTTAAACTAACTGTCCTTTAGTTGAAGAAGAAATGGTGAAATATAGGTTGACTTTGCTTGTAGTGTATATTAAAATTAAGAAAATTACAAATATTATAACATGGTGACGGGGAGTATTAAGGAATGTTTATTGTATAAAGAGCTGTCGGTTGGTGAAAGACAGTCAATAAAGTCCCCAACTCGCCCATGAGTGGTAAGGCTGATATGTAAGTCTTAACGGTTGACTCCCGTAATCAGTTATAAAGTAGATTTGTGTAATAGCAAATCAACAAGAGTGGTACCATGAAGGTAAAGCCTATCGTCTCTTATGAGATGGTAGGCTTTTTAATTTTAACATTTGTTAGATGAGGAGGAATTTATTATGGGAACTGTTTATTCATCAATACTTCCAAAACACGAAGAATTTATAAGAAAACAACGGATTTTTTTCGTTGGTTCAGCACCTCTAACAGCTGACGGTCATGTTAACATTTCACCCAAAGGTCATGATGTATTAAGAATTTTTTCCTCAAATGAGGTAGCTTATTTAGATTTAACTGGTAGTGGAAATGAAACAAGTGCACATTTAATAGATAACGGTAGAATTACTTTTATGTTCTTAGCTTTTGAAGGACCTCCTATGATTTTAAGGCTTTATGGTAGCGGTAATGTGATATTACCGGGCACACCAGAATGGACTGATATGGCGAAACATTTTGACATACTTCCTGGTGCTCGACAAATTATTCATGCAAAGATTGAAACAGTAAAAACATCATGTGGATTTAGTGTACCGTTCTACTCATACGATGGTGAAAGAGATACTCTTCAACAATGGGCTACCAATAAAAGTGAACAAGACTTAGAGGAATATCGTAAAAAGAAGAATTCTATAAGTATGGATGGGATAGTTACACCGATTGGAGAAAGTTTAGCTAACTTTAATAATGTTAAATAATCCTTGTTGCACTAAACTGTCCGTTAATCGAAGAAGGATTAACGCTTTTATTGTTGAAGTTATTTAGATAACGGGCAGATTTGTTAAAGAATGAAATTAATTTTAAGTAAGGAATTAGTAGAGATAATTAAAGGATTTTTTCGAAACTAATATTGAAACATGTTTTTATAAACATTAATTTAATTTTCGACTAACAAGTAAAATAAAATGTTTCTTGTGAGAATATCATGACTTGAAAAGGAGGTTATAAAATGACAAATAGATTCTCGTCAATGAATTTTGAAATAATAACTGAACGGCTCTACTTGAGTATGTGGGAGGAATCAGATGCATCCTGGTATAGGGAACTTGTTGGAGAACGGGGTATTGCCAAGCCAACTCTTGACGCTGCTCACAAAAAAGTTATCAGTTTTCGCGACAGAGCACTGGAAAGTGGTATAAGTCTACTCACGATCCGACGCAAAGATGAGGGAGATTTTATTGGATATTGCGGGTTAATTATCGGTCGTTCTACTCTAGAAGAGCCTGAAATCGCTTACGAACTGTTCCAAAGAGTCCACGGTAATGGCTATGCGACTGAAGCCGCATCGGCTATTATAGAAGCTGCGGTCGCAACTGGACGGCGACGTCTGTGGTCTACTGTGCGTTCTTGGAATATTGCTTCCTTTCGAGTTCTTGAAAAGATTGGTTTCATTCGCCACCATAGTATATGGGACGAGAATGGAGAACTTGTTTGGAACATGCGTGATCTTTAGATAAAAAGGTTTGTTTTACAAATAAACACCATTCGACTATGAAGATTACATAGTTAGAATACTTAATTCCAAAAGTGAAAGAAGACTGACTTCTTTAAGTAATATCAGAAACGCTTGAATGAATTAGCTTTTTTATTATGTAAGAAATATGCACATAAATTAACAGATGCTGTCCTTAAATAATAAGTGTGGTCTTTTTTTGTACAAAAAGTTGCTTTCTTAAATAACGAGGAGATCTTTTTCTTATTATATAAACGGTGAAGCATTCCTGTAATAATTGAAGATGAATCTAAAGTTTTTGAACAAATGTACTTAAACTATTGGGTGCGATGCTTCCATAACGAAGGATCGCTTTTGTCTTATTCAAGTAAAGGGCAGGATAGTTTAATAAGTTTTTTATTACTTAAATATTAGAGATGATTTTGTGGATTTAAAAGAAATAATCAGTTTTCTAAATAAACTAGACGACAGTAATATTTTTTATAAGCTAAATAAAGTTAGAAATGAAGCTATTATGGTTGAAATTGCAGTTCCAGGATAACGATGGGAAATTGAGTTTTTGGAAGATGGTATGGTAGAGATTGAAAAATTTATTAGTGATGGTAATTTTTACGAAAGTAATGAATTAGAAGTATTGTTAAGAGATTTCTCTGATTAAATAATTGGTCTTCAGCTAACGGGGCGTTTCTGTAATAAGCAGGAACGCTTTTTTACTATCATAAAAGTAAGTTACTTCATGAAAAGAAAAATGACAATACTAAATTAGCTAAAAAATACCTAGTAATTTAACAATTTTGAGGTAGGTTTTACCTTTAATAAGAATAAGTTGCAAGGCCATAATATAGAAGTAATTCAAAATAAAAAGAGAGATTCTCATGCTCGTGCAAGGAGACACTAGTTATGACGGTTAAGATGATTTCAAAGTGGGATGGTAACGGCTTTCTGGAGGTCAAGGATGAACATGATATTTTGACAAAGCTGCCGCAATATCTGAAAGTCGATTACACAGGTACAGCTAAAGGAAGAGATAATTTCACTGTGCTTGAAGGACGGGTAAAGGGTCAAAAATTCAGTGTCGATTCTCAGGCTGCTGCGCTCGGCCCTGTGATGAGCTATGACCCTCCAGCAGTTTTGCAATTCCATCCAGGGAAAAATTTGCTCCGCATTCCGCACCAAGTCGAGTATCAGGCGAAAACCGATGAAATTAATCCTATTCCTGAGGGCAACCACATTATACAGGTTGTTGATACTATTCATAAAGGTGGTCATGATTATCCTGACGCCGGTCCGTTTCGATTTTCCTGGTTTCCAATCGATGAGAAGGAAAACCGCTATCTTCATCCTGGGGAAGAAAGTGCGGGTTGCGTTACCGTACTTGACCACACAAGATGGATTGACATCTATGAGTATTTGATCAAACGACGCAAGAACGATACTTGCGTGAGTATCCTGCAAGTTTGTCCTCCCGACGCAGAAGATTGGTGCAAATTATTTAACGGCAAATATCAAATTACTGTTGATGGTGATGCGTATGCTTGGGGCGCGCTGAACTTAGAATTTTCGAAAGGCGCAGACAACTGGCTTAATGTTGTGGGTTCAACAGACAATCATCGCTATGGCTTTAGTGGTGCTTTTGCACTCACCAAAGATGCACCGGTAGCCCATTCCTTCGGCCCTCAAGGTGGAAGTGTCATGGAAGGCAGGCTGACCGATAATCAGCCAAGCTCACACTGGCCACGTGAATGTGATCTGCGCGTGGGATGCTGGGAAGTCAATTTCAAACCGGGTCTCATGATTCCGGTCCAAATTCAATGGAAAGGAACTATCGCCCAAGGACACTGGAATCAAGGGGCTCCGCACACACTTGTATTGACAGCGCTAGAACAGAAAAAGCGCCCCTGGTACAACTATCCATGGAACTATCCGAACTGGAGCCCATATCCACCACCACTGCCAGTTTAGATTCACGTTCCAATAAATAATTAGAGCAATACCCTAGCAAAAGGAGATAGGAAAATGGCAGATACAAAGAAAGAAATCAACAAAGAGCTCAGCGAAAATGACAGAGATAAACGGCCAGCAGATAAAGGAAGCGGAAATGAAGCAAAAAACGAGGCTGGCACTAAGAAGCGTGAGAACTTTTCCTCTCTTTACGGAGAAGAGAGCACTGGACCCAGCGAGAAAACGAGTGGTACTCAGAGTAACGACAAATGATGCGTGTTTGAGAGATGCTTGACCAAGCTAGAATTACGGATGTATGCCCGACCTAAAAAGCGCATCCCCTCGATTTTTAAGGGGATGCTTTTCTTATTCTCTATCCAAATCCAAATTTAATGACCTGACTAAAATTGCTCCCTGCTTTAGTTAAGGAAGCTGGAGGGAATTGACTATCTTAGAGAAATCATGCTCGAAAAAGGAAAAATTAACACTGGTGACTTTCTTGTAATAGGGCTCCATTTACGATTGAAAGTGCAATACCTACGGCCCAGTTCCAGCTGTAACAACTGCAATACAGGATTCCGGGTTTGTTGCTATCTTTACGCTTCTAGATAATATTTAGTATTCCAATAAATTCCTGTATTTATTACTAAACTAAAAATTGATAAAGTTGGATCATAAAATTATTAGTTGAATAGTCGCTCACATTCAATACGAGATTTGCAATTAGTAGAGGCACAGTAACTTTTTTGTTGTATACCTTTAAATAGAAAGTAAGCAAGCACTTATTATCTTATTAGTCATAGTATGCAATATATTATGACTAATTGGAGGAAATTAAATGTACCCTGAGTTTTATCCGAATCCTTATGTCCCTCATTACGTCATGTCACAATTGAACATGATTTGTAACGAAATAGAAAACGCTATTAAAAATCAGCACTTTTTTTATAATTATGACTCCAAAGTACAAATACAATAAAGAGTATTGATTACAAAGGTAGGCTTGCAGAGATTAGCACAAATGCTTAGTGCTCTCGCAACGAATTATCCAAACCTTGCACCGCTTTTAACTTATTTTGAAACAAATATTATAGCACCAATGGCTGCAGTGCAGCAATTGCGTCTGATTCCTTAGCAATACAATTAGCTGTTTTTCTACAGTATACGTACAAGTTAGATCCGACAAAAGCGACAACACTTGCTAATCGAATAGTATCCTTTATTTTAACCCTTTTATAAGGGATTTTGGGATTTGCTGTTCAAATTTGTCTTTTTCGTTTTCCAGGATGGTCACTTTCAGATATAAAATATGCACCTAAGTCAGTTATACAGTATATTGCTAAACAAATTCAGGTTGATGCCAAAGAATTTGATTTATATGCCGATCGAGAACAAACGAAGCATGAACATATGGAAGAAATCAGGAAAGAATATGGGTATTCAAATTTCAATGCCCGTCAAATGGCTAAGAGAGATTCCTGGTCAGTCTTCACCAGAAGCCTTTTTAAAAGTAATCGAACGATTAGAATATATTAGGAAGATAAATCTTTCACCGAACAATAACGATCTTCACCCCAATCGCCTGCTTCAGTTAGCTACGTTCTTCAACTAAAGCACCATATAGTTTAATTACCTGATTTGCAGATTAAATCTTCAATTCTTCATATTTAACTACATAGATATAGTTTTTGTTGCAACTGTTTGTTGAAATACCTGATCATGCTCAACAATAACCATTGTGGGATTAAATCTTTGAATAAGCTCTTCAATCTGCATACGCGAATAAATATCAATAAAATTTAACGGTTCATCCCAAATATATAAATGAGCTTTTTCACATAAACTTTTGGCTATGGGATTTCCTAGAATTAGTTTTAGGATACTACTTTTTCCGCTTCCATTCTTTCCATCAAGTACAATTCGGTCACCTTGTTCAACTTTAAAGCTAATTGGCTTATTCACTACATGGTCATCGTACTTAACAGACAGATCAGCCAAAACAATCAATTCATTTGACTGAAATTCCCTATTTATAGATAAGATATGGTCAACGCATCCATCTAAAAAAATTCTGTCATGTGAAATTAAAATAAATCCTTTTTTCTTCCTTAGATAATCGGAGACCATCTTTCGTGCATCAGTATCTAAATGATTGGTTGGCTCATCAATTAATAGAAATTGACCCTCATTCAAAAAAAGTGCAGCAAGCAACACCTTTGTTTGTTCTCCATTTGATAATGTTTTAAATGGTCGGTACATGACCTCTGCATCAACATTCAAATAGGATATTTCACGAAGATATTCCCAATCTTCTGCTTGGGGGCAAATTTCTTCAAAAATTTCATGCACTTATATTAAATAAGTTCTTTTTTGCCATTGGAATCATGACAAATAAAGTGTAAACTGATTTATAAAAATGGATAGACTAACCCTATATTTTGTAGTTTGAAGTTATTCATTTCAAATAAAAATATAGATTAGTTAATCATTGTCCATCCATCAGTCCTCTCATAATTGTATTTTTATATTAACATTTTTTTATGGAATACAATTCGGCATCATCTTACCTCAAATTACTGCTTGTTGCTCTTTTGATAATTTCCATACAATTGACCACAAGCAGCATCTATATCAATTCCAATTTGACTTCTAATGGTCACATTAATACCTGATGATTTTAATTTTTTGTAAAAATTAACAACATGACCTTCATCAACTTCACCGAACCTTAAAGGAGAACTGACGGTTGGGTTATATCTTACAGATCTGATTTAATGGACATAAAATCTTTATCACTGAGGCATATTATATTTACCAAAGATATTTTAATGAATTGAGGTTTTTGAAAATGGATGAAATGCGAACTACCAATCAAGTAGAAGAAGTAAATAAACACCTTAAAGAAATTCCCAAGGTAGTTGAAGAAAGAAGAATTGAAAATCAGCCTCAAACTGGAAAAAACGAGAAAGCCATCGAGCCGTTTTAATCCGAAACGGCAAACGAAAGAATCTTGCTGACCACAAATTTCATAAACCAATAAACAGGGCATGGAAATTTCCTATGCCCTGTTTTTATTCTTAAATTTGACCCCGACAATGTGGAAGCAGCAGTCCAAATAGATTTGTACTATGCTTGTCTTTTTTATACAACATAATAAGAACGGCATTACTTCATAGCAAATAGAGCTGTTCTTCTTCAACTAATGAGTATTTGAGTTGAAGAACTGAGCTGTCATCGTGGCAGCTTTTTCTTGTTGAACTAACTGGCAGGTTAGGCGAAGAGCATGATGAATATGAGTTTTATTGTTGGTGCATATAATATTAAAAAGAAAAAGAACCCATTATTGAGTTCTTCCTCTAGACATTTCACCCGTTAGCACCCATGCAGCAGTTCTTCAACATCTGAGGTTAACGGAAAATTTACATTTCCTTGTTAAATTGATTGGAATCCTTATGAAAAATAGCTACTTATTTATAGAGTTAATATTATTGCTCACATCACCATTATTGGAAGCTGTATTGTTATCTGCTTCAGCCGTCTCCACCATCTGGTTACCAATAACACCGCCTGAAACACCGCCTATAACAGTACCAATTAGTCCAAATGGAGCACCTATCATAGCACCCGCAACGGCATCAGTAAAAGTTCCTGCTGCTTCACCAAAGTCATTGGTACCTTGATTAGCATTACTACCAGCTTGGTTATTGCCACTATCTTCTTCATTTCCGCCAAAGTTATTGCGTTCGTTACTGTGATTCATCTATTCACTTCCTCGTTTATTAATAAGGAATATGCTAAATATGAACGCGCACCATCCTAAACATATACTACCCAGCTGAAGTGGTTTTACTCACTATATGTTTAGGAAGCACGCTTTATCCTCATTAATGCAGCTATAAAGGTATACACCAAGGGCATTGCTTTAATAAGGGGTGCTTTTTTGTTTTTTCAACAAACGGGGAAGGTTAGTAAAAAACAATAAAAAAGGGTTTGAAGGAGATAATACGGTAAGAGGTGACAATAATATGCGTTTATTTCTTATTCCCTTTTTATCGATGATGATTGTTCTCAAAGGTAATCCGACTTTTGCCCAAACAGATAATAACCCATTTGACAACAAAATAATAATTTCATTTATGACAGGCTTACAACCAGAAACTCCAAAACAAGCAGTGGAATTGTGGATTTTGGGGGTAAAAAATAGAAGTGGGGCAGTACAGTATGCTTTGCTGTCACCAACCCTTCAAAAACTGACAAAGAAGAAGTTCGATGAAAGATATTGGAGCACTGGACAATCAAGCCCTTGGGTCGATAATTTTGGGACAACAAAAGTTGAAAAAATAAATGATGAAAAAGTTAAATTCACAGTGACTTATGAATTAATAAGCTCCTATAAAAACTTTGGTACTGGACAAAAGGTAATTACTTTGGAGAAAAATCCAGCAACAGGAAAAAGAACTTGGTTCATAACTAAAATAGTTACAAAGTATAAAGAATACGAAGGGGTTACACCTGCTGAAACAGTGATTAAATAACGGCAGATGTCTAAGATAGAAGGTTCATTTTATTAAATTGTGTAGAATTACACTTAAACAAACGGGGGCAATAGTTGAAGAGCAAGACAGTAACAGTGGACAGACATTCAGGTTTTTATTTTTCTTTAAGAGGTATTTCCAGTTTTATGATGAATTAAAAATGGGAAAGAAATTAAAACGAATTCTGAAAATATTGGAGTGGAGGAACATGTCTAGAGAACAATACTTAAAAAGACGTGAGGAAGAGCTACGGAGAAAAATAATGGAGCTGGGAACAGTGAGAGATTCAATAGGTTCGTATCCCGAAGTGATTCAAAAGCTCTATAGGGATGAATTTGAGCGTTTAGAGCAACAAGTGGAACAGTTGAGACTGGATCAAAAAAAATATAAAAAATCTCAAGAACGATCTTCTTTGGAAAGGTAAGCCATTTTGCCGATACACCTTTTTTCTACTTTTTAACTAACATTGTGAAACCTTGTACTTAAACAAACGGGTGCTTTACTACAATAAAGAGTAAAGCCTTTTTGTTATTTAGTAACGGGAGGAGATGAAAGCTTTGTTATTGATTAGGTATCTTTTTGCTGAATGCTATTTACTTAAAAGAGCATAAAAAACTGTTTTTTCGGAATATTCTCTATTATTAGAGCCATATATAAATATTTTTGATACATTGGTTAATAAAAAGGGGAAATTGAATTGAAAAAATTTTATTTAATATTTTTGATGGTCATTATTCTAGTAGGTTGTCAATCAAATAAAACATTTCAAGCGAATAAAACATTTTTAACCTATAAAAGTGCTGTTGAATACGGGCTACAAAACGAGGGAATTACCAAAGATGGTATCATTGATGAAATTCAAGTTGGTGGTGAACAATTTATTATTTTTACAAACCCTAATCTAGGTGATTCAATAGCAATTGCTAACATTAATGTAGACAAAAATGGTGCTTATACTTGGAACCTAGTTGGTTCAAGAGTTGTTTTTGCAATGTGTTCAGATCATCACACTCCTTCGGTTAAGGATGAAATTCAAACTATATCCAGAAAAAAAATTAATTTTTATCTGGGAACGGATAAAACTAAACTAGCGTGGATGGCAGATGTGGATAGCGAAGAACTTAAATACGATGAAAAAAGAGAATTATATTATATTATTAGAGAAATATAGATTTTTTAACGCATCTTTTTATTGGAAAATCAGCAAGTAATGGAGGCAATTTGGTTGTATTAAAAAAGGCGGTGTTTTTTATTGATAAAAAAGTATTTAGTTTTATATGTCCTAGCGGTAATTAATACTAAAGGAGGGGCAAAATTTTTAATATCAACTTACTGCTGCTTGCAGTGGGACAGCAGGAGCTGTTAGATGAACTAATGTAGTTCCGATTGTAGTTTATCCAGCATGAGGGACACGTTGAATTGTACCAGACCCACAACCAATTTGTATAACTTCAGCATTGGCAATTAATCCAATCTTCAAAAAATTTATTTCAAATGTTTGTTTAAGATGTTTATCCATTTCATTCACCTCTTATTAATATATGATCAAAAGTTAGGTTTATTTCTGATAATAATAATAATGCCAAAAAGTAAACGAGAAATTAACTCATATTGCGAGGTGAGATAATGAAAATTTTTATGTGGTTATGCGGAGGAGAAAAATTTACTTAGATAAATCCAGATCAAGACCAATGTAAAAGTGTGGTGCAATTCTTGAAAAACTTTCCGATTATCAAGTCATCGAAAAGAATTAATTGCACATTACCGGATTAAGATGGATACCTTGTTGTTATAAGTTTTGTTCGCTGCGTATTTTCTTGATTAATGCCCGGCAGCCCGTTGAAACAAGACGATAGGTTTCATCAAAATCACCTGTGAAAAATGGATCGGGGACATCTTTCCTGTATTTGGTCAGGTCGAGCAGCCTAATGATCTTTGGATGATTTGGCTTGCCGGTTATGCTATGAATATTTTTTATGTTGCTTTCGTCCATACCGATAATATAGTCGGACTTCCAAATGTCTTCTTTCTTTAGTTGGCGACTAACAAGCCCAGCAGAAGAGATATTGTATTTCTTTAGAATATCAAGAGTTCCCTCGTGCGGAGGGAAGCCGATCTGCCATGAACTGGTTGCAGCGGAATCAACTGCAATTTTGTTAGTCAAATTTTCTTTTTTGACTAAGTCGCGAAACAAAGCTTCAGCCATCGGTGAACGGCAAATATTTCCCAGACATACAAATAAAACGTGGATCATGTACTTAACCCCTTTTAATTTATCTTATTATTTCCATTTAAATAGATTTACAAAATATAGATTGGAAAGATGTGTTGTTTTTCACGCTACCATCCATTAATGGAATCTTTTAACACTAAGCTGCTCCATCGATGACAAGGAGTATAAACAATACAATGATTAGAGCAAAGATAGCTCCGTATGCACCCTCTGCAATGTATAGAGTCCCCTTTCCATCGTAATTACAAAGTATGTACAAAACAGAAATATGGAACGGCGCTAGTTCCCAAGAAATCCTTGTGATTTGTCTTTCATTATTTAGTGTTAAAATTTGTGTAACATCTTAATTGTGAAGAGTTTCACTTATGCTAATGGGTTCGTTATTCGAAGGATCCAGTTGCTAATATTGGTGGCTTTTTTGTTATTCAACTAAAGTGGCAGGAGCGTTGAAGACAATAATGGTAATATGGAGATAGAGGAGGTTGTTTTTATGGTAATTCAATTAAATATGAATTCAAAAGCTATAACCGAAGTGTGGGAAGATACAGTTAAAGTTTTTCAAAAATACAATGTTCCAATTACTAATAAGGCATTACAGGCATTAGTTACTGACAATACATTACAAGTTTTATTAACTGAATTAAATAATGTAGTAGGTAGTTCCACTGCAACTTGCATTGAAGGTGGTTGACAAATGCCATCTAGAAGGGAGTAGGTTACTCCTTTGATACATATTTCTATAAAGTAAAAGGTTACGGTCGCCTTAATAATGAAATTTAACATCGGAGGTATTTATGGGTTATTACGACTTTAATAATAGACATAGATATTAGTCGGGATAAAAGATAATTATGTAGAATCTAACCAGTTCATCCGATGAGTTTATATAAATGTGTTCAGTATTTGCATTAAATTTAATCGTAATGAATGATAAAAAAGAGATATTATTTCAAAATCCCCTATAAAAAATAGAAACCGAATTCCTCCCCATACTTAAAAGCAGGGGCTTCCTTCGGTTTCATTTGGTGAAAAAACGCACAAACAGGAAACACCAATGTATTTGGTCCACATAAAATAAAGCAAAATTGTTCTGGGGTTGGTAAGTATGGATAATTCAAAGAATTTGAATCAAAATGGAAAAGACTTCAGCGATCCTAAAAGTAAAAAAATTTTACAGCTAGAAAAACAGGTTTCATTCGGGCTTTGGGTTCAAGTCTTTGGCCAGATAATTGAACTTAAAGGGTTATCAGAACTTTTTCATTTAGAAGATGATCCGAATACAATAGGTGAACAACAAATACTAACTGGTGTTTGGATTAGGACGATTGGCCAGATCCTTGAAGCGGTATCTGTCACTAGACAATTAGGAGAAACAGATTTGGTAAAACTTCTCCAAGAACAACAACTGGCAATCACAGGAGATTTTCTAGTGTCAATTGGTTCAGCTTATGAAGTAATCGGAGGAATTCATGTATTAGAAGAGGAATCAGCCAAAATACCTCGCATCGTTCCTTAAAATAAATCTACATCGGGTTTATGCTCAAAATTCACTCGAACCATGATTAAATAAATATGTATGCAATTGGTTTCAAAGGGCGGATCAACGATGCCTGCTTTTGGAGATCTTTTAACAGAGCAATAGATAAAAGATGTCACGGCCTATATCACGGAGATTGTAGCAAAAAAATGAGAATAAGGTAAAGAAGGCTGACCAGTAATTATTACTGGTCAGTTCTTCATGTTTTATCGAGTAAGTAGTTGTTTCCTTTGCAGCCAGCAAGGAAGAGGCCATCCAATTCTTTAGCAAAACCTTTCATCAGTGAACACCTTGTAATAAGGACGGAAGGGGAAAGGCTGAGTAGTATAGGTACATAGGTTGATATTTGTTGTCTCCGTCAATTTTGTATAAAATAAGAATAGAAAATAAATGAGAAAAGGTGATAATGTGGGAAAATTATCCGAAATCATATCAAATAATCATAATGAGAATGTTGAGGAATTAAAAGAACTGCTCCGGATTCCAAGCGTCAGTTCCTTATCTGAGCATAAAGAGGACATTCAAAAAGCAGCTTCCTGGATTGCTGATAAATTAAAAAACATAGGCATGGAACATGTGGAAATCGTACAGACCAAAGGACATCCTATTATTTATGCGGACTGGCTTCATCAGGAAAACGCCCCAACCGTCTTAGTTTACGGCCATTATGACGTACAGCCCGTTGACCCTGTTCATTTATGGGAAACTCCTCCATTTGAACCGACGATCCGCGATGAAAAGATTTTTGCCAGAGGAGCAACAGACGACAAAGGGCAGACGTTCTTACATATCAAAGCAGTGGAAACATTATTAAAAGTAGAAGGCCAATTACCGGTAAACGTAAAATTTTGCATCGAAGGGGAAGAAGAAATCGGAAGCCCCCATCTACCACCATTTTTATCCGAAAATAAAGAGAAATTATCCTGTGATGTGGTCGTGATTTCCGATTCTGATATGTGGGACAGAGGCGTCCCAGCCATCACCTATTCTTTAAGAGGTCTTTGTGCATTAGAGTTTTCCCTAAAGACCGCAAAGTCAGATTTGCACTCAGGCATGTTTGGAGGGGGAGTTCAGAATGCCAACCATTTATTGGTACAACTGCTTTCGACTCTTCATGATGCAAACGGAAAAGTGAATGTGGACCATTTTTATGATGATGTAGTGGAACTGACTGAATTTGAAAAGGATCAAATTAAAGCATTGGGTTTCAATGAAGAAAAGCTGAAACAATCGTTGGGGTTAACGGAATTTACGGGAGGGGAAAACAATTTTCCATATCCTGAGAGAATCAGTTCCCGGCCTACATTAGAAGTAAACGGCTTATGGGGCGGATTTCAGGGAGAAGGGACAAAAACAGTCATCCCGAACGAGGCACATGCCAAAATCACCTGCCGTCTCGTTCACAATCAAAACCCGGAAAAGATTCAGCAATTGATCAAGAAGCATCTGGAAGAACATGCACCAAAAGGATGCACACTAAATGTGACTCTTGGCGATACGGGGAATCCATTTTTAACCCCAATCGACAGTCCGATGATCCAAAAAGCGGCCGAAGCGTACCAAAACATATATGGGAAAGCACCTGTTTACAAACGAGAAGGCGGTTCGATTCCAATTGTATCGGATTTCAACCATTCCCTAAATGCACCTGTTGTCTTAATGGGATTCGGTTTACCAGATGAAAATCTTCATGCACCAAATGAACATTTTAACTTGGAAAACTTTGATAAAGGCATCATGACCATTTGTTCCTTTTTAGAGCTTCTTAATAAGTAAAACTGTGCGCTGTCACTACTCGTAAAGGGGGTGACAGCGCACTAAAGGTAACATGAAAGGACACGCACATGACATTTTTAGAAAAAATAAAACCCCACTTAATTAGCGATGATATTTTAATTCAAGAAACTGTCCTTCATGCACTACATGACTATCCTAACGTTCCTGAAGAATGGACAGTAGAATTAATAAAGGAAGCTTTTAAAAATAAAGAGAAGCAATCTTCTATTTTCATTTATGTGGATAAACAAACAATCAATGAAGAAGCCGTCCAGATTCTTATTGAAAATATACCTAAGATGGATCAGTCTAAAACCCATCTAGCGGTAAATTTATTCGATTATTTGGAACCAGAACTTGCGCTAAAATATAGGGAGCCATTGAATAGATACTTTTCCGATGATACTTGGGCGTTATACGAGTTAATCCAGCATGGGACCGCAGAAGAAGTTTTCAATGAATATGCAAAAACGATCCATGCCCTTGACCAAGCAGAGTCTTTTCAACACGAAGTATTCATAAAAGCAAAAAAACTAGCAAAATGTCTGGTGCAAAATAGTTGGATCACTGCAGAGGAAATAGCACTTGATATCGAGGATGAATTAAAAGAAGAATGGTTTTCCTTTAGTGGCATCTTGTCAGTTTATATGATTGGGCAATTAAATTTGTCGCAGTTTATTCCCATGCTGGCAAGATTATTATTCCGGGATGATGATATCCTGTTAGAAGAAGCTTCTTTTGCGTTAATAGGTTTTCAAAATGATGATGTTGTCAAAGAGGTTGCACCTTACTTAAAGAAATCAGAATCAATTATTTATGCTACTTCTGTGGTCGAAAATATCAAATCGGACCTTGCCGTAAAGGTTTTAAGAGAGACTTATAGGGCGGCAGAAGAATTAGAGGACCAAGATATACTGATCGAGTCTCTCTGTCATCAGTTGTCAAAAGAGGCATTGCCCGAAATCTCTGCCCATATGGAAAATGAGTATTTATCAGGTTTAGTTGATATAGAACAGGTCGTCTATAGTTACTATTCTATTCTTGGCGAGCAACACCCTGAATTAGAGGAATGGAAACAGGCAGCATTAGAAAGTGAAATGGATTTCAGGAACGCCCAAAAGCAATCGAATTTGCTGCAAAGTGGACCTGTTCGTAATGAAAATAAAGTGGGTCGAAATGACCTATGTCTATGTGGCAGCGGTAAAAAATATAAAAAGTGCTGTGGAAAATGAAGCATAGTATTGTGGCTGTGGAGTCAGTCCCCGGTGAATTAATGCTTTAACTTGCCGTGGGACTGTCCCTTTTATCGTCAGGGACTTTATCGAACATCCCTTAATGAAGTCCTATTCAAATCGTTCTTTAGTTATTTGAATAAATAATTGGACGATTGATTTCTTTTTGTGATGGAGGTGCAAATTATTTAATTGTGACGTACTGGTGCTTGTAGTGGGACAGCCAGAGCTTGTAGATGTACTAATGAAGTTCCGATTGTTGTATATCCAGCATGAGGGACACGTGGTTTTGAACCAGACCCACTACCAATTTGTAAAACTCCAGCATTGGCGATAATGCCAATTTTTAAAAAATTCATTTCAAATGTTTGTTTAAGATGTTTATCCATATCATTCACCTCTTATTAATATATGATCAAAAATTAGGTTCAATTCCGAGTATAAAGTCATCGAATAGAATTAATTGCACACTACGAACATTTAACGCAAAAAGAAAATGGACATTGTTCAAAGGAGGAATTACCGATCACATCGGACTATTTGTCCTTTTGATAGCCAGCAGGCAAGAGGCAATCCAATTCTATCGCAACACATTCCATCAAAACCCATTGAACTGTCACGCATATTCGCTAGATTCCAGCTTGCTAGGGGCAAAGATGTGATTTCGTTTGGGACATGAGGAAGGAATTTGTGATTTTTCCGGCAATAGCGGGATGTTTTATGCGGGTGGGAAAACCATAGAGACGGTTCTTGTGGTCGGCATGAACCTCATTTAAAACCACTGGAACCCTCCATGAGGTGATTAAATCTATGATTAGACCGAACATGTAGTAGCGCATGTTCGGTATTTTGTATTTTAATGTTCAAGGTTTTACTGATTGTAATGCCGCTTCATTCGAAGGTTTTCGATCAGTTTGGAAGAAGATTCTTTGTCCTTATTAATTCTAAATAAAGGGAATACAAGGCGTGGAAGTAAATAATTTTAGTCAAGCTTTAAGTACTTATTTAGGAACCTGAGTACACGGCGAGTATACTCCTTTTTATGCAAACGATACGAATGAATGTGCTCACAATCTTTTGTCAGCCACAATTCTTTTTGGTTATCGGATGGGATCGATTGAAATAATTTTTCGCTCTCGGCATAAGGAATAGCTTTATCTATCGTACTATGGATGATGAAAAAGGATTTTCCTTTCGTATTTTTCACATGATTGATGGGTGAAACTTCTGTGGGGTCAATTTTGAGGAGCTTGCGCATGGAATGATAAACAATCGGCGTAAATGGCCGTTTGGGTAGCTTGGTCCAATGCGAAAGGTTTTCTTTTAGGAAAGGTTCTAAATCACAAAAGGGACTATCGGCAATGATGACGGAAACAGCAGGGTGTTCGCATCCAGCAATAATCGCAGTAGCAGCTCCCATACTCCAGCCAAGGAGAGCAACTTTTTCCTGATGTTTTTCCTGAATCGCATAATCAATCGCTGAATACAAATCGTGTCTTTCAAAATATCCAATCCCCGTGGTTTTTCCCTTTGATTTCCCTGCATTGCGAAAATCAAACATCAGTACATTATAGCCTTGTTCTGACAGAATTTTAACGAGTCGCAGTCCTTCAATCTTTTCCATGGCACGTTCATTCATGTAACCGTGTGCCGTGATGACCGTTTTCTTGCTTTTCTTTGAAACTGCTGGAATCCACCAGCCAGACAGTTTTACTTGGTCTTTTCGGCTGAAAAATTCAATCTCTTCGAATGCAAGACCATATTCCCCTGGATTTTTTGTCGTCTTTGCCGGGAATGGATGAGTAAGATACAACCCTATCCCTAATGGGGCAAGAAAAAATAAAGCAGGTGCAGCCAAAAGCGGTTTCCATAGGGACTTACCTGATTTACTTGACTCCCCATTCTTTTCCTCACTCAACATGAACTCCTCCTCTCCATTTGAAGTCATCGGTACATTATCATATGTAAGACAACACAAAAATGGAAAATTATATAGTCCCATTTTATGCCTGTTTTTGCTGACCCTTTTTTAGAAGGAGAAGTAAATTCTTTTGGTGAATTATATCTTAATTACAAACAAATAAGGCAAAGGTGTGGCTATGAAACAAATTCAAGGTATTACGGCTGAAGGAGTTAGGTATATTAGCGAATCTGGGAAGCCTAGATTTATTGATTTTAAGAAATGCAATCAGAACTGGATAAAGTACAAAAGCCGAACGGAGAACCTTATGAATGATGAATTACAAGAAATTTCAGAAGAAGGGACAATACAAGGACTTGTTAAAAGTATCGAAGAAGATATTGTTGTTATATCTGCCTTAACAAATGACGGGGTACTTGATGGTGAACATATGTAAAAAAGAAAGATATAACTTGTATTACCTGTGATAAATCAAGAAGCAAATTGTATGAAGATTTTATACTCTAAGATTAGTAAAGAATAAATAAAACCAGTTTTGCGTAAAAGCTACACAAAGGAATTTGTGAATTATTATAACTGAAAGCAATCAAGGGATAGAGGTACAATTTTTTTGGATTTAATCAATTACCTAAAGGTATCGACCCTTTTATTAAAACCAAATTAGTTGGGTTAAAAGGTCAACCTAGAAAAACGAAAACCTCTTTGTAAAAGTTAACGGATAGCGATAGTTAAAGATCATTAGTCTAATTCCTCGGTAAAACTGCAAAGGAATTAGACTTTTTTTATCTCTCAAAATCCTTAACGTTGTATATCTGCATTTTTTTGATATTACTCCATTGGTAAATGTGTTGGCAACAAGTGGTAAATTTTGTTACAATTGCTGGTAAAAAACATTGCAGAAGTGGTACATTCTTATGGCTGTAATCAAACACAACAGTATATTAAAAAAACAATAAATGAAGCTGATACGGAATTATGCGTCTCCTAGGGTCAGACCACCGATGTGCAAACGCTTTAGCGCACTGGGGGTCTGACCATTTTTTCTGTCATTTAACCATAAAAAATAATGAACTGCACACCAATTTTTCAGACTCAAAAAAGCAGAAAAAATTAAGAAAGTACTACTTCAAATGAAGGTTTTGAAATCAATACTTTAATTCAAACGAATGAGGGGAAATATAACGACAGGCAAACTGATACAGAAAATTATCCAAATAATAGATAAAGTTTATGTAAAAAGTGGTAGGAAAAGCAATTTCGATGCAACTCACTTTTTTGAAAATTTACGCTATTTAATAAAATTATTTGTTGCAAATTAAATGATTCCTAGTTTATAATGTGACTAAATCGATTTACTAAACCGGTTTATCAAAAGGAGATTTTTATGAAAAGGGTTACAATGGCTGATGTTGCTTTACACGCAAATGTATCAAAAAGTACTGTATCGCAATTCTTAAACAAGCGCTATGACTATATGGGGGAAGAAACTAAGGCGAGAATTGAGCTTTCTATACGTCAACTTGGTTATCATCCAAATGCAGTTGCAAGAAGTTTAAAACAGAAAAAGACCTCTACAATTGGAGTCATTGTAGGTAATATTTTGCTTTCATTTTCGACTCAGGTTATTCGAGCAATCGAGGATTTGTGTCATGAAAATGATTACCATGTTATTGTTTGCAATGCGGATGACAATCATGAGAAGGAAAAAAAATATTTTGAAATGTTAATCGCTAAACAAGTTGATGGACTTATTGTGTTCCCAACCGCGAAAAATTTAGAACTCTATGAATCTGTTTTAGAAGAACGATTTCCAGTTGTTTTTATGGATCGAGTAGTGCAAGGTGTGCTAGTAGATACCGTAGCTTTAAATAATTCAGTTGCCGCAGAGATAGCAGTTCATCATTTTATTGAGAAAGGGTATGACCGGATTGCAATAGTAACAAATTCACTGGTACGTCATATAACTCCCAGAACTGAGCGCGTTGAAGGGTATAAAAAGGCAATCAAGGATGCTGGTATTCCGATAAGAGAGGAATATATTTTAACTTTGGAAACAAATCAAATCAAGGATGGTCTTAAAGAAGTTTTCTCTTTGCCTAAACCACCACAAGCAATAATTGCTGGTAATGACTTAGTATTAGTGGAAATTTTAAATTATGTCAAAGAGGAGGGATTATTAATTCCCAGTGAATTAGCTTTGATTGGTATAGATGACGTAAGCTTTGCAAATTTTTATAGCCCTGCAATTACTACCGTAAAACAGCCTGCATTTGAAATGGGAAAAAAAGCAGCTGAGATTTTATTATCAAAAATTGAAAACGGTGACATCATTAAAGTACCAGAAACATATCGCTTTGAACCTGAATTGATTATCCGTGAATCCTGCTAGGGTTCAGTCGATAATTAAATACAAATTCAATCACCATGAGGTAACGTAAAAGGGAGATGGTAGAATGGTAGAAATTTTTACAATTGGGGATGCAATGATAACCCTAAATCCAGCAACAAAGGGTCCAATGCGTTTTGTAGAGTCTTTTCATAGAAAAGTTGGTGGAGCAGAGCTCAACTTTGCAATCGGTTGTGCGAGATTAGGTTTGAGAACTGGTTGGATTAGTCGTTTAGGAAATGATGAATTTGGCCGTCATATCCAGAACTTCGTCCGTGGTGAAGGGATTGACATTACACAGGTTAAACTGGTTGAAGGGTATCCAACTTCAGTTAACTTTAAAGAAATTATGGAAGATGGCACAGGACAAACTTTTTATTATAGGGCGAATTCCCCTACGTCAACATTAAGTCCTGATGATTTGACTGAAGAATTATTTAAAAATGCGAAAATACTTCATATTACCGGTGTCTTTCCGGCTGTAAGAGAGCAAAATTTTGAGATTATATTAAAAGCTGTTGAATTGGCAAAGAAACTACACGTACGTATCTCATTTGATCCGAATATTCGACTAAAACTATGGAGAAAAGAACAAGCAATTTTGAAGTTATCTCAATTATTGCCATTTGTAGATATTATCTTAACAGGAGAGGATGAAGCAGAGCTTTTATTTGGTGTAAAGGAACCAAAGCTTATCATTGAGGCTTGCAGGAAATATGGAATTTCACATATTGCAATAAAAAGAGGAGCGCATGGATCAATCGGATATCATAACGGTGTTTATGTTGAGGCACCACCTGCGAAGGCTAGAAAAGTGGTCGATACTGTAGGTGCTGGGGACGGTTTCGATGCAGGGTTTGTATATGGAGTAATCAACAATTGGCCCCTTGAGAAAACGTTAGAATTTGCAAACACGATTGGTTCGATGGTTGTTTCAGTTTCTGGAGATAATGAAGGGCTACCATATCTCGAGGATGTTCTCATACAAATGGGAGAAAGAGTATTTATCGAAAGATAGTTCTGAGGTGGTAGTGATGTTTTTGCAGCTTGCACTTGATAGATTGACAAAAGAAGAATGTTTTCAAATCGTTGAAGAAACAGAAATATCTATCGATTGGATTGAAATTGGTACAGGAGTAATAAAAGAGTATGGGATGGCCATGGTTAGGGAAATGAAGGCAAACTTTCCACACAAGACCATCGTAGCAGATATGAAAACATGTGATGCAGGGAAGCATGAGACCAAGCAAGCGTTCGAAGCGGGAGCAGATATTTCCACTGTGATGGCATTTTCTGCTAATCAAACGATTAAGGATTCACTTGAAGTAGCAAGGCTTTATGATAAAAAAATTATGGTTGATTTACTGGGAGTTTTCGATTGGAACCGGATTGATAGTCTGGTAGAAATGGGGGTCGACCTCCTATGTTTTCACTACGGTAAAGATATGCAGACCCAAAGAGAATTAGATGTTAAATCCCTACCTTTTTCTGATACGTTAAAGGACATTCAGATTTCTGTTGCTGGGGGGATCTCAGATAAAAATCTTCCTGAAATTCTCTTAATCAATCCGGATATTATCATCGTTGGAAATGGAATATCGATGGCAGCTGATCGAGGAAAAGCGGCCGCTTATATAAAGGAGTACATATCAAAATGAAGAAGATAATTCGAATGATTGGTGAAGAGGTCGTATCGGTTCTATCCAAAATTGATGAGGAAGAGGCATTAATGGTTTCAACACTCCTAAATAAGTCAAAACGGATTTTTGTTTATGGTGACGGGCGTTCTGGTTTGATGGGAAAGGCATTTGCAATGAGATTGATGCATGGCGGATACACCGTGTATGTAGTCGGTGAAACGATTACACCAAGTATTGAAGAAGACGATTTGTTAATTCTAATATCAGGCTCAGGTTCAAGTGATATGATGTATGATTTTGCAAAAAAAGCATGGAATATTGGCGGAAACGTGATTCTCATTACAACAAATCGTGATTCGAAAATTGCAAGTGTCAGTCATCATGTCCTTGTAATCCCGGCAGCTACTAAGTATAGAAGGAAAGTAGAGCCTGAAACGATACAGCCACTTGGAAATCAGTTTGATCAAAGTGTCCATCTTGTTCTTGACGGAATTATCATCCACAGCCTGCAAATGAATGAAACACTGGCACAAGATATGCTGAAAAGGCATGCAAATCTTGAATAGTTATTAGGCTGCAAATTATATTATAAAAGGAGCTCGATACCATGAAATTAACCGATCAGATTCAAGATACTGGCATTGTTGCAGTGATCCGCGGAGCTCTCCCATCTAACATTGTAGCGATTGCTAAAGCGCTAAAAAATGGAGGAGTCAAGCATATAGAAATTACTGTTGAAACTCCTAGAGTTCTGGAATTAATCGAAAAAGTGTGCTCAGAGCTAAGAGATGATATCATCGTCGGGGCAGGAACCGTACTTGATCCGGAAACGGCCAGAAGTGCCATTATGGCCGGAGCTAAATTTATATTCTCCCCTACGGTGAATGTCGAAACAATAAAACTTACAAAAAGGTATGGCGCCGTAAGTATTCCAGGAGCATTTACACCAACTGAAATTCTTACTGCTTATGAAAATGGTGCTGATTTTGTAAAAGTATTCCCAGCTAATGTCTGTGGTCCCCAATATATCAAAAATCTCCATGGACCGCTACCTCATATTCCTTTAATCGTAACAGGAGGAATAGATTTATCGAATATTGGTTTATACATTAAGGCAGGTGCAGTCGCCGCAGGGATTGGTAGTTCCTTAGTCGATACAAAAAAACCCATCACCGAAAATTATTTATTGGAGCTTGAAGGGAAAGCCAATGAATGTGTTTCAATTGTAAAAGCGGCTAGAAACTCTGCCAGCAATTTATTAATAAACAAGTAAATACCTATATCTAAAATGTTCTTACAAGAGCGTGTCAATAATTTTCAGATAATAAAGAATTTAATCAATATTAGATATTTTTAGAATCATAGATTCACATTGCGAAATAATGAAAAACAGCAATAGACCGCTTAGGGTCATGAACCTTTGGGTGAGTTAACGATAAAGTCATAAGGGAGGTAATCACATGCAAATTAAATATGAAATTCCATCAACCATTAATGAAAAAAAACGGGGAAGCTTCCTTTCATGGATGGATAAAAAAATACAAATTATCTTGTTGCTCCCGGCATTGTTTTTAATGATGGTTGTCTTTCTGTATCCGGTTTTATACACCATTTATCTAAGCTTTCATGATTGGACGTTCCTAACACTGAAGAATCCACCTTTTGTGGGTTTCCGAAATATTATCAATGTGTTTAAGGATGCAGGATTTTATAAATCCATGTTATTGTCTGGTATTTATGTCGGAGCTGGAGTTATGATCCAATTTTTCTTAGGTTTCACTCTGGCTTTAGCAGTTAACCGAATTACAGTTGGTCATGGTTTAGCTACCACATTACTTGTTTTCCCCATGATGGTCACTCCAGTGGTTGTTGGATTGATTTGGAAG
Source organism: Neobacillus sp. NPDC097160 (assembly GCF_044762155.1). NCBI lineage: Bacteria > Bacillati > Bacillota > Bacilli > Caryophanales > Bacillaceae > Neobacillus > Neobacillus sp. NPDC097160. The sequence continues at coordinate 123,952 of NZ_JBIWDU010000015.1, read as the reverse complement.
TTTATTTTTGATTATAACTTTGGAATTTTTAACTACGTTTTGACTTTAATCGGTATGGACAAGGTAGCAATGTTAAACAGCAGTGCCCTGGCACTTCCATCTACCATTTTGGTAGATGTGTGGCAATGGACAGGATTTATGTTCATCGTCCTCTTGGCAGGGGTCAAATCGCTGCCTGAGGAACCATTTGAGGCTGCGCAAATGGATGGTGCAAATGTTTGGCAAACCTTATGGAATGTAACGATTCCATTGTTAAAGCCGATTATTATTGTGGCTTTAATCATGAGAATTGCCGGTTCGATAAAAGTATTTGATCAAATTTTCGTTTTAACCGGGGGAGGACCCGGAACATCGACTGAAACGATTTCGATTTTATTACACAGAAAAGCATTTGCAGATTTTGATTTTGGATATGCATCGGCATTAGCTATTGTTCTAACGGTCATTGTGGGAATAGTATGCTGGTTTGCAATCCGTGTACTTTATTCGGATAAGTAATGGATGAGGAGGAGGATTATATGTATAAAAATAAGTGGGCATATACATATGTGGTTGTATGTTTGCTATTATTTTTGTTTCCGATTTTTTGGGTGATGACTACTTCCATAAAGACCACTACACAGGCATTTCAAATACCGCCAGTTTGGTTCTTTAAGCCAAGTATTGAAAACTACACACAAGTTTTCAAAACACAGCCTTTTATTTATTACTTTTTAAATTCACTCATTGTCACCGTATTATCGACAGTTTTCTCTCTCATTATTGGAACGCTTGCGGGATATAGTCTGGCCAGAATGAAAATGAAAGGACAAAAATTAGTTAGTTTTACGGTTTTCTTTACAAAAATGTTTCCACCTATCGTCTTAGTCGTTCCATTCTTTGCCCTATTCCGGCAATTTGGAGGTACGGATACGTTATTTTCCTTAACGTTATCCTATATAGCATTCAACTTACCATTTGTAACGTGGTTAATGTGGGGCTTTTTAAAAGAGCTTCCAGAAAGCTTGGAAGAGGCTGCTCTTATTGATGGCACGTCAAGATTTGGTGCCATGTGGAGAATCATGTTACCGCTTGCCAAACCTGGGTTAGCCGTATCGGCCATATTTGCTGCTATGAATTCATGGAATGAATTTTTGTTCGCATTAAGTTTAACCGGTCAGCATGCAAAGACCCTGCCAGTCATGGCCGCCAATTTTGTTACACAGGACGCCATACTTTGGGGACCTGTTACGGCAACGGGGACCATGCTGATGATTCCGATGTTTGTCTTCACATTGCTTGTGCAAAAGCACTTAGTTAAAGGGCTTTCAATGGGTGCTGTGAAATAGGCATAAATCATTTTATTTAACAATTGAGGGGGAAAAGGAATGATGAAAAAACTATTGGCTCTTATTCTATTACTGGTGCTGATTGTATCAGGCTGCGCACCAGGTGAAAGTCAAAATGCATCTGGCGGAAGTGATTCAGGAGACAAAAAAGATGAGGTAAAGGAAATATCCGTTATTGCTCGTTCAGGGACTTATTATAATACCCTTGCAAAGGTAGCACCTGAATTTGAGAAAGAAACCGGTATTAAAGTAAATCTACAGGAAGTGGGCCGCGACGGTTATTTACAAAAGGTGTCTACTCAATTGTTAGGTCAAGGTGATAGTACAGATGTCATCTTAATGCTGAATAATTATATTGGACAATTCGGTGAAGGCGGACAATTTGAACCCCTTGATTCCTATATGAAAAAGGCCAATTTTAATTTGGATCATGTTATTCCAGCCGTAGCAGAATCCGTAAGGTACAAGAAAAAGGTATATGCTATGCCTTTAGATACAAGTACTCACTTCTTATTTTATCGAAAAGACTTAATTCCCAATCCTCCTAAAACCTGGGAGGAATATAAAGAAGTTGCGAAGAAATTTACGAAAAGTCAAAATCCTGATTCACCAACAGAGTTTGGTACGACCTTCCAAGGTAAGCGTGGAGAAACACAACCAAAAGAATGGTATCAGTATTTCTGGGCAATGGGTGGAGAAATACTGGATAAGAATAATAAACCTACATTGAATAGTGAAAGCGGAGTAGAAGCGTTAACGTTTGTTGTCGATAATCTTAGAAAAGAAAAAATTGTTCCTCCAGATGCGACAACTTATGAATTCCCAGAAGTATTGTCTGCCTTCCAAAATGAAAAAGTTGCAATGGCTGTAGAATGGAATACGGCCTACCCTCAAATGGCAGATGCAAACACATCTCCGAAGGTTTCTGACAAGTTTGCCATTGCAGATGTACCTGGTGGAAAGCCATTCATCCATACATGGACGCTTGCCATCAACTCAAATTCAAAAAGGAAAGAAGCAGCATTTAAATTTATTTCTTGGCTGTCCAGCCCTGAAGGTGCTAAAAAATATGCCCTTGCTGGCGGATTCCCTCCAGTACCAAAAGTATTAGAAGATTCTGAAGTAGTCAAATTACGTCCAGAGTTCCCGGATTTGCAGAGAACGTTGAATAAAGCGAAGGCCGAGCCAACCCTTCCTGAATGGCCGCGGATCCATGAATATATTACCGATGCTATTTCAAAAGCCCTTGCTGGCGAAAAATCGCCTAAGGAAGCATTAGATGAAGCAAATAAAGGTATCTATGATCTATTGGAATCAAGAGGATACTACAAAAAATAGATTAATAGGGAAAGGCATATTTTTCAGTATGCCTTTCCTAACAACGAATTAAGTAGTCCGATTCTATCAAAGGGGTGCCAGGAAATGAATCATTCTAAACTTTTGTCTGCAAATGAGGCGGTAATGCAGATTAATGATAATAGTACCATAGTTGTTGGTGGTGCGGGTGGAGGGCTTGCAGAACCTACTGCACTCCTAATGGCTTTAGAAGAAAGATTTTTGAACACCACGTCACCTCGGGATCTTACCTTTGTTCATATCACAGGGGTTGGAGATCGAAAAGAAGGCGGTATGTGCCATGTCGCCCATGAAGGATTAGTAAAATGTGATATCGGCGGACATTGGGATTATTTACCTAAAATGGCACGGCTGGCTAGTGAAAACAAGATAGAGGCATACAATCTTCCTCAAGGTGCCCTTTCACAGCTTTTTAGAGAAATTGCGGCAAATAGACCTGGATTGGTCACACATGTGGGCTTAAAAACCTTTGTAGACCCACGAATTGAAGGCGGAAAATTAAATTCAAGAACAACGAAAGATTTAGTTCATGTAATGAATTTTGCTGGGCAAGAAAAGCTGTTTTATGAGGTGTTTCCTGTCGATGTAGCTTTTTTAAGGGGAACCACTGCAGATGAGGACGGCAATATCACAATGGAAGAAGAAGCAGCGATCTTCGAAAATCTAGCAATTGCTCAAGCTGTTCGTAATAAGGGCGGGAAAGTGTTTGTGCAAGTAAAAAGGCTGGCAAGCAGGGGGACTTTGCATCCTAAACACGTAAAAATTCCGGGAATCTTAGTTGACGGAATCATTGTATGCCCAGAGCAAAAGCAAACCGTTGCTTCCTACTATAACCCTGCATATTCTGGTGAAATAAAAATTCCATTGCAAAAAATACAGCCGATTCCTTTCGATGAAAGAAAGGTAATTGCGATGCGTGCAGCATTAGAAATTCCAGCTAAAGGAGTCATAAATTTAGGGGTAGGTATTTCTGGCTCCGTTGGAGTTGTCGCAACAGAAATGGGGCTGGAGAATCAGTTCGTCTTTGCAGTTGAACAAGGAGTAATAGGCGGAGTGCCAGCGGGTGGAATTGAATTTGGTGCTTCGAGCAATCCTTTAGCCATTATTGATACGCCCTCACAATTCGACTTCTTTGATGGTGGAGGAATTGATCTTGCCTGTTTAGGAATGGCGCAGGTAGACGGATTTGGGAATGTTAATGTTAGTAAAATCGGAGACAGGATTATTGGGTGTGGAGGATTTATAAATATCGCGCAAAATGCAAAGCAAATCATTTTTTGCGGCACTTTTACAGCTGGTGGCTTGGAAGTTGAGATTAGGGATGGACAGCTAACCATCATCAAAGAAGGAAGACATAAGAAATTCGTTCATCAAGTTGACCAGATTACTTTTTCGGGTGAATACGCAAATGAAACCGGTCAAAAAGTCATGTTTGTCACGGAAAGGGCCGTATTTGAAATTGGAGATCAAGGTTTGATTTTAACAGAAATCGCTCCAGGAGTCATTATTGAAAAAGATATCCTTGCCCATATGGACTTTATGCCTGTAATTTCTAGTGAATTAAAAGAAATGAATTCAATGCTCTTCAGCCCATATATCGGTAGAAGAGTTACAAATAAAGTTTAATAAATCGATAACATAGGAGGAAAACATGATTTCTATTAGTCTTGAAAATAAGGTCGCATTGGTTACTGGAGCAGGAACAGGAATTGGCAAAGCAATTGCACTAAAATTGGCCGAAGCTGGAGCCAAGGTAGCTGTTAACTATAACAGCAGCAGAATTGATGCCGAAAAAGTTGTTTCAACGATAGTTGAGAATGGAGGAAGTGCAAAGAGTTATCAATGTGATGCAACAAACGAGGAAGCAGTCAAGGACATGTATCTAAAAATAGAAGAAGAATTAGGTAGTGTTGAAATTCTCGTTAATAATGCTGGTTCCCTAGTTGAAAGATGCGTAATTGAAGAAATGAGTTCGGACCTCTGGCAAACGATTGTGGATGTGAATCAAAAATCAGTATTTCTATGTTCAAAATATGCAATTCCATATATGAAAGCGAATAAGAATGGGAGAATCGTCAATGTTTCTTCTATTGCAGCTCGGAATGGCGGTGGCCTGGGGGCTGTAATGTACGCGTCATCCAAAGCAGCTGTAAGTTCGTTTACAAAAGGATTGGCAAAAGAGTTAGTGGGACACGGGATTTTGGTCAATGCTGTGTCTCCAGGAGTCATTACAACCCCTTTTCATGACCGTTTTACAAGCGAAGAAGCAAGGCTGCAATTCAAGAATGTCATCCCGTTAAGCAGGGAAGGAAATCCAAGTGAAGTAGCTGATGCTGTCCTGTATTTAGTATCTGATTTAAGCACTTACCTAGTTGGAGAAAATATTGAAGTCAATGGCGGACAATTAATGGATTAAGGAATCCTAAGTTTTTTATCAGGAGGTATAGCAAATGTGGAAATTCATAAATGTTACCCACAATCATGAAGAATCACTTTATTGGATCGAATTAAATAGACCTGAAGCCTACAATGCTTTCAGTGATGAAATGATGGATGAAATTAAAGCAGCACTTATGGAAGCGGAAAGAAAAAAAGACGTCAGAGCTGTCATTTTTTCTGGTAAAGGAAAGGTCTTTGCTTCTGGTGCTGATATTAAGGAACTCAAAGAAATGTCGCCTCTTGAAGCGTTATTTCCTAGAATGCAGCCATTATATGAATTCATCTACCAGTATCCAAAACCAACAATTGCAGCGATTGACGGCTATGCCCTCGGTGGTGGCATGGAGCTTGCTGCCGCTTGTGATTTAAGAATTGCGACAGAACGATCAAAATTTGGACTGCCTGAATCCAAGCTTGGCGTGATCCCTGGCGCAGGCGGGACACAGCGATTAGTTAAGCTTATCGGTGAAGCAAAAGTGAAGGAACTTGTCTACCTTGGAGATATGATTAACGGTGCTGAGGCTAAGCACATTGGCTTTATTAACTTTGTAGTTGGAGAAGCGGAACTAATAGACAGGGTTGTGGAGATTGCACAAAAGGTTACCGAAAAAGCACCAATGGCTTTAAGATTTGCCAAACAATGTATTCAAAGGCAGGCTGACATTCCTCAGGAGGTGGGAATGCTGCTTGAAAACCTAAGTCAAGCTTACTTATTTTCTACAAAAGATAAAACGGAGGGTGTAACCGCCTTCATTGAAAAACGTAAGGCGATATTCAATGGAGAATAAGGTTTTTTTATAAAAAATACCAATGAAGGGCGTGGTTGCTGATGGATTTTAAACTATCAGATGAAGAATTACTCATCAAAAAATTAGCTAGGGATTTTGCAGAAAAAGAGGTAAGACCAATCGCGAAGGACTTAAGTCATAATAAGGGATTTCCAACAAAGATTTATCAAAAAATGGGTGAGTTAGGATTGGCTGGAGTCCCTTATCCAGAAGAATTTGGCGGCGGCGATGGAAGCTGGCTCGCATTTACAATTGTACACGAGGAAATCGCGAGGGTTGATCCATCTGTAGCAAATTCGATAATGGGAAATTCTTCAGTATGTTCTCTGCTCTCAAACTTTGGAACAGATAAACAAAAGGAAAGATGGCTGACACCTATATTAACTGGTGAAAAAATTGGTGCAATCGCTTTGACTGAGCCAAATGCAGGTTCAGATGCAAATAATCTATCAACCACCGCTAAACTTGTTGGGGATGAATGGGTGATTAATGGAAGTAAGACATTTATCTCTAACTCCGGAACAGATATTACAGGTCCAATTGTTGTTGCAGCAGTAACAGGAATTGATGAAAACGGAAAAAAAGAAATAGGGACGTTTATTGTTCCAAGAGAAACTTCAGGTGTATTGGTAGGGCCTCTTTTACAAAAAATTGGGTTTAAGGGAAACGATACACGTGAATTGACGTTTGAAAATTGCCGAATACCAAAAGATTATCTTTTAGGAGACAAGGCAAAAGGCTATAAACAAACCCTTGAAACGATTTCTTCAGGGAGGTTTTTAATTGCTGCCATGGCAGTTGGTTTGGCTCAAGGCTGCTTGGATTTATCCCTTCAATATGTCAAAGAACGTAAAGCGTTCGGACGGAATTTAACAGAGTTCCAAAATATTCAATTTAAGCTGGCAGAAATCGCAACCAAAATCGAGATTGCTAGATTGATTACATATAAAGCGGCAGTGTTAAAAGACAACAAGGAGCCTTTTGCAATGGAGGCGTCGATGGCGAAACTGTTTGCTACTAAATCGGCAATGGAAATTGCTCATGAATCTGTACAAATGCACGGAGGCTACGGAATTATGGAGGAATATGATGTATCAAGATTTTTTGGAGATGCAAAGGTTTTAGAGATTGTCGAAGGAACAAATGAAATTCAAAAAATAATTATTTCTAGAAAATTAATTAATAAATAAAATCCACTGCAAATAGACCGAAAGTAAAAGGAGGCATAGGGTATGGAAAAAAAAACAATAAAAATAAAAGGAATTGAAGTTCCCATTTATTCAATGAACACTCTGGTCATTGGCAGTGGTGCTGCTGCATTGAATTGTGCTGTCCATTTACACGAATTTGGTGTACAAGATTTAGCTATCGTCACGGAAAAATTAGGTGGGGGAGCTTCTAATAATTCAGGTTCCGATAAACAAACCTATTATAAAATGTCGATTTCCGGAAAAGAAGCGGACAGTCCATATGAATTGGCAAAGACATTGTTTGACGGAGGGGCCATGCATGGTGATATTGCCCTTGTTGAGGCTACCCTTTCGTTACAGGAGTTTTATCATCTTGTTCAATTAGGTGTTCCGTTCCCGCATGACAAATACGGTACATTCATTGGCTACAAAACGGATCACGACCCTAAACAAAGAGCAACATCAGCTGGTCCAAGAACTTCAAACCAGATGTTTGAATGCCTTGCTAGGGATGTGAAAGGAAAAGATATTACAGTCCTAGACAGGCATGAAGTTATTGCTCTACTAACCAAGGATGAAGGAGTTCAGAAAAAGGCAGTAGGAGCTATAGCCATCAATAAAAATGAAGTGGATTCAGATAATCTTGGACTCGTAGTGCTAAATTGTACAAATATCGTATTGGGAATTGGCGGTCCTGGGGGTATGTACCAATCTTCTGTTTATCCAGAAGGACAAATTGGCAGTATTGGAATTGCTTTGACTGCAGGAGCAATGGCAAATAACCTTACAGAATCTCAGTTTGGGCTCTCTTCAATCAAGGTACGCTGGAATGTGTCAGGAACATATCAACAAGTCATACCAAAATACATTAGTACAGACTTGGATGGAAACGATCCTAAAGAATTTTTAAATGAATATTTTGATTCGATGGGCAAACTAGCTACCTGCATTTTTCTAAAAGGCTATCAATGGCCATTTGACGCAAGGAAACTAATGAATTTCGGATCATCTATTATTGATATTTTGGTATATAACGAGCGAGTGATTAAAGGTAGAAGAGTGTTTATGGACTTCCGATCCAATCCTGAAGGTGATGAAAGGATAGGTACCTTTTCACTGAACGACCTTGAACCGGAAGCCTTCAAATATTTAGAAAAATCAGGTGTCCTTTTCGGAACACCGATTGAGCGGCTTGAAAAAATGAATAAATTGGCAATTGAATTTTATCAGAGTAAGGGAATAAATCTTTATACGGAACCACTGGAAATTGCAGTTTGTTCACAGCATAATAATGGGGGATTAAAAGGAAATATATGGTGGGAGTCTAATGTGAAACATTTATTTCCGGTTGGTGAAGTAAATGGGACACACGGAATCTACCGGCCTGGTGGTTCATCATTAAATAGCGGCCAGGTTGGGGGATATAGAGCTGCCCAATTTATCGCTGCAAATTACAACAATTCTCCACAACAAACGGATCAATTTTTAAATGAAACAGGTGACCAAATCGGTGAGCTATTTAGCTATTATCAGGATATTTCTAAGCGTGTTAATCCAAACTCCAATTACGGAGAAAAGATTAGAGCACAAATCCAAACAAATATGACATTATCAGGTTCACATATTAGAGAAATAAACAATGTCTCAGAGGCGTTAGAAAAGGCAGAAGCACTTTATAAAGTATTTGATGAGAACTTGGAGGTACGTTCCCAGGAAGACATCCTTGGTTCAATTCAAAATAAAATGCTTTTAGTTACTCAAATTGCCTATCTTTCAAGTATAAAAAAATACTTGGAGGAAGGTGGCGGTAGCAGGGGGAGTTATATCGTTCTTGATCATGAGGGAGAGCTAATCCATCCAAAATTAAATCAAAACTGGAAAATAAAACATGAGAACACATCACTTAGGGATAAAATTATTGAAACAAGCTTCTCTCCTTCAGGAAAGTTTGAATCTAAGCTAGTACAATCAAGATCTATACCAGAAGATGATGATTGGTTTGAAAACATATGGAACCAATATCTCAACAGGGAAATTGTAAGAGGTGAATAATTTGATAGATGACCATTTACAGGTAGGTGATGGTGTAAGTTTTAGCAAAACAGTAAGTGAATCAGATGTCTACCTTTTTGCAGGGATTACTGGAGATTTTGGTGAAAATCATGTAAATGAAGATAAACCATTTGGGGCAAAGCGGTATACCTGAATGCTTGTATTATCATCCTGCTACTTACCAATTTCATAGCTTTTTATAAAACCTTCTCAAGATATTATTTGAGAAGGTTCTTTATAATTGAATAGCTCGCTTTATTCATTCTTTTTTTTCTGTTATTAATATTTCCCTCCGAAGATTTTATTAACTGGTAATAAACCCGATGCATGGAATCACCCGGTATTTAATCATTTATCGGATGTCAACAATCTGAATGGATGGGATTTAGTGTATTAGTTGAATGATAGTTTTTCAAAAATGTGGGCGAAGTTTGACGCTTTGCTACTTTATAACCTAAAAATAAGTCCAAAATTAAGATACATAATTATAAAGATTCCATCATAACTGTAAGACTAAAGTAATGTATTTAGAATAAATTAAAAATTACAAAGGGTTTTCGGTTCTTTTATAGTAAAATATATTTATATATGTTTTCATCAACTAAGAACTAAAGGGGTGGACATTGTATGAATTATAATTATAACGATACGATTATTTGTACAGGTTATTCACGGTTACCAGATGGAATGGCAGCGAAAAATCTGTATGGTGTGATGGGAGTAGGATTTGAAGTGGATCCAGATACAGATTGTATAGTCAATGCTTCATGTACCTTTGTCACCAATATGTGTACGGATTTCATTAAAAGTATTTTAAAAGGGCATGACCTAAAAGATGGGATTGAAGAACCAATTGAGCGGTTTGAGAAAAGATATTTTGGTTTAGGGAAAAAAGCGATAACTTCAGCGATGAGAGATGCATATAACCAATATGCTATCTATAAATCTATGAATATGACAACGGTTTCTAAATAAAATAAAAAAAAGGTATTGATTTAATTAAAATTGTCAGTATAATAAAAATATATTTAATTTTCTGTTATATAAAAATTGATGTTTCAGCGAGCCTAAAGTTCAGTGGATAGGTATCCCCTATTCATACCCAACGAATTTTAAGACCAAGCTGTCCGGATATAGCCTATTAGTAGGCTTCATTCGGTATGGCTTGGTCTTTATTTTTGATTAAAAAAGGAGAGGTGACAATTGGAGCCATATTCTACAAGATTATTGAACTGTTATACGAAAATTGAAACAGCTAAGTTAGACCATTTAGTGGTTACATCACACTACAATCTCTACTACCTATTAGGAGAAAAAATTGATACTGGAGAACGAATGACGGTTCTACTTTTATCACCTGGACAAAAAGCAAAACTTTTTATCCACAAGATGTTCGCTGATCAAGTTCCCGCATCATCCGAAATAGAAGTGATTTATTACAGTGATGAAATAAATCCAATTCAAATTTTAGCAACGAATTTTTCAAGTCATGAAAGGTTGGGGATTGATCAAAATTGGTTCTGCTCTTATTTAATTGATCTGTTAAAAACAATCCCAGCAATAAGGATCGAAAAGAGTTCAATTGTTGAGAAGTTAAGAGAAATCAAAGAAGAATTGGAAATTGATATTTTAAGACAGTCCGCAAGAATTGCCGATGCCGTAATGTATCAAATCGTGCAGCTGCAGCATTTTCCTGCAACAGAAAAAGAAGTCTCTGGAACGATAAAAAGTTTCTTTGCGGAACATGGGGTTGATGAGCTTTCCTTTAAACCCATTATAGGATTTGGCAGTAATGCTGCTAATCCACATCACACAATCAGTGACAAAGTATGCCAACTTGACCAGCCCATTTTGATAGATATGGGAGGGCTGTTCCAAAACTATTGCTCAGATATCACAAGAACTTTTTATCTTGGCAGGCGAAATCAACAATTTGAAGATTTATATAAAATTGTTAGAGAAACACAAGAAAAGGCGATTGAAATGGTAAGGCCAGGCATTGCCTTTTCTGAAATTGACTTGTTCGTAAGAAGCTCGTTTGCTAAGTGGGGCTATGATCAATATTTTATTCATAGAACAGGACATGGAATTGGATTAGAGCTACACGAAGGAACGTCCATCCATCGAAATAACCACGATGTAATTCAATCAGGAATGGCATTTAGTATTGAACCAGGCTTGTATGTTCCGGGCCAATATGGAATCCGGATAGAAGATATAGTGGTTGCAACTGATAGTGGCTGTGAAGTACTTAATAAGTGCTCGAAGGAGGTGCAGTATTTAGAACTTTTGGGTGTTTAAAATGAAATTAGACTAAGAAGAGGGGTAAAAATATGCAAAAGAAAAGGTGGATATCGTTTTTATTTGTTATTGGTTTAATTTTCTCTATCATTCTCACTGGTTGTTCATATGAAAAACCTTCGAGCACGGATACTAATTCCAAGGGCAGCACGGATACTGGAAAAACAGCAGCAAAAAGGGATGAAATCAAGGTTGGAATGGATGTAGATTCAGGAACCATGGATCCGCGCCTCTCGAAGGATACAACGGCAAAGCGAGTTTCTGAACTTGTTTATGATGGCCTTATCCGTCTTTCTGACAAATTGGTGCCAGAACCATCCTTAGCAACAAAGTGGGAGAATCCAGATCCAACAACTTGGATTTTTACCCTTCGAAAAGATGTAAAGTTCCATGATGGAGAACCATTTACAGCTGAAGACGTTAAGTATACGTACGATTCTCTTATTGATCCAAATTTCAAGGCTCCATATGCCTCAACGTATGAACCGATTAAATCAGTTGAAGTAATCAGTGAAGACCAGGTGAAATTCACATTAAAACAACCATCAGCGCCACTATTAAGTTATATGGATATTGGAATTGTTCCAAAGCATATTGGAGAAAAAAATGATAACTCCCTTTCAAACACACCAATAGGAACGGGCCCATATAAGATGGTCAAGTGGGATAAAAATAGCAAAATTGTCTTTGAAGCAAATGAAAACTACTGGAATGGAAAGGCGAAAACGAAAACAATAACGTACTTTATTATTCCTGATAACTCTACTAGAGTAGCATCATTGGAATCAGGTGATATTGATTTAGTTCATTCACCACTTTCACCGCAAGATATTAAAAGAATAAAAGAAAATGATAAATTTGAAGTAAAAGAAACCCAAGGGCTTGGATTTACCTACTTAAACTTTAATCAGAAGAATCCTATCTTATCAGATTTGAAAGTGCGCCAAGCGATTTCATATTTAGTGAATAAAGATGTGATTTCAAAAGACATTTACCAATCGATGGATAAACCTGGTAAGTCGCCGTTGATCCCACCATCTTGGGCATACGATGATAGTATTGCAGGGTTCTCTTATGATCCTGAAAAAGCAAAATCTTTATTTAAAGAAGCAGGCTGGGTGGATAGTAATGGGGATGGAATTCTTGATAAAGATGGAAAGAAATTAACGATTGTACTTTCTACGCATAGTGAAGACCCTAATCGTATTCAAACGGTTGAATACCTGCAAAACGAATTTACTAAATTTGGTGTACAAACAGAAGTGAAAACAAGTGAATGGCCAACATTTAGTGCTGGATTAGATCAAGGTAACTTCGACATTGCTTTAGTTGGATGGTTAAATCTAGTAGATCCTGACAAGTCATTCTACAATCCTTTCCACTCTAAAGGTGGAAGTAACTATGGTAAATACAGTAATCCAACCGTGGACAGCTTAATTGAAAAAGGTAGGACTACATTAGACCAAAAGGAACGTACAAAAATCTATCAAGAAGCTGCAAAAATTGTTACTGATGAAGTAGCTTACGATGTTCTTCTGTATCAAGGATATATCGCAATGTACAATAAGAACCTATCTGGTTTTACTATCCACCCAAGTGGAAACTTCTACGGATTAAAGGATGCAGAAATTTCAAATTAGGACTTAAACGAGGGAGAGGGGATTTGCCCTCCTCTTCCTTAAAAGTCAGGAGTGTTCTTAATGGCAACATATATAATAAAACGATTGTTACATTTCATACCCGTTTTGCTGGGGATATCGATTTTAGTATTTTTTTTGCTACATCTTATTCCTGGTGATCCAGCAATGACATTACTTGGCCAGGATGCTACAAAAGAGGACGTTGAACATTTAAGAAATGTGCTCGGATTAAATCAGCCCATTTATGTTCAGCTTTGGTTATTCCTAAAGAACCTCGTTCGCGGGGACCTCGGAATATCTATTTTTCAAGATGTTCCAGTTATATCCTTAATCTTAAAGCACCTTCCGGCAACGATTGAATTGGCTTTTTTGGCAATGATCATAGCGTTAGTTATCTCCATACCATTAGGAATCATTTCAGCAGTTAAACAATTTTCTTGGCTGGATTATGTAAGTATGTTTTTTGCCCAGCTAGGAGTTTCAATGCCGGTTTTCTGGATGGGTTTATTGTTAATAATTGCCTTTTCAGTAAACTTAAATATTCTACCGTCTTTCGGAAGAGGAGAGCCTTTATTCGAAGCGATTGGTCACACACTACAAACGGGAAATCTTTACTATTTAATGGATAGCATCCGGCATTTACTGATGCCTGCCTTTACATTGGGTATCATGAGTGCAGCTCTCATAACTAGGATGGTACGCTCGGCGATGCTTGAAGTGTTGAAGGAAGATTACATTCGCACTGCTGAAGCTAAAGGTGTCAAAGGAATGGTTGTCATTGTAAAACACGCCTTTAGAAATGCGTTAATTCCTGTCGTAACAATTGTGGGACTGCAATTTGGAAATTTGCTTGGCGGCGCAATAGTAACGGAAACAGTCTTTGCTTGGCCGGGAATTGGACGTCTGGTAATTACCGCCATCAGCCAACGTGATTTTCCAGTTGTTCAAGGCTGCGTCCTAATGATTGCTTTGGTTTTTGCATTAATAAATTTAATTGTTGATGTTCTATATGCTGTTATCAATCCAAAAATTCAACAAGGATAAGGAGGGAGGGAATGGAACTATCCAATCAAGAAGTTCATGTTGAAAAACAAACGAATAAACAACTAAAGAGAGCCCCGGGTATTAGAGACTTCTTTGATCACTTAACGCAAAGCAAATCCGTATTATTTGGTGGAATATTGGTGTTAATAGTAGTTATTTGCGCGATTTTTGCACCGATTATATCCACACATGACCCATATCAAATGAATATGGCAGATCGGCTTCTTAAGCCAATGCAAAAAGGTCATTTATTAGGAACTGATCAATATGGTCGTGATTTATTTACAAGAATTATTTACGGGGCAAGGGTTTCACTCAAAGTAGGACTAATCTCCGTTGGTCTATCTATGGTAATTGGGGTAACACTGGGATTAATCTCGGGATATTACGGAGGATGGCTTGACTCGATTATTATGCGCTTTGTGGATATTGTTTTATCCTTTCCGGTTTTACTTTTAGCAATCGCTTTAGTAGCTGCTCTTGGGCCGGGGATTGAAAATGTCATTCTGGCACTAGGACTGGTGTACTGGACAAATTATGCCAGAGTTGTCCGGGCAAATGTCCTGGCAATTAAAGAAGAAGAGTATATACAAGCCGCAAAAACAATCGGATCTAATGACTTTCGAATCATCTTTTATAATATCTTACCTAACTGTCTAGCTCCAGTTGTAGTGGTCGCTACATTAGGGCTTGGGGTGGCCATCGTTTCGGAAGCAACCCTAAGCTTTCTTGGTTTGGGTATACAGCCGCCTGAGTCAAGTTGGGGCTGGACATTGGCATTTGGGATGAAATTTATTCGCGAATCGCCACATTTATCTATTTACCCTGGATTAGCCATTATGATTACTGTTCTTGGTTTTAATTTATTGGGCGACGGTATCAGAGATTTAACGGATTCAAAATTAAAAAGAAAATAAATTCGGGAGGAATATAAAATGACACTTACATCAACACGTGAATATAAAGAGGTTATTGTTACCCACTTATCCAATGGAACACCATTATCATTGCCAATTCATACGATCCGTGGGGTAAAGGAGGGACCCGTATTAGGGGTATCCGCACTAGTGCATGGCGATGAAATTATCGGGGCCGAAATTGTAAGGAGGGTTTATAACCGATTAAATGAGTCGGAGCTGTCCGGAACGGTTAAGTTACTGCCAGTTGCAAATCCTCTTGCCTTTGAAAGTATGACCCGAAATACACCACTTGATATGAACAATTTAAATCGTGTATTCCCCGGCAATAAAAATGGATGGGTTACGGATCAGATAGCACATGCTATGGTGAAAAACTTTTTAGATGAAATTGATGTCTATATTGATCTCCATGCTGGTGGAGCGGTACCAGTGGTTGACTATGTCTACATCCAAAATGATGAAGAATTATCACGGGCATTTAATTTCCCTGTGTTATATCGGCCTGCACATCCGTATGAAGGAACGACAGCTACCTACACGGTAGAAAAAGGAATTCCTAGTATAACAGTTGAGGTTGGCGGCGGTCCAAACTACGAAAAAGATATAGAAAGAGGCGTTGAAGGTATTTTTAATTGTATGCGCAAGCTAAACATGCTTCCAGGAGCTGTTATTCCTCCACCAGAGCAAGTAGTTATGACGGAGATTGCCAGTATTCGCCCGTTGCAAGGTGGAATTATGGTTCCGGAGTTTGACTTTAATTCTGTAGGGACCGTGATTGAAGGGAATCAGGTTTTAGCACGTACGTACAATCCACGAACATTTGAAGAACTGGAAGTCATTCGTGCACCTTTTCAACGAAATTTAGTGATTTTAACAAGAGGTCTTTTCAATAAAGTAAGCCCTGGAGATTACGGATTTATGCTCGGAAACCTTGATACGGCAGAGGATAAGTAACATGAGTACTCAAACAGTTGGATTTGAGGCACTTGATCTTACATTATCTCGGGATTATACCAAAATCGTTCTTGGGATGGATGAATTCTATCGTAAAGGCTTTTCATCAGGCACAGAGGCTTCACTTGACAGGGAAGGACTTGTTCCCATCAATCTGACTAATGAATCGGCAAATCAGTATACAAGCTGGAATGGTATTTTGTCAGATTTAGAGGATTTGAGAACCAGATACGTAATGATTCAATCAGAAATCAGAAGAAATTATATGCAACAGCAAATTGGCTCGCTGATTACACTTGCTCAATGGTGCAGTGGTAAGGATATATCTTTTCGAGAAAAGGTAAGGGGTTTATTGTATGTCAATGAAAATCCTTTTTCACTCGGGGAACGAAACCACCTCCATAACAGGCTTGAACAACTGTTGTCAAAAAAAGGGTTAAAAGGTTCATTGGTTGAAAAAGTGAAGCAATGGGAACTTACTCAACATGTTCCCTCGAAGCAAATTGAATCAGTATTAACCGAATTGCTGGCACAGGCAAAAGAACGTGTAGTCCAAAAAATGTTTAAGGAGATGGAGGATGTAACCGTTACTCCAGTCGTCTTAACAGGGGTACCCTATAGTGCTTACTGTGATTATGTTGGCGGTAAAATGTACATTAACGGCGACCTGTCCTTTACCTATGAATCACTTAAACACTTAGTTGCTCACGAGTCTTTTCCTGGTCATACGACCCATATGCGAATTCGGGAACTAGCTGTCCAAACAGGAGATACCCCCCTCGATGCGGCTTTGGTAATTACCAATACTGCCAGTAGCGCAGTATTTGAAGGAATCGGCGATAATGGAATTCATTTTATTAATTGGGTAGAAACCATTGATGATGAAATTTTTCAAGTCTTTCAGGAAATTAAATCGATTTCTGGGCTAAATGCAGCCCATATGATCCATGCAGAACAAAAAAGTGATGAAGAGGTTTCCTCGTTTTTAAGGGAATTTGCCTTTGGGGAAGAAAGTTGGATCCTATCAAGGCTTCGATTTTTCAAGCATGGTCTAAGGGCGCCATTTATTTACTCCTATTGGAGAGGGAATGAAGCTGTTCAAGAGGTTTATGGGAAATTGCCTGAAACTAACAAGCAAGCCTTTTATCAATTTTTATATAAAAATATGCTATCCGCTGATACCGTTAAACAATTTAGATAGGAAGTGACACTCATGGAACAAACCAAATCGAAAGAACTATATGAGAGAGCGTTGAAGTCAGTACCAGCGGGGGTTCATTCTAATTCCCGCTATCGAAGCCCTCACCCAATCTATTACAAAAATGCAGAAGGTGCCTACTTGACAGACGTTGACGGAAACCAATACATCGATTGTATTATGGGGAACGGCGCCGTCATTTTAGGACATAATGATCAAGATTTTAAAGATCGAATCAATTTTTATAGTACCTCTGGCATCGTTACTGGTGTCGAGACGGAATTGAGTATCAAAGCTGCTGAGAAGTTTCTCTCACTCGTACCAACGGCAGAACAAATTCGCTATACCAACACTGGAACAGAAGCAATTATGCATGCGATGGTAATGTCAAGAGCCTATACAGGAAAAACGGATATGGCGGTTATCGAAGGAGCCTATAATGGCTGGCATGATGCGGTGTATGTGAGCACATGGCCAGATTTACAAAAGGCAGGGGATAGATCGGCACCGAACTCGCTTCCAGGTGCGTCCGGATTAAATGAGGACATCGTGAAAAGAACATTAGTAATTCCGTTTAATGACTTGGAAATCGCAGAACGTCTGTTAACTGAGAACAAGCATCGAATTGCGGCTTTAATCATTGAACCAACGATGATTGATATTGGTTACATACCTGCCAAAAAAGAGTACCTTCAAGGATTAAGGAAAATTTGTGACAATTTAAATATAGTTCTGGTTTTTGATGAGCTGTTAACAGGGTTCCGCCTCTCACCAGACGGAGCACAGGGACTTTACGGAGTAACGCCAGATTTATCCACTTTTGGGAAGGCCATAAGCAACGGTTATATGCTAGCTGCCTTATCGGGGAAAGCATCTATTTTTGAAACAGTGACACCGGGTAAAGGAACCTGTTCATTCGTTGGAACTTATAATGGTCACCAAGTTTCTTTAGCTGCTTCGATGGCGTTTATGGAATTATATGAAGAGAAACAAGTATTCTCCACTCTTCAAAGCAGAACAGAAAAGTTAATTACGGAATTCGGAAAATTAGCAGCGAAAAATCAGGTCAAAGCAAAAATGCAAGGAAGAGGTGGACATTTCCATTGGTACTTTACTGATCAAGAATTAGTTGATTATAGAAGTGCCGCGGTAAGTGACAAGGAAAAGTATGGGGCCTTTATCCATGAATTTGCCGGTAAAGGAGTATATTGTTCACCAAATTATCTCCTCCATCATGCCATTTCTTTAGCACATACAGATACAATACTAGATCAATTACTTACTTATATGGATGAAAGTCTGAAACGAACAGTAGGAATTAAAGCGGGTACTTAAGGGGGAATGCTTCGTGCAACCGAACATTCTAGAGGTAAACAATTTAACGACAACATTCACATCACGCAGAACAGCATTTAACGCAGTTGATGGCATATCCTTTAATGTGGCAAAAGGGGAAACACTTGGAATCGTTGGTGAATCGGGTTGCGGGAAAAGTGTCACATCCCTATCCATAATGGGACTTGTTAAGTCACCAGGAAAAGTAACTGGGCAATCCATTAATTTTGACGGGGTAGATCTACTAAACATATCTAATAAAGAAATGCGAAATCTTCGTGGGAATGAAATGAGCATGATTTTCCAAGAGCCGATGACATCGTTAAATCCTGTTTTTTCCATTGGGAATCAAATAGGCGAATCGCTAAGAATTCATAAAAATTTAAAAGGAAAAGAACGAAAAGAAAAAGTAATTGATTTATTAAAACAAGTCGGCATTCCCCGGGCGGATGAAATTTATGATAATTATCCCCATCAATTATCTGGCGGAATGAGACAGCGTGTCATGATTGCAATGGCAATGGCATGTGACCCAAAATTAATAATTGCTGATGAGCCTACGACGGCCTTAGATGTAACAATTCAGGCCCAAATTCTTGAATTAATGAAGGATTTACAAGAAAAAAAGGGTATGTCGATGATCTTAATTACCCATGACCTTGGAGTTGTATCGGAGGTTTGCGACCGGATTATCGTTATGTATGCAGGTAAGGTTGTGGAAACAGGACCTGTACAAGAGGTGTTACGAAGCCCGGAGCACCCCTATACGAAGGGTTTATTAGCATCATTACCGAAAAAGGGCCACAATAAGAACCGCTTAAATTATATTCCCGGTCAGGTTCCAGCCCCACTTAACTGGGGGAAGGGCTGCAGATTTGCGGATCGGTGCCCATTTGTTATGAGTCAATGTCATTCAGCCGTGCCTTCATTGATTAAAGTGAATGAACACCAGGAATCTGCATGCTGGCTTGCTGCAGAAGGGGGGGAAGTCGATGCCAGTCTTGAAACAGCAAGATAATATCGATGATTATATTCTAGAAGTCGAAAATCTCAAAAAACACTTTCCTATTAAAAAGGGAGTTTTTTCAAAACAGGTTGGCGCGGTTAAGGCAGTAGATGGTGTTTCTTTTCATGTTAGGAAAGGAGAAACGCTTGGAGTCGTCGGTGAGAGTGGATGCGGAAAGTCAACATTGGCAAGATTAATTATCCGCCTGCTGGAAGCAACCGACGGTCAGATTAAATTGGATGGACAGGAATTGACTACCCTCCCCAAAGAGGAAATGAGACTGAAAAGAAGAGATATTCAAATGGTCTTTCAAGATCCATATGCCTCGTTAAATCCAAGATGGACCGTTGAAAGAACATTATTGGAGCCGATGAGAGTCTATGAAATCGGTTCTAAAAAAGAAAGGAAAGAAAAAGTCCTCGAACTGTTAAATAAGGTTGGCTTAGACCCTAGTTATGCCAAGCGCCATCCACATGAATTTAGTGGTGGACAGCGTCAAAGGATTGGGATTGCGAGAGCATTAGTCCTTAATCCAAAACTGATAATTGCAGATGAACCCGTATCCGCACTGGATATTTCTGTTCAAGCTCAAGTTATCAATTTGATGCAGGATTTACAGGATCAATTTAATTTAACTTATATGTTTATTACCCATGATTTGTCCGTTGTCGAGCATATTTCAGACCGGGTGGCAGTTATGTACCTTGGGAAAATAGTGGAATTATCAAGTAAGGAACAATTATTCGCTAACCCACTCCATCCCTACACACGTGCTCTTATGTCTGCCGCGCCTGAAGTAAATCCGAAGCAAAAGAAGGAACGGATTGTGTTAAAAGGGGATGTACCAAGCCCTGCAAATCCTCCAAAAGGCTGTGCATTTCACACTAGATGCCCAAGCTGTATGGAAATTTGCAAGGTGGAAACCCCGAAATTAAAGGAAATATTACCGGGTCAGGTTACAGCTTGTCATTTATATTAATATTAATGGGAAAGAAAGGGAATCGGCTATGAGATTATCAATTTCGAAAGAAGAAATTCTTATCCGACAACAAAGATTTTTTGAAAAAATTCAGCAAAATGAGCTGGACTGTGCGATTCTTTTTAGCCCAATTGACATCTTTTATTTAACCGGTTTTCAATTTCATCCAACAGAGAGGCCAATCGCCTTTTATATCGATCCTGGACAAAAAACGCACCTTTTTGTCCCATACTTAGAACACGAGCATGCAGAAGACTTTGCATCTCTAATAAACTTCGTCCACTCCTATCCAGAATATCCAGGGCTTAAACATCCCATGGAGTATTTTAAAGAGGAGCTTGTGAGGGCAGGTTTCCAAGGGAAAAAGGTTGGTGTCGATTCCCTTGGATACGGGTCACCATCAGGATATCGCGGTCCAACAGTCGACCAATTGCTAGATGCGCAGGAATTTCAATCCATCAAATACATTGTTCCTGAGCTACGAGCCGTTAAGTCGGCCGCAGAAATTGAGCTAATCAATGAGTCCTGCAGATGGGGCAATTTAGCTCATCGGCTATTACAGAAATATTCCAAGCCAGGTCTAAGTGAGCTTGAAATCACCAGCAGGGCCAGCACAGAAGCAACCATGGCGATGATTGAAACCTTAGGAGCCGATTATAAGCCTCATGGAGAAACAGCATTCGCCTTATTCCGAGGACAAATTGGTGAAATGTCCGCCTATCCGCACGCTGTTACTCAAAACGCTGTATTAAAAACGGGAGATACCCTCGTGACTGCATCGGGTGGGAGTGTATGGGGATATAAAAGTGAGTTGGAGAGAACCATGTTTGTTCAAGAAGTCAGTAAGGAGCAGACAACTTATTTTCAATATATGTACGAGGCACAAGAAGTGGCCTTTCAACACATTAAGCCCGGAAAACCGACTTCTTATGTAGAAGAAGCTGTGCAAAAATATTTCACAGAAAATAAGATTACCCATTTAACACGCCACCACACAGGGCATGCAATCGGACTGTTATTTCACGAGTCTCCATTTTTTGATTTAGGTGACCATACCATCATGGAGCCTGGTATGGTATTTACGGTGGAACCAGGAATATACGTGCAAGGTGTTGGCGGTTTCCGTCATTCTGATACCATACTTGTAACTGAAGATGGAATGGAAATGCTGACTTATTATCCTAGAGATCTAGAATCAATGATTTGTTATTAGATAAGAGCCCCAACCGCAAGGGTCAGACCCCCGACATGCTAACGCTTTAGCGGGCTTGGGGGTCTGACTCTTTTTTCTCAAATCAATTTCTTTGTTGAGTGGTGAAAGATGTACTCAAATTTTAATTTAGAGATAATATCAGGCTGCGGAATGAAAGAGAATAATCATTTAATTTGGGCTGCGGATTTACCAGAAGAAATAGTGGAATCGATTAGGAAAGAGGTCAAAAAAAGAATCTAGGTTTTTTCTATAATAACCTCTAACACAAAACTATAATTCTATATGGTGTGGTTTGGGCGGGGATACTTTTTGTGGATGTTCCATAGATAACAATGAGATCACGGTTCGCAAGGTTTCTTGTAAAGAGTTGCCCATTTGTTAAAAGAATTTGGGTATATGGAGATACATTTAATCGTAATCGTCCATCACTACTTTCCAGCTGACTATTAAAATAATCTACTTTTACATTTTGATATGGGCTTTTCTTTACCATGACAAGTGCTTGATATTGTGGAGGATATATCAGCAGAGCAGGTGCATTCCCGTCATAATATCCAGTTACTCGATCTCCTACTGCCACTAGTACATGGTCTACAAAGTAAGTTGTAGGTGTTATTAAGAAATTTACTATTGTGCCCATTCCGTTTTCTACAGATATTAACTTTTTACATCCATCTTCTTTACCATTTTGCCCCATAAGATCAGTTATCATGGTGACGGTCCCATGAAAAGAATTAAATTTTGTCACCCTTATACCTCCAATGCTTATACCTTTGAATGTATGGAAGCCTCACATTAGAATGTAATTACTTTTGCACAATATGTGAGTCAATACCTATTTGACTGTGTGGCTACCCATAAAAGATAAGAAAATGTTCTGTAGATTAAAAAAACTTAATTAAATGTGAAGTTATCATCTTTCGTTAAGATTATCATCGGTTATTGTATGATCTTTATGGTCAAAGTCAGCTTCAACAGGTTCACATCAAAAAGATTAATCAGGATTTATAGGTAAATACACATTTTGTTGTGAACAAGTTTATAGGTGAATAACTAAAGAATAGGATAATGTGAAGTGAAAATAGTAAAGGAGTGCTATTGTATGTATCCTAGCCATGGACCTCAATATTATAACAATTCATTTAATCAGGAAGCTTATTTATATTCGTTACCATACCAAGGAATGGATTATTACCCTTCAACACTTGATGGAAGACAATTTGCTGGGCATCAACCTCCGTCTGCACCTCCTGGTCAAGATCTGGAGCCGGGACCACCAACCTCATCACCGCCATCGATGGTTCCTCAACAGACTCATCAAGCAGGAACGTATGCGGTAGACCCAGGCAGTATGATAAGTTGTTTACACAGATACACATATGTATGGCTTAGAGGTCGTGAACAATTCTGGTTTTATCCAACATTTATTGGACGACACTCTATCTCAGGGTATCGCTGGACTGGTTCTAGATGGGTCAATTACGGAATAAGCCTAAGACAAATTCAATCGTTTACTTGCGTTTAATAAGCTGAGCTTCAAGCGATTTTAGCTGAATTCTGCTATGTAAATATAGCTATTCAAGTCAATAAATAAAAAAACGAAATATTCAGGATTGAAAACTGAATATGTCGTTTTTTTATTTTGATTAAACTTAAGGACTTTGAGATGACTTTAGTCGTCGACATTTATGTCCCAATCCGAGGAATATGTGACTCCTGAGTTTACCTACAATCATAAATCGTATAGCATAACATTTAAAAAAGCAGACCTTGAAATCATCAATTCATGGGTTTTTGAGAATAGTACCTCATTTCCAGCGGATGTACCAGAAGAAATTGTGGAATCGATTAGGGAAGAGGTCGAAAAAAGAACCTAGGTTTCTGTTCGCATTAGATACTTATACATAGAAAAAACTAGCCTATTCTCTTACGGATAGGTTAGTTTCTTGTCAAACATTCGACTTTCCCAAGTTTTAAACCCAAATCCACTTTTCCCCTTAGATCTTCTAAAGCGTTGAGCAGTGAAGGTCAGGCAGCGATTTTAAAGAAATCTATTCACTTGCTCCAGCTTGTCTGCCTTCAGAATATACAAATTAACGGGTCTCCCAATCCCATATGTCAATGTTTCTTCGAGGACGCCAAGATTGGCCAAGAATTTCAAATATTTTCGCACGGACACTCTTGATATAAGGGTGGCCTCGGAGATATCATCGGTTGAAAAGGGGCTGTTTCCTTTTGACTTGATGACATTGATGACAGACTGCAGGGTGCTCCTGGTTAAACCTTTGGGCAGATTATATAAGGATTCTTGGGCTTGTTTTTGATCAGTGCTAAGAATCTGTTCATCTAGATCTTCCTGTTTTAGTATTTCGGTATTGGCGAAAAAATGGTATGTAACCTTGTACCGCATCAAGGCCTGATAAAATCTGTCAAACTCAAACGGTTTGATTAAATAGTCTACAGCCCCATATCTTAGGGCAGTTTGAATTTTTTCTTTGTCAGCTGCGGCTGTAATCAAGATAACATCGGTTTTCCTGTTTTGCTCTCTAATAAACTTTAGCAATTCGAGACCGTTTGCACCTGGCATATAAACATCAAGTAGAATTAGATCAACCTTTGCAGTTTTAAGATAATCCTTGGCATCCTTTACGGTATGGACGATTCCTGATAGACTGAACCCTTTCACTTCTTGGAGGAAGCGCTTATTAAATTCAGCAACCATTGGATCATCTTCGACAATTAGGACCTTAATCATTTTCCCACCTCTTTGCTTCATAAGGAATTCTTATATGAAATTCGGTCCCAAGTAATAGTTTTGAATCAATCGTTATTTCTCCACCAAGGTTGTGAATGGCATTTGCAGTTAAATATAGGCCATACCCTCTGTTTTCCCCTTTTGTTGAGAAACCTTTTTCAAAAATACTCTTTTGCAGCTCATCAGAAATTCCAGGTCCGGAATCGAGAACCTCAATGGTTAACCATTGATCAGCATATGTAATATTCAGTTCTAGCGTTTTTTCAAGGCTATCAGCCATTGCCTCAATCGCATTATCAATCAAATTTCCTAGAACGGTCATTAGCTCATACGTTGTCTTTGGATTTGCCGGCTCAGGAATAACAGTTGCACAATTGATTGACAATTCAACATTTTCTTCCCTGGCATACGATAATTTTCCCATGATAAATCCACCGACAACTGGGTCCTTGAAATGCTGCGTGATGTTTCCGTATTCCTGATTTCGATAGTCTACCAATGTATGAATAAAGTCTGATAGTTCATCGTAAAATTTCATTTGGACCATACCAAGGATCACATGAAGGCGGTTCATAAACTCGTGCGATTGAGCGCGAAGGGCATCGGCATATGTTCTTACACCAGTTAACTGTTCAGCCAATTGGTTAACCTCGGTCTTGTCCCGGAAAGTTGAAATCGCACCGACCACCTGGCCATTGACTACAACGGGAACCCTATTGAAGAGGATGGAAACACCATTTATTTTCTGTTCTACATCGAGTTCGGGTTTTCCTGTTTGCATAACTTTATCCAATGTTGTTGAAGGCATATAATCATAAATTTTCATGCCTACTGGTTTTTGGGAAAGTCCAGCTTTTTGAAAGATGAGTAATGCCGATTTATTTACCAAGGTGATGGTGGAACCACGATCAACCGCAATAATTCCCTCATGAACAGACTGAAGCATGGCACTTCTTTCCACAAGGATTTTTGCAATCGCAAAGGGTTCAAGGCCTAGCAAGATTCTTTTAATATACCTTGCAAGAATAATAGCGCCAATCACCCCAATGGTTAAGCCCAAAATGGTTACAATCAGGATGCTCCGCTGGCTTCGGCCAAGCGATATTTTTACATCTTTGAGGGAAATGCCAACTGCAGCAACGCCAATTTGTTCGTTTGCCTTATTATAAATGGGTGTAAAGGCCCTAACGGATTCCCCTAGAGTACCATGTGAGATAGAAACATACTCTTTCCCCATAAGTGCTGGCTTTTCATCGCCGCCAACAAAATGCTTGCCGATTTCCTTGGGATTGGGATGTGTTTTGCGAATCCCGTTCATATCCATTACGACAACAAATAAAACGTTTGTGGTGGCTTGAATATCCTTCGTATAATCTTGGATTGCCTGCGCGTTTTGGCCAACAACATCTAATGTATCGATGACTATAGTAGATTTGGCAACTGTCCTCGACACAATCTGTGCCTTCTCCTGATGATTTTTTTTAATACTATTACTGACATTTTTACTAATAAATAAATCAGTGATTAGAAGTGATGCAAGAACGACTAAACACACGAAGAAAATAATGACCGAACTTAATTTAAACTTGAATCGTCGATTGTCCACAAAAAACCTCCGAAAAATACTTGCTGCTATTCGAATGAAAGAAAGATTATTCTTTCATCCACTATAAAATGAAATGGCTTTAAAATAAAGAACTGTTTTCAACTATGTCTGTGCTTACTTTAATTACAAAACAATTTTTAAAGTTTCATTAACTATATTTACTTTTCGCAAAATTGTAACATATTGATAAATCTAAAAATTGAAATCGTTTTCAAAAGAGATTGAATAGGAGGAAGGCGTATGAAAATAAGTTTTAAGAGTCTTACTACTCAGGTGATACTTGGAATTATACTGGGGATATTGGTTGGTTTTGTGTTTCCTGATATTGGCTCACAGCTAAAGGTTATTGCTGATATGTTTATTAAGTTGGTGAAAATGGTGATTGCCCCAATTATATTCCTTACCATCGTTATTGGGATTGCGGGAATGGGGGATTTAAAGAAAGTTGGCAAAATTGGTGGTAAAGCGTTACTTTACTTTGAAATTGTCTCAACAATTGCGTTGGCTATCGGTATCATTGTTGCAAATGTCCTAAAACCAGGTAAAGGCATTGATGCAAAGGCGGGAGAGGGCGATATCACCCAGTATACGAAGGCGGCTGAAGAAACAAGCCATGGATTCATGGACTTTATTCTCTCCATCATACCTGATAGCTTCTTGGGTGCATTCACCAATGGCCAGCTGCTGCCGGTCCTGCTGCTGGCAGTTTTGTTTGGAATATCGCTTGCCCACTTAGGCAAGAAGGGGAAACCCATCATTGAGTTTTTTGAAAAAGTGACCGAAGTGTTCTTCGGCATTGTTAATATCATTATGAAGGTTTCTCCATTTGCTGCTTTCGGTGCGATGGCCTATACAATTGGCGAGTTCGGTATTGGGTCACTTCTTTACCTTGGAAAACTAATGGGCTCAGTTTATCTTACAATGGCCATCTTTATTATCCTAGTGCTTGGCGGAATCGCAAAAATGTTCGGGTTCAGCATCTTTAAATTTATTGCTTATATTAAAGAAGAAATCCTTCTTGTAATCGGTACATCATCTTCTGAGGCAGCATTGCCTAGCATGATGGAGAAGCTTGAGAAATATGGCTGCTCGAAACCGGTGGTTGGGCTTGTGCTGCCAACTGGATATTCCTTTAATTTGGACGGAACATCCATCTATCTCTCAATGGCGGCATTGTTTATTGCCCAGGCATATGGAGTGGACCTTAGCATTTGGCAGCAGCTTACACTTCTTGGAGTGTTGATGCTAACTTCGAAAGGAGCTGCTGGCGTCACAGGGTCAGGCTTTGTGACATTAGCCGCAACATTAACGGTGTTCCCGTCGATTCCGGTAGCTGGAATGGCTCTAATCCTTGGTGTTGACCGCTTTATGTCAGAAGCGCGTGCAATCACGAATTTAATTGGCAATGGTGTTGCAACAGTTATCATTTCTAAGACAGAAGGGGAGTTTAAGCCTGCCCAAGAAGTTGTTGAGGAGAAAATGGGTGCCTAATGCCTAATTCAAAATAGTACAAAAGCCTCGACCAGTGGGTTAGACAACCATGTGATTTTTATAAATTACATGGTTGTCTGACCCTTTTTTCGTTAAGGAATCAGCGCTTTTGTACATATGATACGAGGTTTTTGGGTGAAGTTTTGGTAATATATATGATGAAATAAAGGATACCTGAGAGGACACTGCATATGACATTTTTAGAAAAAATTAAACCCTACTTGATATAGTATTGGCGAGCCGTTAGGCGAAGACTAAGGTGTAGTTTATCTAAATTCTGACCCCGTTTTCTAAATAAGTAATACTAAAATGGAAGATCTTTACACGAATAATATATTTGATTAACAATTCATTTACTTGCCAATGTTATAGTTACATTGTCATCGTAATGGATGGTAATAATGGAATGTATTGGAGGATGACCTTTTTGAGAAAAATCACAAAAAAAATGATCTCTGGTGCCCTGGCATTATCAATTGTGGGGGGGATTGGTGGAACACTCACTTTCGCTGCGGGTAGCCCAGATCCGACAGTCAGCAAGCTGACCGTTACATTTAATGGCGATTCGACCACTTCTAAGGGATTCACTTGGTACACTTCACATGATTTCAAGGGCAGTGATGTACAGGTAGTGAAAAAGACAGGAGCGAAGAAACCTGATTTTAAGAAAGCCGTAAAATTTTCAGGGAGTTATTCTCTCTCTACCAATTCCCTAAATGAGTATGTACATAAAGCTGAAGCCACTGGACTAAAAGCAGATACAGAATACTACTTCCGTGTCGGAGATCAATCACAGAATAAGTGGAGCGAGGTGGGAACCTATACGACGGCTCCTAAAAAGGGCGCTTTTACGTTTATTGACTTAGCCGATACTCAAGCCAAAACGGAAGATGAGGCAATTCTTTCGTCCGAGACCATTTCAAAGGCTCTTGAGACAGTTCCAGACGCAGAATTTATTGTACACAATGGTGACTTGGTTGACAAAGGAGTAAAAGAGGAACAATGGGATTGGCTACTTGGACATTCGCAAGAAAGTTTGATGAATACAACCATAGCCCCATCCGCAGGGAATCACGAGGATGAAAATTATGCATTTATTGACCATTTTAACCTTGAAGTTCCTGCCAATTCGGAAACAGAAACGGGTGCTTATTATTCCTATGATTACAGTAACGCTCACTTTGTCATCCTGAATAGCAACGAAGATTCTGATGCTTATGCTAACTTTTCAGAAGAACAGATTCAATGGTTGAAGGACGATGTCAAAGCGGCCAAAGCTGCTGACGCAAAGTGGATTATTGTTAATATTCACAAGGGCCCTTACACAACTTCCAACCATGCAACGGATAGTGATATCTTGGGTGCGAACGGAGTAAGAAACAAGGTCGCACCACTCATGGCAGAGCTTGATATCGACTTTGTTCTTCAAGGACATGACCATATTTATGCACGGACCAAGCCAATTACGAGTGATGGTACCGCTTCTGAAACTAAAAAAATTACCGAGACTAAAAAAGGACAAACAGTTGAATATACCGTAAATCCCGATGGCACGATTTATTTGATACCTGCTACAGCTGGACCAAAAGTATACTACAAAAATCAAAAGCCTCAACTTGGACCTGCATACTATAATCTTTTCGAAGTAGCGGATGAAAATCATGCAGCTATTTACGGTCCCGACCCGGGAGATAGCAAACGTCCAATGCGTAGCCAAATTCAAAACTTTGTCGGTATCACCATTAATAAAGACAAACTAACAGCCGTAACGTACGAGATTGATCAGAATAAGAATAATGCAGAACCTTTTATTGTTGATCAATTTGGGATTATCAAGAAATAATAGTAGCTTATAAAATGCTGTAGAATTTAACACTTACAAAAAGCAAGTGAGATATTCAAAATCTCACTTGCTTTTTTTCGTTGATTGACAAGTGATGATTCTATGCTGAAAGGTTATGTGAAATGGAAAAGATACTATATAGGTATATATGTAGTTCCTTGTCATTTTATCTTCTGTGTTGATCTACAAGAATCTGATTACATGCCCAGTGGCCTACTGGATGAAACTACGCAGAAATTAGGTAAAAGAACCTTTACCTCATTTCATATGAAATTCATCGAAAATAAGCAAAATGAACTTCAAAAGTAATTTTTAACGCAGATTTTGATCGTTTAAGGTTTATTTTTTCGCTAAAAGTGAATTTGTCTCGTTCGCTCAACTGTTCGTAACCCGTTATGGTAGAGGTACCCGGGAATACAAAGTAAAGCGCGCTTTCTGAAAGGGTTATACCATTGGAAAGCTTTGAACAGTTAGCCGAACAATACAAGCCAATGATCTTCAAAATCATTCACTCACTACACATATATAAAGACCAAGAAGAGTTCTACCAACTGGGGCCTATTGCCCTTTGGGAAGCCAACCGCCGCTTTGACGCGAAGAAGGGGAAGCTTGCCAGCTATGCTTACATGTATATTAAAGGGTATCTGCTTATGGAACTGAAGAAATGCCGTAAAAACGAGGAAAAAAGTCTTTATCCAACTGAAGAATTTTGGAGCATCATCGAAGATCACTCATCCTTTTGCCCCTTAGAAGAAGAAACGCTTCGCTCTTATTGCACGGGTCTAACACCTAACCAAACAAAGTGGGTCATCTATTCGGCCCTCTATGACTTATCTTCAAGTGAGATTGCTGCATTAGAGCAAGTGTCAGTTTCTGCCGTTAAAGGCTGGCGTGCCGGGGCTCGTGAAAAAATAAAGAGGTTAATGATGGACAAAAACCACATGGACGGTCCTACGGGTTCCGTTGAAAAGGAGAAAAAATCAATTTATAAAGAATAGCAGGACGTGTAAAAATGCAGCGTGATTTAATCATGCTGCATTTTTTGCTCTATTAATTTATTTGAATACTTAATAATCTCCAAATGGATAACAAAAAGCGTCAGGTAGTGATCAACCGTTAAGAGGAAGAGGAGATGTTGTACGAGATAGACGGTTTTTATTTTGACACCATTCAATTTAGTATTGGTAATTTATTTTTTTAGCAATCAGGTTTCTACATTAAAATAATGCTTTTTGGATGCAATTTGGGTCATCCCTCTAGTGGGAGCAAGAGGACCAAGTAATTACATTGTCATCAAATATTCACATATTTATGAAAACCGCCTATCCTCTTTCACCCTTTATCACTATATCTACTATGAAGGGAATTTTAGGAGAAGAAAGGAATTGGTTGAAGATGGAAAAGTTTAGAAAGGTTCGTATTGATTTTTGGAAAAATCCGATTGTATCTGAAGAGATGAGTCCAGAGGATAAGTATTTTTATCTTTATCTGCTTACGAATCCTAATACGACTCAAATTGGAATCTATCAAATTACGAAAAAACAAATGGCTTACGATTTGGGCTATTCCATTGAGAGTGTTCATTCGTTAATGGATCGATTTCTTAATCATCACAAGTTGATTCGATACAATCCTGAAACAAGAGAACTCGCGATTAAAAATTGGGGGAAAGATAACCTTGATAAAGGCGGGAAACCGATGATGGATTGTATTTATTCTGAATTAAAGGATGTCGAGGATTCATCACTCATTCAATATATTTCGGAATCGATTCAAAGACAAGAAATCCGGAGCCTATATGAATCCTTTTGTAAACAAGCAGCCAATGAAGTTTGCGACCGAGATGAAAATGATACATATCTAGATGAATGTGAAGACCTTGACGACACGTTGACGTATCGTTATACGATAAGTGGACAAGAAGAAGAAGAAGAAGAAGAAAAAGAAAAAGAAAAACAACAACAAAAAGCTTTTACTCCAAATAGGATGAACAATCCGGATTCAGAGTGTCATCAAAAAACAGCAGACGTAAAAGAAATTATTGAGTTTTGGGACAACAACGGATTTGGCTTCTCGAACGTAAATGCGAAACAACAGCTGTTATCTTGGTTAGATGATTCTAGCTTTTTACAGCCGAAAGAGTTGATTTTAAAAGCGATGAATATTGCCTGTGCAAATAACAAGCGAAAGCTGAACTATATTGTGGGGATTCTGAAAAACTGGGAAAACGAATCTTTACTGACCGTAGAAGAAATTGATTCCTATCAGGAGAACCAAAAGCCTGTCGTAAAGACTAGACAATCAACTGCCGGAAGAGATATTCCCAGCAGATTTGAACTCGACCTAACAAGAGGTGAAGAGTGATGAGTATGGCCAAAAAAACGTTCTTAGGAAGCTTGATGAAGGCGGAGTACTTACTCAAGGATACCGTGGTGCAACCTGAACAGCTAGAAAGTACACGTCATAAAGAAATCATGCGAAGAATGGTTGAGCTAAATCGAGCTGGAATGAATGTTGATTTGCTTCACTTGACCACTTTACCCGACCTCGAATCATTAGGTGGAATGTCTTACCTTTCGGAGCTGTTATCGTATGCGGATCTTGAGAAATTTGACGGAACGGAGAAGCTCATTCTTGAACTGTGGAAGGAACGGGAAAAGAGAAACATCTTAACGGTTGCAGCGATGAATGATTGGGAGATTGCGAAAGTCATTGGGGAGTTGGATAAAATTAACCAAATGAAGATGGAGGATCACACGTCCTTACAACAAGCGTTATCCAATATCTATGAGGCACCATGGGAGGATCAACTACACCTGAAAAGTGTAACAACGGGTATCAAAAAGCTCGATGAAGTGACAGGAGGCTTTCAGAGCGGGGAAGTGACAATTGTAGGGGCAAGGCCTTCGATGGGAAAAACAGATGTGATGCTTCATTTTGCAAAAATGTCGGGTTGGGCAGGATTTCTGCCACTTGTATTCTCCTTAGAAATGCCTGAAAGGCTGATCACCTCTCGATTAATTGCTTCGACAGGGGGCTTTAACCGGGCAAAAATGCGGGATCCGAAACGAATGCTAAATGAAAGTCAAAAGAATAAATGGTCGGATGTAATCGGTGATCTTAATGAAACCCATATGCAAATCTTTGACGGGTCTGGACAAACGATTGCCGAAATGAGAGCGAAAACGAGAAAGTTAATGAGTCAATTTCCGCACAAGAAACCGATCCTTTTTATTGATTACTTAACACTGATCCACTCAGGTCAATTTTATGGAGGGAATTCCCATTTGCAGGTAACGGAAATATCGAAATCCCTCAAAACGATAGCGAAGGATTTTGATTGCCCCGTCATTTGTTTGGCGCAGCTCAATCGATCGGTAGAATCAAGGGCCAATAAACGGCCGATGATGTCTGATATTCGGGAATCGGGCAGTGTGGAACAGGATGCCGATGTCATTTTGTTCCTGTACCGAGAAGCGTATTATGACAAGGACGCTGAGGATCATTCCCTTGAAATCATTGTCTCGAAAAACCGGAATGGTCCAGTTGGAACCATTGCAGTGAAGTACAACGAGCATACAGGTGCAATTGAGGAACGGAAAGAACAGAGTCTTACATCAATATAACAATCCATTCGTTCTTTAAGAACGAAATCAACGGATAATAAAAAAATCGAAAAACGAGGTGCTATCACATGATTGTAGAAGAAATGTACCGGGATAGTTTAATCTTTGAAGAATCCTCATTGGCCCATTATCTCTACCATTTACTAGCTGAGCGGAAGATTTCATTAGCTGACAATATTTCCAAAATAGACTTTGATCAAGCGGATCATCAGAAAGTAGCGGAATTGATTCAAAACAATGTGTTAGGTTTTCATAAGATTGGCATCTATTCACTGAAGATAAATCAGAAGGATTTTATCTTTATCTTTGCAGCCAGCGAGCATGAAGCAATCCAATTATATAGCAGGACGTTTCATCAAACTCCATTGAACTGTTACGAATATTCGCTAGATTTCCAGCTTTCTAGAGGCAAAGGTGTGATTTCGTTTCGGGACATGAGAAAGGAATTTGAGCGTTTTCCAGCTATAGCGGGATGTTTTAAGAGGGTGGGGTGAAGGCACGAGAGAAGGGGACGATGTAGGAAAGAGATATGGCATTATACGATCTATCAAGGGAAATTTATGAATCATTAAAGGTTTGGATCCACTTGAAATGTTGTTACATCAATGTTTTTTGGGGGTTTTATGATAGTAAAGAATAGGATGAAATAAAGCCCCGAGCGGACCTTCCTAATGGCTTTCTGTTATAATTGTAAACATTACAAAATAACATCAAGGGGGAAGAATATATGAATTACATAAGTGACCTACTTTTAGAATTTGAAATAGATCCCACCATTGCTGGGTATCTTTCTATTATGATTATGATTCTTTTAATATCGATTATCTGTGTTGTAGCGCATTTTATCACAAGAAAAGTAGTAATCAGGGTTATCACCCATATTGTGAAAAATAACAAATTTACGTGGGATAAAATACTTTTGGAAAGAAGAGTTTTTCATAAGTTATCGCATTTTGTTCCTGCAATCATTATTTATTTTTTTTCATCAACCTTTCCAAGCTATCAAAATTTGATAGAAAAGAGTGCAATTGCCTATCTAATCATTGTGGGATTAATGGTGATGAACAACTTATTAAACGCGATTAATGATATTTATCAAACTTATGAGATATCTAAGGTTAAGCCAATAAAAGGGTATATCCAGGTAGTTAACATTATCGTCATAACACTGGGGATTATATTGGTAATCGCGAACCTGATTGGTAAGAGCCCACTTGTTTTTCTAAGCGGGATTGGCGCCCTCTCCGCCGTTCTTATGTTGGTTTTCAAAGATTCGTTATTGGGTCTTGTGGCTGGGATTCAATTGGCTTCAAATGATATGGTTCGAGTGGGTGACTGGATTGAAATGCCAAAATACGGGGCGGATGGGGATATTATTGATATTTCTTTAAATACAGTAATGGTACAAAATTGGGATAAAACGATTACCATGATTCCAAGCTATGCACTGATATCCGATTCCTTTATAAATTGGAGAGGGATGCAAAATTCTGGAGGACGACGGATCAAGCGATCATTATTTATTGATACAAATAGTATTTCATTTTGTACCGAGGAAATGATGAAGAAATTTACTACAATCGACTTTCTCTCGGACTATATTATCGATCGGGAACGTGAAATTGCTGAGTACAATACGAACAACGATATTAACCGGAGCAATCCAGTGAATGGAAGGGCTCTTACCAATATTGGTGTATTTAGGGAGTATATCCGAAATTACATTCAACATCATCCTGGAATCAATCAAGAAATGACCTTATTGGTTAGGCAGTTAGCGCCAACAGAACACGGGCTCCCACTAGAAATATATGCATTTTCAAATGATATAAGATGGGCGGTATACGAATCGGTCCAAGCTGATATCTTTGACCATCTTTTCGCCGTAGCACAGGAGTTTGGACTTCGCTTATTCCAGAATCCATCTGGGCATGATTTGAAAACGATTGTGGATGAGTCGAGGAGGGAAGTAATGAATTATAAGGCCTGAATTCCTGGGACATACCCCCAGTGTGCTAAAGTGTTAGCGTGTTGGGGGTATGTCCCTTTTTTCTTTTTTTATGATTGTCTATGATAGGTGAGTGTTTTTTCTACTATTTTAACTTATTTACAGCAATACAAGGCGTGGAAGTAAATGGTTTTAGTCAAGTTTTAAGTGCTTATTTAGGAACTTGAGTACACGGCGTGTATATTCATTTTTATGCAAACGATACGAATGAATGTGCTCACAATCTTTCGTCAGCCACAATTCTTTATGGTTATTGGATGAGATCGATTGAAATAATTTTTCGCTCTCAGCATAAGGAATAGCTTTATCTGTCTTACTATGGATGATGAAGAAGGATTTTCCTTTCGTATTTTTCACATGATTGATGGGTGAAACTTCTGTGGGGTCAATTTTGAGGAGCTTGCGCATGGAATGATAAACAATCGGTGTAAATGGCCGTTTTGGTAGCTTGGTCCAATGTGAAAGATTTTCTTTTAGAAAAGGTTCTAAATCACAAAAGGGACTGTCGGCAATGATAACGGAAACCGCAGGGTGTTCGCATCCAGCAATAAGCGCGGTGGCAGCTCCCATACTCCAGCCAAGGAGAGCAACTTTTTCCTGATGTTTTTCCTGAATCGCATAATCAATCGCTGAATACAAATCGTGTTGCTGAGATAGCTGGCGGTGCCTGGTTAAAATGGACTACCGCAGCGGCAGTGGCAATTGCCTTTGGTATTGCTGATGCCATGATTTTTCAATCAGCAATAGCACGTCTTTTATTCAGTATGGCCAGGGATAAGAAATTACCAGCCTTCTTTGCAAAGGTACATCCAAAATATAAGACACCTTATACAAGTACCATTATTGTTGCTGTTATATCATTAGTTGTTGCCACACTTTTTTCATCCCATATGGATAGCTTAACTTCAATCGTAAATTTTGGGGCATTAACGGGATTCATGATACTTCATCTTTCAGTCATTAACTATTTTATTCGTAAAAAGAAGAGCAATGATTATCTAAATCACCTCATATTTCCAATCATTGGATTGATTATTATTGGCTACGTATGGATTAGCTTAGCTCCACTGGCCAAACTGATTGGTGGGATTTGGATTGTATTAGGTTTAGTGTATATGATCTGTTTGAAATTAAAGAAATTACATGAATAGATGAAAAACTCGAAAATTGTCGACAAACAGGCATATTAATAGTACTATATTTATGTTAATTACTTATATAAATAGAAATCCGCAAGTTTGCGGTGGAGGTTGTAGCACCCCTCCCTAAAAAAACTAAGATACAGTACTTCTATCTTGGGGTGCTGTTTTTTTCTATTTTAAGGGGAGGTTCCTAAATATGCTAAAAGATGAAAAAGCAATTGTTGTGTTTAGTGGTGGACAGGATAGCACCACTTGTTTATTTTGGGCGCTAAAAAACTTTAAAGAAGTAGAAGCTGTTACATTCGACTATAATCAAAGGCACAGTCTTGAGATTGAATGTGCAAAAAATATTGCAAATGAACTTGGTGTCAATCACCATATTTTAGACATGTCGTTGTTAAATCAACTGGCTCCGAATGCATTAACTCGTTCTGATATTGAAGTAACCGATGGATGCGAAGGGGAACTTCCATCCACTTTTGTACCAGGCAGAAACTTATTATTTTTAACTTTTGCT
The DNA here is from genome assembly GCF_044762155.1 of Neobacillus sp. NPDC097160. Lineage (NCBI taxonomy): Bacteria > Bacillati > Bacillota > Bacilli > Caryophanales > Bacillaceae > Neobacillus > Neobacillus sp. NPDC097160. Next base: position 87,221 of record NZ_JBIWDU010000015.1, on the reverse strand, counting down.
GGTGTGTTAGCAAGACAGATTGGTGCCAAACATTTAATTACCGGTGTTTGTGAAACCGATTTTAGCGGCTACCCAGATTGTCGGGATGTCTTTATCAAGTCATTGAATGTTACACTAAATCTGTCAATGGACGACCAATTTGTCATTCATACCCCATTGATGTGGTTGAACAAAGCAGATACATGGGCATTAGCAGAGGAATTAGAGGCATTTGAATATGTTCGTGAAAAAACATTAACTTGCTACAACGGAATCATATCAGATGGTTGCGGTGAGTGCCCAGCATGCAAATTGCGGCAAAAAGGTCTTGAGGAATATTTAGAAGTTCGGAAGGAGCGATAACAGATGTTCGGGTTTCGAATTGTCGATGAACTTCAAAAAATTGACAAAGATATTCATCGTGATCAGTTAAAATATCACAACAAGAGAGTTTTAGTGAGTAAGGAATTTACTTTTGATGCAGCCCATCATTTACACGCTTATGATGGGAAATGTATGAATTTACATGGTCATACTTATAAAGTGGTTTTTGGTATAAGTGGATTTTTGGATGACCGTGGTTTAATGATTGATTTTGGTGATATAAAAGATATTTGGAAAAATGAAATCGAAATATATCTTGATCATAAATATCTGAATGAAACACTTCCACTAATGAATACTACAGCAGAGAATATGGTGGTCTGGATTTATGAAAAAATGAAAGAATCACTAAATAACGAAGACCGTCAGCAACAATATTTAGGGGCAAGAGTTGAATTTGTCCGTCTCTATGAAACTCCAACTAGTTATGCGGAAGCAAGAAGGGAGTGGATGGAGATTGACTAAAATACCGGTAATGGAAATTTTTGGACCCACCATTCAAGGTGAAGGAATGGTCATTGGGCAAAAAACGATGTTTGTTAGGACATCCGGCTGTGATTATTCTTGTTCATGGTGTGATTCTGCATTCACATGGGACGGTTCTAGTAAAGATTTAATCAAGCAAATGGAAGCCGACGAAATATGGAAAGAACTTGTTTCTCATGGTGGAGATGGGTTTTCTTTTGTAACTATATCTGGTGGAAATCCCGCATTATTAAAGAATCTCAGTTATTTAGTTAATCTACTTAAAGAAAAAAAAATAAAAATTGGTCTAGAGACGCAGGGAAGTAAGTGGCAGGATTGGTTTTTTGATATTGATGAATTAACAATTTCACCTAAACCACCAAGTTCTGGAATGCATACTGATTTTGCTACTCTTGACACTATTATCGAAAAGCTTAAGGTAACAGAGTCTACTCATCATGTTAGTTTGAAAGTTGTTGTTTTTGATGATCAGGATTACGATTATGCAAAGAAGGTTCATCTACGTTACCCAGACACTCCATTTTTCCTTCAGGTAGGTAATGCTGATAATAAATCTATCGACAACCAACAGCTTGTAAACCAGTTATTGACTAAATACGAATGGTTGATAGATAAAGTAATGTTAGATCATGATTTCAAAAACGTGAAAGTTCTGCCTCAACTGCACACTTATATTTGGGGTAATAAGCGTGGTGTTTAATAGGCTCATTTTTTAACTACCTTCATATATGAAAATAATAATGTATTCCTAGAAACGGCAGAGTTACTGGGTTAAGTAAGTTAGCTAGAGCTGTAGAAGCCTTTTCACGACGACCTCAATTGCAAGAGAGGATTACTTCAACAGTAGCAGAGACAATAATGGAAACAATAGAACCACATGGTGTAATGGTTGTAATTGAAGCAGAACATATGTGTATGACTATGCGTGGGGTTAAAAAACCAGGGGCAAAAACAATTACCTCCGCAGTTCGAGGCGTGTTTAAATCTGACAGTAATGCTCGATCAGAAATTTTATCATTAATCAACAAATAAAAAACTAAAATTAGCTCCAAATTACAGATTTGAACGCAAAAACAAGAAGTTTTGGGGTCAGTCCCCCGGTAAAGTACCGGGGGACTGACCCCATTTTTTTGAAAGATGTTAGTTGCATACTGAAAAAACGCACGGTTCTTGAATGTAATTAAATTAGGTGTTTCTCGGATTCCTTAGTATAATGCAAAACTTGATCAAGTTTACCATTTTTGAGTTTTACTGCCCATTCTGAATCAGCTAGCAGTGCGCGGCCGACTGCTACATAGTCAAATTCTCCTGCTTTGATTTTTTCATCTACAATTCTGAGATTGTCTTCAATTGTTACATGATCATTATCCTGATTGCTCAGAAATGCGCGGTTAATTCCGACAGAACCAACTGCAATCGTTGGCTTTTTAGTAATTCGTTTAGTCCAGCCGGCTAAGTTTAACGATGGATCTTCATCTTTAAATTCAGGTTCCCAAATTCGTCTTGTAGAGCAGTGGAAAATATCTACGCCTGCTTCAACTAAGGGGGTGAGCAATTGTTCAAGCTCTTTAGAGTTCTTAGCTAATTTAGCTTGATAATCGGTTCCTTTCCACTGTGAATAACGAAAGACAATTGGAAAATTTGGCCCTACTTCTTTTCGGCAAGCACGAACAATATCTGCCGCAAATTTTGTTCGTTCGCCTAGATCCCCACCATACTCATCATTACGCTTATTCGTTACTTCCCAAAAAAATTGATCAATTAAGTATCCATGTGCTCCATGCAATTCAATTCCGTCAAAGCCGATGCGCTTCGCATTTGATGCGGCTTCAGCGTATGCACCAATCATTTCAGTGACTTCTTCTTTCGCTAAAGCCTTTATTTTCTCATTTCTGCTGCCTCTTAAAGTATATCCAGACGGACTTACAGGAGGTGCGTCAATATTTGGTTCACTGCCTGCTTTTCGTGCTGCACCAACATGCCATAATTGTGGAATGATTTTGCCACCTGCTTGGTGGACTTCGTTAACTACATTTGCCCAGCCGTTTAAGGCGTCCTTCCCATAAAAACGGGGAATATCGGGGCTCATTACTGCAGCTGGGTGATTAATAGCTGTCCCTTCAGTTATGATGAGCCCAATTCCATTCTCTGCACGTTTACGGTAATATTGTGCAACATTTTCCCCTGGGACACCTCCAGGCGAAAAGATTCTTGTCATTGGAGCCATAACTAACCGGCTTGCTAACATTTCATTTCCAAATGGTACAGATTGAAACAATGTATGTCCAGCGTACTTTTGATCCAAAGCGAGCACTTCCTTCCCTTCATACTTTTTATCATGTTTCCTTTATTCTACAATTCCACTAAACAAATATAAACCGATATGTTTATGTTTCTTTCTATGTAAAAAGCAATAGATTTGGATGATCGAAGGCTATGAATGAATTTGAAAATTATTGGAGACGTTTCACGACTACCAGATCAAAAAAAACATATAGGATAATAAATCCTGAAACCCTCATAATAATAGAAAAAGGGATAACGGGTGTGAGCAAATGAAAAACGAAGAGATTGTGGTTGAGGAATTAAATACATTATTAAGAGGTACTTATCTGGGAATTCATGCTTTTTAACATCATATTCAAAGACTGGATGATGTACAAGTAAAGCAGAAGTTTCAATCTATGCAGCAACAGGCCAAACAGAATGCTCAAAAACTTGCCGAACGGATCCAAAATTTAAATGGTGTTCCTGCAGATAGCGAAGGGGTATCAGGCAAGATGCACAGTTTTATGCATAAGGTTATGCTTACGAATGATACAAGAGAAATTATTAAAGACGCCTTAAAAGGAGTGGACCAATACGGTGTTGAATATTCAGAGGAACTCTTAAGGGGAGATCTTGATCCGGAAAGCAAAAAAGTAGTAGAAGAGGTTATTGAGACAAGCCGTATGCAAGCGGAAGTGCTAAGGAATTTACTTCATTGAAGCAGGGATGTTAACATTTGGCCAAGTGATGGATCGATTTGGAATGAAGAAAGCGTATGGATTCTTCCTATCTGCTTCAGCAGTGAGTATTCTTGTACTCCTTTGCCACTGGAGCAGCTACCTTGCAATCCTCTACTGTATCTCGTTTATTGCTATGTTCAGCTTGAGAAAAGGAAATGTGGAACAAACGCGAGTGGCTATTAAAAATCTTTCTGAAGAAGTTTAATAAAAAGGTACCAGTCACCATGTGAAGATTCACATGGTGACTGGTACCTTTTTGGCAAAGAATACAAAAAAGAGGGGGAATGTGGAAAAATAACAGTCTGATTTTTTCCCAAAAGAAATGACTCATAAGCGACTAAGTCTCGGCCGCAGCGCCCATGAGTTTCGAGAGCTTGGAGGTTTTTCTATCATTATCATTATCTGATTCTAGCTTTAGGGTAGGTGACCATCCTCTAATGTTTTACCTTAAATGCTTATAAATGCTTAAGTGTTGTCATTCGCGATTATTAGACAATAAAAGTTAACTAGGTTACAACGTTCTAGAACTTTTCTATAATAAGATTAATGTACGTCAAAAGAATAGTAAATTACTTATATTTTACAGCGTAAATCTAACATGCTGTGGAAAAGCTGCTGTCATTACTATGGCACAACGAGGCTGTAGCGTAAGAGTACATGAAATAATATTCTGGAAAATAAAAAAGAGGGCACACTGCCATAGATGTATGCTTTGTTGGCAAATACATCATGAAAGGAGACCTTCATATGGGGAGGGGGTTATTTGTGATCAATACAGAAGAAAAAAACAATATAAAGCGTATCGCTTACGGTGCAAATGAGAATCAATTTGGTGATTTGCGACTTCCGGAGGGCGATGGTCCGTTTCCGGTGGCGATGATTATTCATGGCGGTTTTTGGAGAGCGAAGTTTGATCTGGAGCAAATGAATAAAATGGCGGAAGCATTCACAAAACAAGGGATTGCTACTTGGAATGTGGAATACCGTCGGGTTGGCCAAGATGGAGGGGGCTGGCCGGGAACGTTTTTAGATAACGCAGAAGCGGCCGACTATATACGGGTTCTTACAGAAACGTACCCGCTTGATGTGAATCGATGCATTACTATCGGGCATTCAGCGGGAGGTCATCTTGCTTTATGGCTGGCGGCTCGACATAATCTTTCCTCAGACAGCGAATTACATACGTCTGAAAAACCTTTACCTTTAAAAGGTGTCATCAGTCTTGCGGGCGCGAGTGATTTGGAAATGATGCATGATGTGCATCAATGGAAAGAGACACTGTATGGGATTGTCGATAACCCGACTCGTGATTTAATAGGCGGAAAGCCGGAAGAGCAGACCAGCCGGTATCAAGAAGGGTCACCGCGGGAACTTTTGCCGATACGAGTACCGCTTGTGCTTATTCATGGGATTCTGGATGTCAATGTTCCGGTCGGTTTAAGTGAACATTTTAAAAAAGCTGCCGCAGAGGCAGGTGATTTAGTTACCTTGAAAACCATTTCGACTGCTGAGCATTTCAAGCTTATTTTGCCGGAGACGGAGGCATGGCCGGTATTATTGGAATCTGCCAACAATTTGTTAAGATAAATAAACAGGTTGTGAGATTTCTATCTCACAACCTGTTTTTCGCGATTTCCCGATGTAGGGATAAAAGGTAATCGGAATTGTAATCTAATTTAGCATTCGATGTACGAATGTCCATTAGCCGCTGTTTGTCTTTGATTTCTAATACATCACCAACTACGTTAATGATTCCTTCTTTTTGCCATTTATTGATGATTTGGTTGACACTTTTTCGCGAAACACAGAGGAATCTCGCAAAGTTCGTTTGCGTAAACGGGATCATTTCCCCAATTTCATAATCTAATTTTATCGTAAAATGGGCGATTTTTTGTTCGGTCGTTCCGTTCATGAAAGTAATAATTTCCGCTAAGGTACGAAGTTTGTATAGTAGAGCCCTAGTAAAGACGATTCTGGCTTCAGGGAATTTATGGCAAGTTTCTTTAAAGGCAATGTTGGAAAAATAATAAACGGAAGAAGAGCGAATTGCACGAGCGTTAGCCATATATGGTTTATCATAGATGCCGGGTTCGCCAAAAAGCATTCCTTCGGTTATATAGTTTATTGCGTGTTCAGTCCCATCAGGATCAATAATGGTATTCATAATTAATCCTTTATTCAAATAATAAAATCCCTTACCTTCCTCTTGTTGTTGATAGATAAAGGCATCTTCGTTAATCTCCAGCTGTTGTCCAAATTGAATGTAAGGCTCCCAGCTATAACGCAGTTGCATTGTATCTTCTCTCCCTTACTTATAGATTCTTTGCGCGTAATGTTGCAATATGGATGGGTTTATGATTGAAATTGACTTTCCTATGGTAGCGATATACCCTTTTTCTTTCCACTCTTTAAAGATTTTATAAACAGTAATTCGCGTAAGTCCCGTGCTGTTTGCCACATCTTTTTGCGTCAACGGGATGTCGTGCTGGTGGAACTCTTCATAAATATTTAAAAGAAGCATCGCTACTTTTTGTTCCGCTGGTAATCTATAATCGTTAATTTTTAAGGCAAGAGTGTACATTTCGTCGATGACTGACTGGAGAAAAAGTTCGTTCATCGCCGGTTTCTGAAACATAAGTTCTTTCGCCATCTCGTAGGGAAAGAAATAAAGAACCGAATTTTTATTGGCCACAGCCGTTGTATAATGGACGAGCTGATCCATTGCCTGGACTCCGAGCAACTGGGAGGGCAAGGCGATTCTAAGCAGCGAATCACTACCGCTGGCAGTCGTGGTCGTAATTTTAACTAAACCTTTTTCAAGATAGTAAAAACCCTCGCCAACTTCTCCTTGTCTGTGAATTATTGATCCCTTTTTGTAAAATTGTCGATTTCCGTAGGGTAGAAACTCTTCCCAGTTACTGTTACTTGCAAATAGCAATTTCACAGTTCCAATCTCCTTTTTTGTAGTATGTAGCAGTGATAAGGTTTGCAAGGTGAATTGCACCCTATTACTAATCTCATAAACTTATAATTACTATTCAGTCATTTTGGAATTTTCAGAAATAAATACTTACAAAAGTTAAGTAGGTTACAACGTTAAACACAATGAGTATATTAAGATTAATACAAAGAAAGGGGATAGTCAAACTCACCCTTTTATAGCTGTAAAAGGTGGTGAATTATAGATTAAATCATTTTAATAGAAAGATAAAGGATGTTTTTTCGTCGGTTTGTAAGCGCATTCATTTATTAGTCAAATAAACATGAACAAAGGGGATGGCAAAGTGAATATTCAAGAAAAAAACAAACTTCAATCCATTGAAATGAACGGTCACGAGATAACGTATGATATACACGGAGATGCGGACGGACCAGTTATTCTATTATTATCAGGATGGGCACAGGATCATCGGTTGTTTAAACATATTGTCGGCCCGCTAGCTGAGCAACATAAAGTTCTGCGCATGAATTATCGCGGACATACAGATCCACTAACATATCCAGAAGACTTCGGCCCATCTGATCAAGCATATGATATTATCGGTGTGCTGGATGCACTCAATATCGACAAAGTAATCCCGGTATCCACTTCCCACGGCGGATGGGCGAATATGGAAATTACCGAACGCCTTGGAATAAGGAGAGTTCCACAAACTGTCGTCATTGATTGGATTATGGTAGAAGCGATGGATGAATTTGTGAAAAGCCTGCAGGATATTCGAAATCCAAAAACGTGGTTCAATGGACGACGTGATCTATTCAATCATTGGATTGGCATTAGCGACAATAAAGATGTGAAAGATCACCTAGACATTGAGATGGCCAGCTGGGGATTTGACATGTGGGAACGCTCCTGCCGAGTCATCGAGGAAGCATACAAGCACTGGGGTTCTCCGCTTAAGAGAATGAAAGCTTTGACAGAAAAGCGTCCAATTGTGCATATCTATTCTCAAGCAGCAGTAGACAATTATGAGGATATCCAGCAACAGTTCGCTGATGAAAATAATTGGTTTGATTTTAAAGTCATCCCAGGGGATACTCACTTCCCAACGTTGGAATCTCCGGATGCAATTGTTCAACATATTCATGGGTTTGTGGCTGCATACTCTTTCACAAGCAAATAATCAATCACATAATTAAAGCCCTTATGTGTTGCCATTATAAGGGCTTCAAAAGAATAAGAGGATCATTAATAGGAAGCTATCAACAATAAAAATGGTTAGACAGGAGGACGTACCTTGGCAAAGAAAAAAGTGATTATAGCGGGAGCCGGATTATCGGGTTTAACCTTAGGAACAGCGCTTGCTCAACGTGATTGGGATGTTCAAATATTTGAAAGATCTTTAGAGTTGAGAGAAGTAGGGGCAGGGCTGTATACATGGGAAAATGGATTAAAAGTACTGGAGACTATTGGTGTTTTTGATGAGGCAACCCAAAATGTAGAATTTATTACGAATCTGGACATGATTGATAAAACGTACGGACTGATGCATTCTACTAAATTCACGAATGAAAGCCGCTTTTGTGTCATTCCGCGCCGAGATGTCCATAAAGCTTTGGTACGGGCATGCGAGCGAGCAGGAGTAAAGATTGAAACAAATGCTGAGACGGTATCAGCTGATCCTTCCGGAACCGTTCAATTACGGGATGGAAGAACATTTAAGGCAGATTTAATTATTGGAGCTGATGGCGTTCATTCTAACATTCGCAATTCACTGAATATTGGCATAAAGGAAGTCGTGGGAAATGGGGCGTGGCGTGCTTTGATTCCAAGAATTGAAGAAGATAAAACAGGTGTTGCCGAAGAACATTGGAATGCCTACCGCCGTATTGGGATTGCACCGTCGACCGAACAATACCGCTATATCTACTTAACTGGGATGACTGCGGACAAAGAAGCACTATCGGAGCCGTTTAACAAAGACGCCTGGTTATCCTCTTTCCCTCATCTGGAATCAGTCCTTGAGAGAATCGATCAGTGCAGACTAGATAAGAACTTTTATTATATTTATTTAAATTCGTGGAAAAAAGGAAGAGTCGCCCTGCTTGGAGATGCTGCCCACGGAATGGAACCGAATCTTGGGCAAGGGGCTGGGGTCAGTATCACCAGTGCACTGGAGCTTGCAAAGCAATTGGAGTGGAATGATATTGAAATTGCTCTCAACTGCTGGGAGATGTTGATGAAACCTACAGCGGACAAAACCCAAATATGGTCTAGGATCTACGGCGCAGCAGCAGCTAATTGGCCTAAAGAACTATTGGGCATTCGCCCTGAAATTATCAGTAATGCAATGGGCTCAGAAAATATTGATTTAATGCTGAGTACAGCAGCGAGATATGTCACCGGATTAGAAGTGGCTGTCAGATAGAAATGTACGGGAAACATAAATCAATAAAACAGAACATCCTAATCATCGGACGTAATGATTAAGTTCGACTTTTCCCTTAAATCTCCTTTAAAAAAAATCTTAAACCAATTGCCCTTCCATATCAGGAAAGGGGTAGGTATGTCCAAAATGCGGATTAAAGCGTTTCAAAAGCTCATTCAACAAAGTATATTGCTCTGATAATGTTTGGTAAATTTATTTAGATAAGTTGGGATATAGGAGGGTTTTTATTGAATAGTAACCTAAATAATCATAGCGGAGATAGGAAAAAGCTTCTTTTAGGGATTATCATTATGCTGATTGCTGCTACCCTTTTTGGAACGCTGGGAACTTTAACAAACCTTGCCGTCAAGGCTGGACTGAGTCCGGTTTCGTTTGCAATGTGGCGTGAATTATTTGGAACCATTTCCTTAATCATTTTGCTCGCTTTCGGTATTGGTAAGCCACCTAAGGCAGATCGAACACCGTTGTCGAAAATTCCACGTAATCAAATACGTAACTTAATCATTGCATCAATTGCTTTTTCCGCCTATAGCTTAGCCATGTTCTATGCTTTTGTTGAATTGAGCGTAGCTTTAGCGATGCTATTATTCTATACTTTCCCGGCTATTGTTACGATTATTTGTGCAGTGACAGGTGTAGAACGATTAAATTCACCAAAATTAATCGCGTTGATCCTCTCTCTGGGAGGTGGTGCTTTAGCTGTTATTGGACAGTTGTTCGGGCAAAGTGTACAAATTAGTACACTGGGAATTGCACTTGCATTAGGAGCAGCTCTAGGTATGTCCGTTTTTTATATGATTGGCCGCAGCGGTTACCAAAGTTTGCCACCCACTTATGCGACAACGTTCTTCTTGGCCGCTGGATCTATTGTTTTTGCGATTTGCGGATTGGCCTTTGGAGAAGGTGCTACATTGATTGCTCCATTTGTCGATGCGTCCGCATACGTGTGGTTTATTCTTATATTTGCAGGATTGGCTGGAGCCGCCATCCCTACAATGTTGATGGTAACGAGTATCCGTATGATTGGGGCATCAAGGGCATCAACCATGCAAATTTTTGAACCGGTTGTTGCTGCGATTCTTGCAGCAATCTTTCTTGCACAGCCAATCTACACCATTCAAATCATCGGTGGTGCTTTAATCATCATAGCAGCGTTTATTCTCCAGCGAAAAACGAAAGAGCCAAGCATAGAATTACCATTATCTATGCCGGATCTTGAAGCTCGCAAGATGGAATAAAACCCAACTGTATTTGGAGCTCTGCGTCTAAATAGTGAATCGCTCCATTAACCTGCACAGAAAGTTTTTGAAAATGAAGGGGTAACTCCTTTTATCAAATGAGAAATAAGTGTATTCTTTTCCATACGGATTATGAACAATCCCTCCTGGAAGACAGTAAGGTATTTTCCAAGCTGTCTTCCAGGAGGGATAATATCATTATACTTTACTATTGGATTTGCATAGGAACCATCTGTGCTTTCATTGTAAAGGAATTTTTTTTGACTGAACATAAAATTTGTGAAGATTTTTAATACTTTGATTCACCCAATGCTAGTGGTGAATGATAAAAATTCTTAAAGGTCAAAGAAAGGTGTTGCTATTCTATCGGACTATTTACAAAGTCAATGCGGGTATCGATATTATTAATGATTTTATTGATTTCAACCGGTTTATTTGGATGTAGTTATCAAGAAATGGCGAGTGAAAAATCAGTTCATGCTGCTAATAAGCAAAAGGAAAATACAAAGAACCCAGCTGCCGATGCTGTGGAAGAGTCGTCTGATTTTAATTTAACTCTTCTTGGAACAGGTTCTCCAATCTTTAGCATGGTTGAACAAGACGACATAAAAATGATCATTTCATCATATTTATCATCAATGAGAGGGTAAAGAGGTGAAAATATGTTACGCAATGTTGGCAGCAGATTCATCTGGTTTTTGATCGGCAGTTCGATATTTGCTACCTTTATCGGTTATGCCCTGTTTAAGGCTGACCTCATATCATTTCCAGGTATTCATAAATCCCAAAGAGCCCTAGATAGTAAAGATCGTAATCGAAATAGAAGAGTTGGTAGAATTCGAGTTACGTAGAGAGTTGAAAATCAATTTATAAAAAAATAGCAGGGCGTGTAAAAAATGCAGCGTGATAAAAATCATGCTGCATTTTTTATTCTTTTCTCGCAAGCTCCAATTATGGAGCGCATCGGAGGCAGACCCTATTGCCTGACACATTTATGATTCCCTTTTATAATGTTTTCTCTTTGAGACCTTAAAAAGTAAAAAAGTCCTTTAATTGCAAATAGCGCAAAAAAAAGGATTTTTTTTACTTTTTTATTGGTGGATTATTGGTATCAACATGAAAAGGAAGAGAATGATCTTCTTTGTCAGTTCCATAAAACTGCTCTTGGATTTCAAGATTTGCTGTATCTACTTCGGTATCCCCTTTAATGGAACTGAATCCAGAGTCATAAAATATTTCATCCATTTCTTGATTTGCTTCAATTGCTTCCTTTTCCTTTTCTTTCAACTTCATCGACCTCCTAATTCAATTTCCTTTTATTTTCCCCATTCTTCTGTAAAAGTATAAAATAAATTTCTATTAAATCGTAAAAGAAAAAAATTTGTTTCAATTCCTAACCCTATTGAAAGAAGCATTTTTAAACAAAAAGATGTAACCCACTATTATACTAAAATTTGATACAGGACGACCTTTTTGCAGATTTTGCACAACGAGAAAGTATTTGACAATTCTAACAAAAGTGCTAACATTATCCATGTAAGGTTATCAATAAAAATAATAAATGAAGTTTATCCGCTAGAGGTGCCTTTTTAAAGGGCTGAGATTGAAGTGCTACTTCAGGACTCTATGAACCTGATCTGGATCATACCAGCGTAGGGAAGTGGAAACTGGATATTTGAAGAATGTATGTTTCTATTTCAAATTTCAACCACTTTCTTAATCAAAGGAAGTGGTTTTTTGTTTTTACTTTTAGCGGAATCTTCTGAAAGGGGTGATGTGTATTTTCAAAGATAAAGAGTTTCATATCATTTCCAATGGTAAGATGCCGATTGAGCAGTTCCGGGAAATTCTCATTGATATTCATCCCTATGTAACGGCCATCCATTTACGGGAAAAACAAAAAACTGCTAGGGAACTATTTCAAACGGTCCAACTTTTAAATTCTGCAAATATCCCGCTTTCAAAAGTTTTCATTAATGATCGCCTTGATGTTGCCTTAGTTACAAGGGTTGGTGGGGTTCAATTAGCCTTTCACAGTTTAGAACCAGCTATTGTGAAGGAAAGTTTCCCTCAGTTTCGGATTGGGTGCTCGATTCATTCTTATGAGGAAGGAGTGGATGCAAAAGCAAATGGGGCAGACTATGTAATTTACGGTCACATTTTCCCTTCTCAATCTAAACCAGATGTGGCGCCAAAAGGAGTGAGGAACTTGTCAATGTTGACACAACTTGACATTCCGACGATTGCGATTGGAGGCATAACACCAGAGAATACAGCACAGGTACTTCAGGCAGGGGCAAATGGGATCGCAGTTATGTCTGGAGTTTTAGATGCACGCGATCCACTAGCAGCAATTAAGTCTTACACAAAAGTATTAAAAATTGGAGATGGAAAAAGTGGAAAATTCATTTGATGTGATTATTATCGGCGGCGGAATAATCGGATCCTCCATTGCCTATCAGCTATCAAAAATGGGAAGAAAAGTGGTCATACTTGAGAAGGATCGCTTGGCTTGCCAAGCATCAAGTGCTGCCGCCGGAATGCTGGCTGCGCAAGCAGAGATTGAACAAGATGGTCCGTTATTGCAAATGGCTCTAAAAAGTCAAGCCATGTTTCCATCTCTCTCAAGCGAATTATTTGAATATACAGGAATTGATATCGAGTTTGTCAATAAAGGAATGCTAAAAATTGCGGAAACAGAAGAAATAGCATCCATAGTACGTAAACAAGTCACCTTCCAAAGGAAGTGGGATCCTGCAATAACATGGCTTGATAAAATGGAATTACTTGAATTGGAACCATCCATATCTTCAAGCATTTCAGGAGCCATGTTTCTTCCTAACGATGGCCATGTACAACCAGCAAATTTATCAAGAGCATACGCACAAGCAGCAGCCTATTTTGGAACAGAGATTCGAGAGTATACTGAAGTCGTTTCTATTAATTATGAAAACGGTCAGGTTAAAGGGGTTAACACTTCCCATGGTGTTATTCACGGAGAACAGGTTGTCGTCGCCACCGGAGCATGGGCAGCGAAATTAATGCGTGAATCCGGGCTCGAAATAAATGTGTATCCAGTTAAAGGAGAGTGCTTTTCTGTCAGACCGGAAAAGCCGGTGATCAACACTACTATTTTTTCCGACAAGCGGTGTTATCTGGTACCAAAACGAAATGGAGAAATTTATATCGGCGCTACCATGATTGAGCATTCATTTGATCAAACGGTAACACCTATAGGGATTGGAAGCTTAATAGAAAGAGCAACACAACTTGTTCCAAAGCTGAATGAAGCACCATGGGAGCGAGTATGGTCTGGAATCCGACCGCAGACAGGGGATGGGATGCCATACATTGGCGAACATCCAAGTTGGAAGGGATTGTACGTTGCCGCAGGGCATTTTCGAAATGGGATTTTATTAGGTCCGATAACAGGAAAACTAGTGGCGGATCTTTTAACAGAGAGAGTACTGGATCAAACGCTACTTTCTGCTTTTCATTTGGAAAGGCATAAAGAAACAGTTGTGTAGGAGGGAAGGTATGGAAGTCGTCGTAAATGGGGAGTTAATCCAACTACCAAAACATGTCGTTTGTATTGCAGATGTTCTCAAGCATTATGACATTCAGGATAAAATCATCGTCGTGGAAGTAAACGGGGAAATAGTAGTGAAACATGAACACCAGAGTACGAGAATATCAGATAAAGATCGAATTGAAATAGTCCATTTTGTAGGAGGCGGTTGATATGTTAAAAATAGGTCCATTATCCTTTCAATCTCGTTTATTACTAGGAACTGGAAAGTACCCAAGCTTTGAAATCCAAAAGGAAGCTGTGGAAGTATCTGATGCTGAAATCCTTACGTTTGCAGTAAGAAGAATGAATATTTTTGAACCAAGCCAGCCCAATTTTTTGGAGCAGCTGGATACCAATAAATATACGCTTTTGCCTAATACAGCTGGTGCCAAAACGGCAGCTGAGGCAGTGCGAATCGCAAAATTGGCGAAAGCTTCAGGCCTATGCGATATGATTAAAGTGGAAGTAATTGGCTGTAATCAAACATTACTTCCTGATCCCGTTGAAACGCTAAAGGCAACGGAAGAATTGGTGAAGGAAGGATTTATTGTTCTCCCCTATACCTCAGATGATGTGGTGTTAGCTAGGAAGCTGCAAGAAGTTGGCTGTCATGCGGTTATGCCAGGTGCATCGCCAATTGGTTCCGGTCAGGGGATTATCAATCCAATAAACCTTAGGTTTATCATCGAACAGGCCGTCGTTCCTGTGATTGTTGATGCTGGTATTGGCTCGCCGGCCGATGCTGCCTTGGCAATGGAATTAGGGGCAGATGGTGTGTTATTAAATACCGCAGTGTCAACAGCAAAGGACCCGGTAAAAATGGCAAAAGCCATGAAGCTTGCAATTGAAGCCGGACGATTAGGCTTTGAAGCTGGAAGAATCGAGAAAAAGAAATATTCAACCGCAAGCAGTCCAAAGGAAGGAATGAGTATTGGATGAATCATCGGTACTCACGACAAGAACTATTTTCACCTATTGGAAAAGAGGGGCAGCAAAAGATTTCAAATAAACATGTACTCATCATAGGAGCGGGAGCAATCGGTACAGGCAGTGTCGAAGCGTTGGTCCGCGCTGGAATTGGCAAACTTACCATCGTTGATCGTGATTATGTGGAATGGAGCAATTTGCAGCGGCAACAATTATATACAGAAGAAGATGCCAAAAACCGAACCCCAAAAGTCATAGCTGCCAAACAGCGCTTATCAGCAATTAATTCATCTGTGAAAATAGAAGTAATTGTTGCAGATGCTTCGGCCTTAGAGCTTGAAGAATGGGCTAAACACGTGGATCTTATCATTGATGCAACGGATAATTTTGAAACAAGAATGATGATAAATGATGTATCTCAACAAGTGGGTGTCCCATGGATTTACGGTGCATGTGTTGGAAGCTACGGCATTTCCTACACGATTATTCCCGAAAAAACGCCTTGCCTTTCATGTTTACTTAAAACGGTTCCCATAGGCGGGTTAACCTGTGACACCGCCGGGATAATAAGCCCGGCCGTTCAAATGGTGGTTGCTTATCAAATAAGTGAAGCGTTGAAAATTTTAGTCGGTGACTTCGATTCATTACGAAACAAACTTGTGTCTTTTGATTTATGGAAAAACCAGTTTAGTGCGATTCAAGTCGATAAATTGAAAAGTGAAAATTGTCCTTCTTGCGGGATAAACCGATCGTATCCTTATTTATCGTTTGAAAATCAAACGAAAACAGCCGTACTTTGTGGAAGGGATACTGTTCAGATCCGTCCACCCAGTCCAACTCTACGTGATTTGGCTGCACTAGAAGTCTTATTGGAAAAACAAGGGGGGACGATTGAGCGGAATCCTTACCTTTTATCCTATACGGTGAATCCTCACCGATTAGTGTTATTTAAGGACGGAAGAGTGCTCATACATGGAACGAAGGATATTGCAGAAGCAAAGGCATTATACCATAGATACATGGGTTAAAAATAATATTGAAATCTCCAGGGTCAGACCCCCGACGTGCTAACGCTTTAGCGCACCGGGGGTCAGACCCTTTTAAAAACCTTCATCAAATGTTCACATATTTCCGAAATCTGCCTTTCCTTTTTCTCTCTTAATCCCTATATCTACTATGAAGGGAATTTTTACAGAAGAAGGGATTTGGTTAAGGATGGCAAGATATAGAATGGTGCGTACGGATTTTTGGAAGAACCCGGTTGTGATGGAGGAGATGAGTCCAGAGGATAAATACTTTTACCGGAATTTACAGCGAATCGTCTGGACAACTTATTTAACTTTAGATGTTGCTAAAGCAAGTATGCTGCATAACTGTGGTGCAGGCTATATACTACTCATAATTGATTTAAATTTAAAAGGCTATTGAAAGGTAATAAAAAAGTACATGTCAATTTTTTGTGTATTTAAAATGTTTTAAATATACACAAAATATTGACAAAACTTAAATGAATCAATTAATATTAGATTATAATAAATAGTAAGCTGTTATTTACAAGGATTGATTAAAGTTGAAAAATCAATCTACGTAGTAAATAAGCCCAGCAAATTAGTATGATACATGATACTTTTTTGCTGGGCTTTATTATTTTTATTACTTAGAAAGGGGCGATTATTGAGGAATCATCTATTTTTATCCAAAAAAATTATAAAAGCTGTTATTTACTGGGGTTGATTGAAAGTCAATCTCGGATCGTAAATAGGCCCAGCAAACGAGTGGATATTTTCACCTTTTTGCTGGGCCTATTTGTTTTTGATTTCAATAATATATAACGGAGAGTGGAGGTAATCAAATGGATATGTTTTTTGAGGATTTTAATATCGGTGATGAAATGATAACACCACGTAGAACAATAACAGAAACTGATGTGGTACAGTTTGCGGGGATTTCGGGTGACTTTAATCCACTACATATTGATGAGGAATTTGCTAAACAAACACCTTATAAAACAAGAGTGGCTCATGGACTATTATCTGTATCTGTTATAACAGGTCTGCAGTCAATGATGGGAATAGTAAATGGTTCAACACTCGGCCTATTAGAAATCAATTGGAGATTTAAAAGAGGAGTAATACCCGGAGATACCATTTATGCAAAATTTATCGTAAAAGAAAAGCAAGAAACGTCAAAAAAAGAACGTGGTGTTCTTACAAGGTCAGTGCTTGTATATAACCAGAGAGATGAAATCGTATCAGAGGGGGAGATTATATTATTAATGAAGAAAAAGACAGGAATTCCTGCAATTTAATTAAACCTTAAAAATAAATTTTGCAATGTCAGATGTCAGAATAGATTAGAAAAACGGTAATAGGAAGTGAAAAAATGGAAACGATTGAAATAAGAAGAAAGAAATTTGAAGATATATCTAAAAAATGGAATCCTGAACCTATTCATGACCTATTTTTTAGGATGACAGAAACATACAAAGAAAATGTGTATATTATCAGTGAAGAACAATCCTGGACTTATAGTGAAACTAAAAATTTGTCAATAAAATTAGCTGCAAGTTTACTTGATTTGGGGGTAAAAAATGGAGACCATATCGCATTAATTTTCCCTAATTACCCTGAGTTCATATTTTCAAAGTTGGGCAGTGCCATTGCCGGATGTGTCACTGTGCCATTAAATTACCGATTAAAAAAGGAAGAATTAAGTTATTTAATCAGTCAATCAGACTCTTCTTATATTATTACGCTGGACAATTGGAATCAATTTAATTATATCTCAACCTTAAAAGAACTTTGTCCGGAAGTATTCGAAGGAAAAAAATCATCAAGGTTTCCAAACTTAAAAGAAATTATTGTTTTTTCACCTAAAGGAAAAAAATATAAGGGAACGACAGATTTTTATGAACTTATCAATTCAATAAGTAACGATCAATCAAATGAATTTTTAATCAGGTATAAGGAAGATGATAACGATCATGTATTAAATGTAACTGATATTATGTACACCTCCGGTACAACATCATTACCTAAGGGAGTATTGGTTACACATGATATGATTTGGAGAAGTGCTCTAGGAACGAGCATAAGCAGAGCCTATCAAGAAGGCAGAAGAATATTTGTACCGATTCCGTTCTATCATTGTTTTGGTTATATTGTAGGTCTTGTAGCAGTTTCGATGGTAGGTGGCTGCGTCATCATACAGCGTGATTTTGAAGAGTTTGAAGCACTTTCCATCATTGAGAAACACAGAGTTGAAGATATTCTATGTGTTCCAACTATAGGGCTACGACTACTTAATGCATATCGAAGAAAAGAATATGATATTTCAAGTCTGAAATCTATGTATTGTGCTGGTTCAGAAGTACCTGCACATATTTGGAAAAGTTTAAAAGAGGAAATGAAGATTGATGAACTAAATACGGGGTATGGAATGACAGAAATTGCAGCTGGCATATTACAAACTGACCCGGCTGATGATTTGCGCTATTTAAATCAATATGTTGGACGCCCGCTCCCAGGCGGGCATGTAGGATTAAAAGAGCTGAAGGGAAAAAACATTGAATTTAGAGTAACTGATATTGACACGGGTGAAATCCTTCCAATTGGAAAGGAAGGGGAATTGATATGCAGAGGGCCGATGGTTACAAAGGGCTATTACAATAAACCAGAAGAAACAGTAAAAACAATTGATACTGATGGCTGGCTCCATACGGGTGATTTAGGTGTCATAGATGAGAACGACTATATTTCATTGACAGGCAGAATCAAAGAAATTTATCGGATTGGTGCAGAGAATGTTGCTCCAAAAGAAATTGAGGATATTATTACAAGTCATTCAAAAGTAAATCAAGCATATGTAACAGGAGTACCATGTCCATTAATGGGTGAAGTTGGAATGGCATGGATTGTTTTGGAACAAGGTGAAACGGCAACAGAAGAAGAAATGCTAGCATATGTTACTGATAAACTAGCAAGGTTTAAAATTCCTAAGTATATAAGGTTTGTAGCGCACCAGGAACTTCCGGTCACTTCAACGGGAAAAGTACAAAAATTTAAATTAAAAGAATGGTATTTAAATGAAAAGGAAACGATTAAATCAGTTTTTTAATATAACAGTTATTGGAAAGAAGGTTAAAGAATGAGTAAAAGATTAGATGGAAAGGTTATCCTAATTACTGGAGCTTCAGGTGGTCAAGGTAGAGCAGAAGCTAAATTGTTTGCAAAACATGGTGCAAAACTGGTATTAACGGATGTTAATGAGAAAGGTCTGTTTGAAACCGTTTCATTAATTGAAGATGATCAAGAAGACATTCTTACTCTGAAACATGATATTTCAATGGAAAAGGATTGGGAATACGTTATTTCGAAAACAGAGGAGAAGTTTGGAAGACTAGCCGGATTAATAAATAATGCTGGGATATTAATCAGAAACGGTATTTTCGAAACGTCACTTGAAGAGTTTGAGAAAATCCAAACAATTAACACGAACGGGACTTTCCTGGGAATGAAACATGGAGCAAGTCTGATTAAAAAATCAGGTGGTGGTTCAATTATCAATATATCCTCAATTTGGGGACTTGTGGGAAGCCCAACGTCTTTAGCTTACCATTCCTCTAAAGGAGCCATAAGGTTAATGACAAAAGCAGCAGCAATAGAATTAGCGAAGGACTATATCCGAGTAAATTCGATTCATCCAGGTGTTATTGCAACAGCCATGTCAGAAGTAAAAAACGATCAACATCCTTTAAAAGAGAAGACACCGTGGCCAACCTTGGGTACACCTGAAGATATTGCATACGGTGCCATGTACTTACTCTCTGATGAGTCACGTTTTGTAACTGGTACTGAATTAGTCATTGATGGCGGTTATACGGCGCAATAAGGCATAAGTTTAGAGGGACAAGGGGCGCTCCTTGTCCTTTTTATTTTCATATAAAGGCAATATCCGTTCTAATGTGTTTCTGAGTCTCCTAAAACCAATAATCATATTCTTCTACCAAACTCGAATAACGAAAGCATCTTGTTAGAAGAATCATCATTTTATTGATTAGGATTAAGTGGATCCTTAGTAGATATATTACGTAATAAAAAACAAAAGTCAGTTCTTCTTTACAGATGCGTAAGAGAACTGGCTTTTTTATTTCCAAAATATAAATTAGTTTGCGTTTTTCGCGTGTTGCAAGTTTCAATACAGTGTATTTCTTTGAGACATTTTTACGTTTTTTCCGATTCATGCTTATTCAATTTTATCCCTTTTAATAGTTTTAGTACTTTTTAATAAATTAATGTTTTTGTAAACGGTTTAATACTGGTGGTATATAATAGACGTGAATGATTCTCATTAATATGAGCCCTAAGGCTCAAGTCTACTGTAGAATAAAAAAGGAGTACCTCCCCAAAATGTCGAATTAAGTTGTCACCAAAACCAACTTTATTAGATTGGAGGAAGACTCCATATGCCTACTTTAGAAAACTTCGTTCTGATTTTACCCAATTCCTTGACTCAGTTTAAATAATATATTCATTTACATTATGTTTAAAAAATTCAATCGAAAATTCACGAAACTCTAACGCAGCCTTCGATAGGAAATGATTTGGATTCCAAGCAATCCCTATTGTTCTTTTACAAACTGGATGACTAATCTTAATACGCACAGTATTAGGTGCTGAATCCCGAAGTATCGAGAGATTAGGGATAAAGGAAATTCCATGGCCTAATTCTACTAATGGTTGAATCGTCCAGGATTCTTCAACTTCAATCGCTACGTTAGGTGTAAATCCAGCTTCTTTACAAAATTTATCTGTAATGTCCCTAAATCCATAGCCTTTTGATAAATTAATAAATCTTTCATCGGAAACTTCAATAAGATCAATCGTTTTATGATTTGCTAATCGGTGGGTAGGAGGAACAGATAAAAATATTTCTTCTTCCCGTAACGGAACCCACTCAATATTTTCACCTATAATTGGACTTGTAGAGATACATATGTCAAGTTCAGCATTTTCTAATTGATATTTCATTTCGGAAATGGATGCTTGTTTATGCTTGATTTTGACTTGCGGATGATCTTTAAGAAAATCGCCAAAAAATTTGGGCATAATATGCGGAAGCGTCATGGCAATTGATATGATCCCTTTATCTGGACTATTCATATCCTGCACTTGAAGGACGCCTTCATTTATTTCTAGAAATATACGTTTTACCCGTTCTAGGAAAGCTTTCCCAAACTCATTTAAATAAATCTGTTTTCCTTGTCTATGAAATAAAGGTGCGCCTAGCTCATCCTCTAAGCGTCCTATCGTCTTACTCAATGCTGGTTGTGAGATATTTAGCTCCGCGGCAGCTCTTGTCATATGCTCATATTTAGCTGCTGTTTGAAAATACTTTAAATGTAAAAGCTCCATATTGAACTCCTTTTGTATACTGAAAAATGTGAATATATAACCCATTATACATGATTAAATTAATATAAAAACTTAGGGGGAAAATAATCCTAAAAAATGTCATAAGCTATGAAACTGGAACTTGAAGTCATAAAAGTTGAGTCTCAGACTACCACTTTGTTTATAAATTATATTTTCATGATATATATTCTGCATAAAGCACGTTTTTATCATATTAAACACCATTAAAAATTTTGTTACTCACTGACTTTATCAAAAAAGCTCTAGTAAAAAGACTAGAGCTTTTTTGAAATGATCCAATGAGAAGTCATTTAACAAGATAAAAAACTTTTACCTTATGTAAATCAACATCATAAATTTCTACTACTGAATCGTAAATCCACCGTCAATTCTATCATTTCACTTCTAAAATCTATTAATTCTCATTAAAAGCTAAAATAGCTTGGTTATTACCTGACACAGCTTTTCTTCTTAGTGTTATGATACCTATAAGAATGGCGAAAACTTGGATAGCTAATACGCCGAGGAATACAGCATAATAGGATCCAGTTATGTCATATGCAAATCCAAAAATAGTTGTACCAATGGCAATGGCTAAAGTAGCCGATGACATGATTATGGAATAGGTGGATGCATAATCTCGATTTCCAAAAACGGCTTTAATCATGAAAGGCGGTAACAGAGTACTACAGGAATAACCAATACCAAAAGTAAGTCCTCCAATATATATAGAAATACCTCCTAAACTTCCACTAAATAAAATGAGCAGTATTCCTATCATACCTGAACAGATTCCTACGAAATTTGTCATCTTGATCCCGTATTTATCGTTTAACCAGCCTAATAGGAATTTCCCGGATGTTTGTCCAATCATGACACACGTAACGACAGTTGCCGCAAATGAAGTAGAGAATCCCTCTGATAGAAGATGATTTGGAATGTGAAAACTTACCGTTACCACTAGACCTAAAAGACCTGTAAAAATAAATAATCCGTAGAAGGGAACTGATTTAATTGCCTGTTTGAAAGGAGTTCCTGTTTCCTCAACAACCTTTTTGAAAGATTCTTCTGAAATCTCCGCTCCATAAGCAGTCATGTTCTTTTCTTTTGGATCCTTTCGGATGACAAAAATGGTAAAAGGGAGTGTTAAGACGGCAACAAATACACCAAGTGCCATATAAGAGCTTCTCCATCCAATCGTTTCAATTAGATATCCGGCTATGGGAGCAAAGATTGCCCCGCCTATACCCATAAAAGTCATGGACAGCCCGAGAACAGTTCCCATTTTAAGCTTAAACCAGTTGTTAATAATCAATGGTACGGCTGCATAAATTAAGAAGGAGTTGGCGATACCAAGTAAAACACCAGAAACATAAAATTGGTAAACAGATGTATAGGTGCCCATAAATCCAAATGCAAGGGCATCCGTTAGTGCAGCGACTGTTAATATTAGGCGTATGTCAAATTTGGAAATGATTTTTCCTACAAAAGGAAGGGTGACGGTAATCACAAAATACATAAGTGTTGTATAAAAAACAATATCTGCTGTACCGACCCCTAATTCAGTACTCACAGCTTTATAGAATAATCCAGCGCAACTAACAATAATTCCAACACTCCCTGCATATATAAAACAGCAAGCTACCGCTATCCGCCATGCATAGTGGAGTTTTTTACCCTTATTAGACATATAGCTCAACCCCTTTTTTAAAAGTATTTTTAATTATTCATCCAGCTAAGATGTTTATGTAGAGTTCACTTGCAAATCTCCTCCTTTAACCAAATTGATCTTGTAAAAAAGTAATTTCCAGCATGTGTCCTTTCCTGGATAGACGCATTTTATTGTGACATCCCAACTAGGGGATAGTACAACCAGTTCATTTTACTAAAAAAAAATAAGTCCATCATAAAGTAAATAGAGAACTTTATGCTGGACTTATTTACTAAGAGAGATATATTTTGTATACCCCACATAAATAACAGCGCTTCCATAGTTTGTTCAAACTATCAGAATCTTATGATAAATAGCTATAAATGTCAATATCAAAAATTAAACATTGATAAAATTTATCGACCTAAAAAAGAAAGAAAGCGCTTAGGAAGAAAAGTGGTTTTTTTTAAAAATTTGTATAAAATTATTACGTTTTTTGATATTTTCCGAAAAAATGATGCTTGACTTTAAACTGGCTAATTTATAAAATAAGACCAAGAATTAAATAAAAGCTGTTATTTATTGAGGTTGACTCTTCAAAAAAGTCAATCTTTATTCGTAAATAAGCCCAGCAAAAAAATGCGATTATGCTATTTTTTGCTGGGCTTTTTATTTTGTTAAAGGAACCAAAACTTATGGAAAAGTAAAGGATGGGAATACAAATGAAATATGAGGTAATGGAGGAACATCAGGAATTAAGAAAAACGGTTCGAAAATTTGTACAAAAGGAAATTGTTCCCAATATTGAAGAATGGGAAAAGAATGGATTTCCTGATGAGATCTTTAGAAAAATGGGGCAAATGGGGTTATTCGGAGTACGCTATCCTGAGGAGTATGGCGGAAGCAACTTGGATTACTTTGCAGCCATGACAGTGACCGAGGAAATAGCTTCATCAGGCTGTGCAGGCTTAGGGATGGCATTTAATGTACAGGCATTAATGGCAACAAATCCAATTTTAAAATTCGGGACAGAAGAACAGAAACAAAATTATCTTTCGCCTTCCATAGCAGGTGAAAAAATTGCTGCACTTGGTATTACCGAGCCTTCTGCCGGATCAGATGTAGCCGGAATACGGACGACGGCTAAGAAAACAGATGGCGGATGGATTATCAATGGATCCAAGGTTTTTATTACAAATGGGTTAAGAGCTGATTATCAAATCTTAATAGCAAAGACAGGTGAAAAAAACGGAAGGCCGTTATTTAGTATCTTTTTAGTGGACAGTAATTTAGAGGGATATACGGTCGGACGTAAGTTAGAAAAAGTTGGAATGCATGCATCAGATACTGCAGAAATCTTCTTAGAAAATATCTTTGTTCCGGATAGTGCCTTGCTTGGTAAAGAAGGAGAAGGCTTTAAGCAGCTTATGTGGCAATTAAATGGCGAGCGTTTGATCCAAGCAACTGCATGTGTTGCAGGTGCCCAAAGATGTTTGGAATTAGCTGTGCAATATGCCAAAGAACGTGAACAATTTGGCCGATCCCTGTCAAAAAACCAAGTCATTAGACATTACCTTGCTGAAATGAACACTGATGTCGAAGCTGCCCGTGCTCTTTTATATAATACAGCTGCTCAATATGAACAAGGGGAAGTGCTGGTAAAAGAAATATCTATGTCAAAGCTGTTGGCTTCTAAAGTTTATTATGAAGTGGCTGATAAAGCTTTGCAAATTCACGGCGGTTATGGATATATGAATGAATATCCAATCTCCAGAGAATGGCGGGATGCCCGTTTAATGAGAATTGGCGGGGGGACTGATGAAGTGCAAAAAGAAATCATAGCTAAAGAGATGGATTTATAATTCAATTATGAAACATTCATTTAATTAAACTGCAAGCGTTTCCTTTAGAAAGTGATGCTGAATCTCTATGGGGAAATAAAACTGATAATAAGTGAAAAGAGGTGAAAGATCATAGTTAAATTGTTTTCTCCATTTTCGATTAAAGATGTCGTTCTAAAAAATAGAATCGTTATGTCACCGATGTGTATGCATTCTTCCTTTAATAGAGACGGACATGTTAGTAAATTTCACCATATGCATTATATTAGCAGGGCAATAGGCCAAGTTGGATTGATTATCCTTGAATCAACAGCGGTTGAGCCACAAGGTCGAATCTCGATGAAGGATTTGGGAATTTGGGATGACAGTCACATTGAAGGGCTAAGTGAACTTGTCCAAGGGATTCATGCATATGGAAGCAAGGCAGGGATTCAGCTTTCACACGCAGGCAGGAAGGCAGATGTTGAAGGCGAAATTTATGCTCCCTCTCCAATACCATATAAACAAGTTCAACCGGTGCCAAATGAGTTGTCCATATCACAAGTGAAAGATATCATCGGTCATTTTAAGGAAGCAGCCAGAAGAGCGAAAGCATCAGGATTTGATGTCATTGAGCTTCATGGAGCACATGGTTATTTAATTAATCAGTTTTTATCACCATTATCAAACCATCGAAATGACCAGTATGGCGGGACAATTGAAAACCGCTATCGATTTCTGGAAGAGATTGTTGATGAAATCAATCGGGTTTGGGTTGGACCGTTATTTGTACGTTTGTCCGTAAATGAATACCATCCTGAAGGAAATACTATCGATGACATGGTTTATTTTGCTAGAAGACTAAAAGAGCAGGGGGTCAATTTAATCGATTGCAGTTCAGGTGCCATCGTACCTGCACGGATTGATGTCTTCCCCGGCTATCAGGTTCCGCTTGCAGAAAAGATTCGGCAGGATGCCGGAATTGCAACGGGAGCAGTTGGATTAATAACGGTCCCTCTTCACGCCGAAGAAATAGTAAAAAATAATCGGGCAGATTTAATTTTTATAGCCAGAGAACTATTACGTAATCCTTATTGGCCTTTAAAAGCGGCTAGTGAATTAGGAATTAGTATTACTGGACCAGGTCAGTATTTAAAAGCATGGGAAGAGGCCTTACCAAAAAAAGAAATATGGTATCCAAATTAACTGCTGACTAATATGATCAGCGGTCATTCAAACCATGATTACCGACGAAAGAAATATCATAGTAGGTACAGTCTCAACTATCTAGTATGTTAAGAATAACTAATAAGAGGACCATTTTAGGAGGTTAATATAATGGAAGAAATAAAAACTACGTTAACAAAAGAAAAGGGCATTGATCAAACCGTATATGAAAAAGCTCATGAAATAAAAACATCAGACAATCGTCCGTATTACGCGAAAATGAAAGATATTGGCAAGATGTTTGTCCGCGATAAAATTAAGTATTTGGTAGATGAAGATAGTTTTGAAGTGGAAGACGGCCTTTTTGCACGTTGTAAGGATGAAGATTTTCTTCCAGGTGATGCCGTTGTTACATTAGTAGCAAATATCAGTGGCCAGCCAGTAGCCATCATTGCGAATGATTTGACGATTAAAGCAGGGACATGGGGTAAGAAAACAATTGAAAAAATCATTCGGATGCAAGAGCTGGCTGAAAAAAGAAAGATTCCGCTCATTTATATGATTGATTCAGCCGGATCAAGGCTCAATGAACAATTTGAAACATTTACAGACCGTCGTCATGCTGGAAAGATCTTTTACAATACGGCAAGAATGTCAGGTTTAATCCCACAAATTGCTTTAGTATTTGGACCATCACCAGCCGGAAGTGCTTATTTACCTGCACTATGTGATTTTGTCGTGATGGTTAATAAAAATGCCAGTGTTTACCTAGGTTCTCCTCGAATGGCAGAGATGGCTACAGGGGAAAAGGTGTCAATGGAAGAAATGGGCGGAGCCCGCATGCACAATACAATAAGTGGATTAGGTGATATGTTAGTAGAAAATGAGCAGGAAGCACTTGACGCTGCGAAAAAATATTTAAGCTACCTTCCGCAGAATTGGTTGAAAACTCCGGCCATCGTTGAAGCAAAACCACCGGTTGATGGAAAACGGATTGAAGAATTAGTACCAGAAAATCAACGTATTCCGATGGATATGTACCCAGTTATTGAAAGAATTGTTGATAAGGATTCCTTTTTCGAATTCAAAAAGCTGTATGCAAAAGAAATGATTACGGGTTTTTGCAGAATTGGAGGAAGATCAATTGGAATCGTAGCGAATCAATCAAAGGTTAAGGGCGGCGTTATTTTTCCTGAATCTGCTGAAAAAGCGGCCCATTTTATCTCGCTTTGCGATGCTTATAATATTCCTTTACTTTTCCTAGTTGATTTACCTGGCTTTATGGTAGGAAGTAAGGTTGAAAAGGAAGCCATTATTAGAAGAGGAGCCAGGATGCTTTCAACCGTTGCCAACGCGACTGTTCCAAGAATTGCCCTCATTGTTAGGAAGGCATATGGTGCTGGTTATGTAGTCATGTCAGGTGCTTCCATGCAGCCGGATGCATGTATTGCTTTACCGCAAGCACAGCCTGCTATTATGGGGCCTGAGGCTGCTGTCAATGCAATGTATTATAACAAGATTCAATCAATTGAGGATCCTGCTGAACGACAACAATTCATTCAAGAACAGCGTGAAAAATACAATGATGACATTAATGTTTGGAGTCCTGCATCAGAGCTTTATATTGATGATGTTGTACCGGGTGACCGCTTGCGTAAGGACCTGATTCAAAGGTTTGATCTATACAGCCAAAACAGGGACATTTTAGAAGGCATTGCACAAAAGAAAACAGTTGTTAGAAGAGGATAATAACCATTTATAAAGTGGTACGAAAATCAAAAAGTGCAGTAGAATCTTTAATTTAAAATAACTTATGAGGTGAATGGAAATGGAAGTATTAACAAATATGGCAGGTAACGTATGGAAAGTTGTTGTTCAACAGGGTGATCAAGTAGTCGAAGGTCAGGATGTAGTGATTTTAGAATCTATGAAAATGGAAATCCCAATTAGTTCAGAGGTAAGCGGTATCGTAGATGAAATTATCGTTAACGTAGGTGACTTTGTAAATGATGGTGATGTGGTTATTAAATTGAAATAACTTCGTAGGGGGAGAAAACAGTGTTTAATAAAATCTTAATTGCAAATAGAGGCGAAATTGCAGCCCGTATCATGAGAACGTGTAACAAAATGGGGATTAAAACAGTTGCGATATACTCTGAGGCTGATCAACATGCTCCACATGTAGAAATGGCAGACGAAAGCTATTTAATTGGTCCACCGAGGGTTAATGAAAGTTACTTAAATATGGAAAAAATTATTGAGGTTGCAGTAGAGGCAAACGTTGATGCCATTCACCCTGGTTACGGTTTACTATCTGAAAATACGGAATTTGCTAAGAGATGCACTGAAAATAAGATTGTCTTTATTGGGCCATCTCCTGCAACGATAGCACAAATGGGCAGCAAAATTGAGGCTAGAAAATTAATGAGCCAAGCAGGCGTTCCCATTGTTCCCGGTACGGATACACCGTTAGCAGATGTGGAAGATGCAATTCGTGAAGCAAGGAAGATTGGATACCCAATCATGTTAAAGGCTTCCGTTGGAGGCGGAGGTATTGGAATGCAAAGGGTAGATGATGAAGAAACGCTGAGAAAGGCTTTTCAAGGGAACCAAAAACGGGCAACAGACTTTTTCGGCGATGGAGCAATGTTCCTAGAAAAACTAATTTTAAACCCGCGACATATTGAAATCCAATTATTAGCAGATAAAGAGGGAAATACTATTTATTTAGGCGAAAGAGAATGTTCTATTCAGAGAAGACATCAAAAAGTGGTCGAAGAAGCTCCTTCACCGTTTATTGATGAACAAACAAGAAAATCAATGGGTGGAGCTGCTGTCCGCGCAGCAAAAGCGATCGGATATGAAAATGCCGGGACTGTAGAATTCATCATGGATGAGCAGAAGAATTTTTATTTCCTAGAAGTAAATACTCGATTGCAGGTTGAGCATCCGGTCACAGAAGAAGTCACAGGTTTAGATTTAGTAGAGCAGCAGATTAGGATTGCAAACGGTGAAACGCTGTCTATCAGTCAAGAGGATGTGCAAATAAACGGACATGCGATTGAAGTAAGAATTTATGCAGAGGATCCAAATACATTCTTCCCTTCTCCAGGAACGATTTCAAATCTAAGTATTCCGAGTGGAGAAAATATTCGTCACGAGTTAGCTGTAAAACAAGGATCTGTTGTAACTCCATTTTATGATCCGATGATTGCAAAACTAATTGTAAAGGGACTTACTCGCAATGAAGCGATAAAAAATATGAGTGAAGTATTGGATCAATATATCGTAGAAGGAATAAAAACCAATATTCCAACATTAAAGAGAATAGTAGATCATCCGGAATATATTTCTGGAAACACAACTACCAATTTCATTGACAGCTACTTAAAAGCAACGAAGGTGAATTAATAGCTCATATTTAGATAGGAAGAAGGTGTTTAAGTGAGAAAGAATCATATTTTAGTTGAAGTTCAGGATCATGTCGCGACAATTACTTTAAATAGACCGGAAAAACATAATGCCTTAACTGGTGAAATGATGGAAGACTTTGTTTCGATTCTTAATGAATTGAATCATAACTCTGATGTTCGTGTTTTGTTATTAACAGGAGCAGGAGAAAAATCCTTTTGTTCTGGAGCCGACCTGGGCGGCATGAGTGAAAATAATGAGCAGCACATTTTAACTTATAAAGGGCATGTCTCAAAATATAAAAATTGTTTGCTTGCGATTCATCAATTGAAAAAGCCGATTATTGTCGCGGTCAATGGTTATGCATTGGCAGGAGGATTAGGACTAGCTGCTGTCTGTGACATAACCTTTGCAAAGGAAAGTGCATTGTTTGGAGCACCGGAGATTAATGTAGGACTTTGGGGAATGATGATCAGTGCACCATTAATTCGAACGATTGGCTCTAAAAAAACCTATGAATTATTTTATACAGGTAAAAAGATCAATGCATTTGAAGCAAAAGAGTTCGGTCTTGTAAACACGGTTTATCCTGATAACGAAATAATAGAGGAAGCGACGCAATTTGCGCGTCAGCTGGCAAAACGAAATCCAACTGCCTTAACGTTAGGTAGAGAGGCTATGCAAATGATTCAAGGAATGGATTATGAAAAATCATTGAATTACCTGCGTGATCAAGTAGTTATTTTAGGTGAAACCGAAGATTCAAAGGAAGGTATGAATGCTTTTCTAGAAAAAAGAGAGCCAGTATGGAATGGGCGGTAACTAGAGGTTTGAAAAATTTATAGTGCTTATAACCTAAAATGCTACAAAAGCAAAACATAGATAACAAATAGGTTATAAAAATGACTAAAAATAATGTTGTTTTTATAAGCTGCCTGGTCAGCTTTTAAGAGAATCTACGCTGTATGAGAGATATAGGATAAAGGAAGGAGGGATGTTTTTCAATGAAGATAATTTCTTACCTTAATGATAATCATATTAGTATCGGTATAGTTCAAGATGAAACAGTGATTGATGTTAGCGATAAATTTCCCGATGTCTTATCAATAATTAAAGCAGGACGTAATGGAATCGATGAGATTAATAGTGTCCTAAGTTCTAACGTTGAACGAAAACCGTTAAAAAGGGAACATTTAATACCACCTATACCTAAATTAGAACGTAACATTATGTGTGTAGGGTGGAATTATTTAGAACATTTTAACGAACGTTTCCGCCAAGATATTCATCTACCGACTAAACCAACAGTCTTTACAAAAGCCACAGGCACTATAGCTGGTCCTTATGAGGGGATTCCTTTGCAAGAAAACTTTACAGAAAAATTAGACTATGAAGCAGAGCTCGCTGTTGTCATTGGACGTAAAGGAAAAAATATTTCTGAAGAAGAAGCATCCGATTATATTTTCGGATATATGTGTGCAAATGATCTATCTGCAAGGGATGTACAGCAATCTCACGGTGGTCAATGGTTTATGGGGAAAAGTATGGATAAATCGTGTCCTGTGGGCCCTTGGATTGTAACAAAAGATGAAATAACGGATGTTCAAAACCTGGATATTTATTGTAAAGTCAACGGAAAAACTGTTCAGTCGAGCAATACAAGCCTTATGATTTTCCCAATAAACCGGATTATTGCCGAAATTTCAAAAGCGATGACAATATTTCCTGGTGATATTATTCTGACAGGAACTCCATCAGGTATTGGGTCAAAACGTAATCCGCCAATGTTATTAAAAAAAGAAGATGTCGTAGAGGTACATATTTCTCAAATTGGAGGGATCAAAAATCGAATCATTGCGGATGATGTCCAATAATGAGAAGCTACCTTATATCTTAACTTTTCCCTTTTTATTCTGAACATAAAAAATTTTAAACGGGGTGAAAATATGTCTAATAGTAAAGTAGATTACAGTCAATTAGGGATAACAAAAAAGAATGAGTTGAAAGTTGAAGAAACTCAACATTTGAACATTACATGGAAAACGGGTACCGCTGGAGAAAAAATATGGATGGGTAAAATGATAGCTGAGCCTCTTGCTGAATCTGCTGCGCAGCATCATCAACAATCTAATACCGTTCACTATGTATTAAAGGGAAAAGCCGTCTTTTTTTATGGAGAAGGTTATGAAAATTCTGTGGAACTTAATGAAGGCGATTTCATTTATATACCGCCTTATCATCCGTATATCTATAAAAATGCAAGCAACAACGAATCACTTGATATTGTCACTACCATGGCACCGTATTACCAAATAGTGTATGTGGATCGTAATGAAAATAGTAAAATCCCGAGAGATGGTAATAAGGGAGAAGAAGTTTCGATTGTAAGAGCATCAGACTTAACTGAGTTAACCAATCAAACGAAACACATGCCCCGAAGAACCGCAGTTCAAGCACCTAATCTATGGATTGGACGCGTAACCGGAGAGCCTGCAATGGATTCAGGGGCACATCACCATGGTGAGGCCGAGACAGCCGGATTCATTATTAGTGGTAATACTCGACTCTTACATGGTGAAAGATATGAAGACTATGTAGAGTATGAGCCTGGCGATTTTCTTAGAGTACCTCCGTATTTACCGCATATTGAACGTAATGTAAGTAACAGTGAAACAGTAGAATTTTTGACTGCACGTAACCCTAGAAACATTGTTATCAACTTAGAAAGCTAATAATTTATCAAAAGATAACGAAAACTTTATCACATTAGTATTTGTTTTCTATAATCGGTATTGGCAGTTTTATAGAGAGAGGGATGCTGCATGCATCTTTTATCGTACTTAATTTCCGTTGAAAATATGACGGAGGTCAATGACTAGATTACAATGGAGGGATTGGATTGGCATTTCCAAAGAAGGTAACGATACGTGAAGTAGGACCAAGGGAAGGCATGCAAATTGAAAAGACACCAGTCTCTACTGAAGACAAGATTCGTTTAGTTGATTTGCTTTCTGAATGCAATTTTCCTGTGATTGAGGTTACTTCTTTTGTGAGTCCGAAATGGGTACCGCAGATGGCGGATGCGGAATTGGTTGCTAAGGGTTTTAAAAGGAATCCGAGTACAGAATACCAGTGTATATATCTGAATTCGAAGGGGATTGAGAGAGCCCAAGCCACTGGGAAATTCGATTTGGAAGGCGTTCTTAGTATCATTGCGAGTGAAACATTTTCCAGAAAGAACACAAATCGGTCCATTGAAAAGACATTTGATGAAATGGATGAACGCATTGCGGTTCTTCGTGAGTTTAATGTTCCGATTAGCACGATTGCTGTAATGACGGCTTTTGGTTGTAACTATGAGGGAGATGTTGATCCGCAACATGTGGTTGGATTGATTTCAAGAACAATAGAAAAAGCAAACGCACACGGTATTGATCCAGACCGTATACTCCTTGGTGATACTGTTGGATGGGCAAATCCGGTGTCCATCGAGTATCTCGTGGGTCAAGTGCAAGATAGGTGGCCAGATAAAAATATAAACTTACATTTACATGATACCCGAGGAATGGGATTGGCCAACGCCTTTGCTGGATTAAAGATGGGGGTCAATCATTTTGATTCCTCAGTAGGAGGGTTAGGAGGATGCCCATTCGGTGGATCCAGCGGTGCTGCCGGAAACATTGCAACAGAAGATCTTGTCCATTTGTGCCACGAACTGGGTATTGCCACCGGAATTGACTTGGAAAAGCTTATAGG
Organism: Neobacillus sp. NPDC097160; assembly: GCF_044762155.1. Taxonomy (NCBI): domain Bacteria; kingdom Bacillati; phylum Bacillota; class Bacilli; order Caryophanales; family Bacillaceae; genus Neobacillus; species Neobacillus sp. NPDC097160. Next base: position 54,020 of record NZ_JBIWDU010000015.1, on the reverse strand, counting down.
GGTAACCCTGGAAGCAGAAAGAATTCTTGCGCGAGAACTCCCAAGCAAAGTGGCCAAAGGGAGAACCTTAGATTCTTATCGGAAAATACCTTCGCGTTAATGTACCTTTAGTAGTATTTAGAGGATAGAGGGTAAAACCGCTCCTAAAAAGAAAGGCACTTTTTCATAAAAATGTCTCAGAGTGTAGACAAAAGGTATCCGAATGTATTCTTCGGGTGCCTTTTGTCGATAATGACGATTTAAAATATTCAGAAACTTTTATAAAAACCGTTGCTTTGATAACCCAAAATAGTATAAAATTATAATATGAATAACAAGGGGGTTATAAAGGGATGTATCAAGATAATACTGTTCTGGTATCCGGATTTGCCCAGGTTCCAAAAGGATCAACTTTGTATGAGAAATATAAAGCATTAACTGTCGTTTTAGTTATAAATAGTGAAACAGAAATTATTGAAGATGCGGAGTTTACATTTATTGCTGATTTAACAAACTATTATTTAACTTCGCTTGTGAAGGGATATGATTTAAAGAATGGAATCCATCCCTTAATCGATACACTAAGAAAACGTGCTCTAATACCTTCTCAAGGAGCTGTTATTCAATCTATTAAGTCTGCATGGGATCGTTACAAAGAGTCTAAGCAAATTTACGTGTTATCAAACTATTAATACTGGTTATCTATGGGGAAGGGTCAAAATTCTTTCTTCTATTAATAGATAAAGGTCCAGTAACAAGAGCTAAAGCTTATTGTTGCTGGACCTTTATTTTTTAACAATTTGTTAGGGGAAATAGCAAAAATGTGTGAATATGGTTTCATTATATTATCTTATAATCTTACTATCTCAAATACTATAAATTAAATTTTAACTTTAAATAATTTTATAATGTGGAGGAGAAATAGATGAATATTTTTGTATTGATAAAGCGAACCTTTGACACAGAAGAAAAAATTTTAATAAACAATGGAAAAATTGAAGAGGGTGGATCTGAATTTATTATTAACCCATATGATGAATACGCGATTGAAGAAGCAATCGTTCTTCGAGAACAACATGGTGGAGAGGTCACAGTAGTCACAGTTGGTAAAGAAGAAGCTGAAAAAGAACTTCGTTCAGCACTCGCGATGGGAGCCGATAAGGCTGTCCTAATCGATAGCGAAGAATTAGATGTAATTGATCAGTATACAGTGGCTACAGTCCTTGCTGCATATTTAAAAAATCAAGATTATGACATTATTATCGGTGGGAATGTTACAGTTGATGGCGGATCTGGTCAAGTGGGGCCAGCTGTTGCAGAAATTTTGGGCATTCCTCAAGTAACGACCATTACATATATGGAAATTAATGATATGAAAGCCACAATTGTCAGGGATGTTGAAGGAAACGAAGAAACCGTTGAGGTATCACTACCTGTTCTGGTTACAGCACAACAAGGGCTAAATGAACCTCGGTACCCCTCACTGCCTGGGATTATGAAAGCGAAGAAAAAACCGCTGATCACGTTAGAATTAGACGACCTTAACCTTGATGAGGACGATGTTGAAGCAAAAACAGAAACTCTTGACGTGTTCCTTCCACCAGCAAAAAAGGATGGAAAAGTACTTGAAGGAGAGGCCCAAACACAAGTAAAAGAATTAATTTCACTTTTAAAATCTGAGGCAAAAGTAATATAACGGAGGGGTAAATATGGGAAAGAGAGTTTTAGTTATTGCGGAAGTTCGTAATGGAGAATTACGTCAGGTATCCTATGAAGCTATTGCCGCAGGTCATGCAGTAGCGGACGGTGGGGAAGTTGTGGGTGTTATATTAGGAGAAAATGTTGATGGATTAGCAAATGACTTAATACATTATGGTGCTGATCGTGTTGTTGTTGTCAATCATGTAGATCTTAAAAGCTATACGACAGAAGCCTATCAACAAGCAATTCTTAAAGTGATTGATTTAGAAAACCCTCAAGGGATTATCCTTGGACATACAGCTCAAGGAAAAGATATATCACCACGTCTTGCAATAAAACTAAACACAGGTTTAATTTCTGACATAATCGCTATCGAAAAAAATGGTGAAGAAGATGTGTTCATTCGGCCAATTTATTCTGGAAAAGCATTTGAGAGAAAGAAAATTAAAAAAGGGATTATTTTTGCTACAATTCGACCAAATAATATTAAAACTTTAGAGAAGGAAAAAGCAAGAACAGGAGAAGTTTCAATAATTTCCGTAGATATAAAAGGTCTTCGAGCAATTGTTAGCGATGTTATTCGTAAAGTAGCAGGTGGTGTGGATTTATCAGAGGCGAAAGTTATTGTTTCCGGAGGACGTGGCGTTAAGCATAACGATGGATTTAAACCTTTAAAAGAGCTTGCAGATGTATTAGGAGGAGCAGTTGGCGCATCACGTGGAGCATGTGATGCTGGGTATTGTGATTACTCCTTACAAATAGGGCAGACAGGTAAAGTAGTAACACCAGATCTATATATCGCATGTGGAATATCAGGAGCTATCCAGCATTTAGCGGGTATGTCCAACTCAAAAGTAATTGTCGCTATTAATAAAGATCCAGAAGCTCCTATTTTTAAAGTGGCGGATTATGGAATTGTTGGGGATTTATTTGAAATTGTACCAATCTTAACTGCGGAATTAAAAAAGGTTCTTAATGTTGAGGAGTTTGTCTAAAATAATGAAACATTAATAGACAAGGGTTAATCAAATACCAACTTCTTTTAGGGGGGTAACGATGAAGACAGAATTTGTAGAATGCGCCTTCGACGAGTTTTTAAAGTGTAAATATGAGAGGAAAAGTGAAACCAACCTAAAGGTTACCCTTCCAATGGAACCACTATATTTAAATAGTATAGGGATTGTTCATGGAGGCATTATATGTTCACTTGCAGATATTGCAATGGGGAATCTTTTCGGAGCAGGTGAAAACAATAAACAAAAAGTCGTAACAGTTGATATGAAAACTACTTATTTAAAAGGAGCAAAAGGCAATTATCTCCTTGCTGATGCACATTTGATAAAAAAGGGAAGAAGAATCAATCATATTGATTGTTTTATTTACAATGAAAATAACGAAATGGTAGCAAAAGCAAATGGAATTTATATGTATATTTAAGTCTTTCACCATTTTCATTTAATAGAATGCCTGTATTTTAGCTTCTGGTAAATCTATATTTAGTGAACGGTGCAGCAATACATATTGATGGTGGCTTTACCATTCAATAGGAATAGGGAATGCACTTGATTAACCCATTCTGGTCAATGTATTTGGACAAAAAAGCTCTTAAAAGTAAAAACTTTTATTTGGGTCCTCATCATGTCCACGTTTACAAAGTTTCTTGGTTGGATAACTTTGTATTACGGGTCATGATGATGACCTTTTTTTTTTACACAATAATATTGCATAGTGAGAAGACACAATGTGTTAATGTAAGGTATACGACGAGCGGGGAGTTTTAATCGCATCCGTTTCAGCACTTTATTATTATTGAAGTAAATTTGATTAACTTTTAGTATTTTTATATAAAAGTCTAATTTGCTAACCACATTCTACGGAACCTGACTATTTAAAATATTATAAATATACAAAAATGTTTGACAAAACTTAAATGTATCAATTAATATTAATTTATATTAAATATTAAGCTGTTATTTACAAGGATTGATTAAAGTTGAAAAGTCAATCTACGCAGTAAATAAGCCCAGCAAATTAGTATGATTTTTTATACTTTTTTGCTGGGCTTTTTTATTTTAATTACATCAGAAAGGGGCGGTATTTAAGTAATTAATCTTTATAAAATGTAAGCGCTATTAATAACTTGAAGGGGGATTGTACATGAGAAAATTTACTTCTCTGATTTTGACTGGATTGTTGTTTATATCAATCATGCTAACTGGATGCGCAGGAGCTTCTAAGACATCCAGCAAGAAAGAAAATAATACGATAAAAATTGGGTTAATATTCGATGTAACTGGCGGTGGTTCCGCCCTGGGTATTCCGGAAAGAAACGCAATCAGGCTTCTGGTGGATGAAACCAATACAAAAGGCGGAATAAACGGGAAAAAAATAGAATTAGTTGAGTCAGATAATCAAAGTAATGAAACAAAAGCATTAACTGAAGCAAAAAGAATGGTAAATGAAGATGTAATGGCCATCATAGGAGGTGCGCAAAGTACAACCTCTCTCTCTATGGTTCCAACCATTGAGCAGGCTGGTGTCCCATATATTTCAAATGGGTCAGTAATGGCTATCATCAAAGAAAAAAAATGGATATTTAAAACACCGCCAGCTGATAAGGTACTTACAAAATTACTGATACAGGATGCAAAGGAAAAGGGATTTAAAAAGATAGCTCTGCTAAGAGTCAATAATGATTATGGTAAATCCGGGGAGGCAACTTTAATAGAAAATGCTAAAAACATAGGAATGGAAGTTGTTGGTGTTGAACAATTTAATGCTGATGCAACAGATGTTAAAGTACAACTTTCCAATTTAATGAAAAAGAATCCGGATGCTGTCGTTACATGGGCTATTCCACCAGGCTCAGCGGTTGCAGCAAGAGATTACTATGAACTGGGATACACAAAACAAGCACAATTCTATACAAGCAGTGCAACAGCAAATCCTACTTTTATTAAACTCGCAGGAGATGGAGCAGAAGGAGTTAGATTTCCAGGTTATAAGTATCAAGTAATTGATGAAATTCCAAAAACAGACCCACAATATAAAGTAATCAATGACTTTAAAACGAAATATGAGGAAAAGTATAAATCTGCTGATTATGCGGTATCCAATGCAGCGGATGCATGGTATCTTTTAGCAAATGCTATCCAAAAGTCCGGTGATAAAGTGACAAAAGAATCAATTCGGACACAACTGGAAAATACCAAAGGATTAGTTGGTCAAATTGGAGAATATAACATGTCAAAAGATGACCATAATGGTCTTGATGGGTCGGGGCTAGTTATGATGGAAGTAAAAGATGGAAAATTCGTGTTAGCAAAATAAATTCAATGATTTGAATAAATTGGAAAGAACCTTCTGGTCATACATTAATAACTTGTATTGATCAGAAGTGCTCTGTCCTCTAAAAGAATATCTTTATAGGGGTGAAGAAATTCAAATGGATCAAATAATACTAACTGGAATTACAAATGGTGCTATCTATGCACTAATTGCAATTGGCTTTGTAGTTATATATAACGTTACAGGAATTATTAACTTTGCCCAAGGTCAATTTACGATGCTGGGTGCCATGATTGTTATTTCACTTTCAGCCATAGGGATTAATATTTTGCTAGCTTCCATTATCACTATTGTCATCGTGGTTATAGTCGGAGTCTTATTTTATCGATTAACTTTATTTCCTTTAAGGAATAATCGAAATATTTTAACAACTATAATGGTAACAATGGGTGTTGGCATGGTGATTTCCGGTATTTCCTTGGTGATTTGGGGGACAGAATCCCGGCCACTTCCACCTTTTACAAAAGGGAAACCGTTATCCATTTTCAATGCATCGATTACTCCACAAAATATATGGATCATTGGAATTTGTATTGCTGTAATTATTGGAATGTTCCTACTGTTTGATAAAACTTATTTTGGAATTTCCATTCGAGCTTGTATGAGCAATCTACGTGCATCAAAAATTATGGGAATCCCTACTGAAAGAATGGCTATGATTGCGTTTGCTCTTAGTGCAGGTTTGGGAGCACTTGCGGGTATTGTTATGGCGCCTTCCACCTTTGCTCAATATGACATGGGAATGATGCTAGGACTTAAAGGCTTTGTTGCTGCTGTTTTAGGAGGATTAACGGGTGCACCGGCAGCAATTGTTGGAGGGTTTACATTAGGAATTATTGAAAGTTTTGGTGCAGGGTATATTTCCTCAAGTTATAACGATTTTATCGCGTTTGCAGCTTTGATTGTCATCATGATTTTTCTTCCAAATGGAATTTTAGGGAAAAGTATGCAGAAAAAAGTATAGGGAGGGTTAAATGTGGATAAGAAGAATTTAAAAATACTTTCTATAATTGCAGTATTAATCGGTTTATTGCCCCTCTTTTTAACAAATCCTTATTATGTGCAAATTCTTATAAATATTGGTACCTTGACAGTCATTTCCTTGGGGTTAACCGTTTTATTAGGCTTTACAGGCCAAATTTCTTTTGCACAAGTCACTTTTTTTGGAATCGGAGCTTACACTGCTGCAATTACTACCGTTACATATGGATGGCCACCCCTTGCCGGCCTTCTAATGGCGGCAATCGTATCAGGCTTTCTGGCATTTTTAATAGGGTTGCCGGTTCTTAGGTTTAAAGAACATTTTCTTGCCTTGATTACAATAGGATTCGCTGTAATGGTTTATGTGTTAATGGTCCAATTGGCTGATTTTACGGGCGGACCTGGAGGATTTTCAGGTATACCTCCATTTTCAATAGCTGGTGTTTCCTTGCAGGGAGAGGTACCTAATTATTATTTGATTTGGTTTTTTGCATTATTTTTTATTCTCATTATTAGTAATCTCTTATCCTCAAGAATTGGCCGTGCATTAGAGAGTTTGCGAAGCAGTGAAATAGCAGCAAAAAGTATGGGGATAAATGCTTTTACAATAAAATTAAAAGCATTTATTTTTGCTGGTATTATAGCTGGTGTTGGCGGATCCTTATATGCATTTCAAACATCCTTCATTGCACCAAATACTTTTGAAGTAATGGAGTCCATGACATTTATTATTATTGTTGTTGTTGGGGGGCTTCGCAGTTTATGGGGAGCACCTATTGGCGCTGTTGTAATTACAGCGATGGATGAAGGAATGACGCATTTTCTACCACTAATCATTCCCAACGCAGGAGGAGAAGTACAAATAATTGCATACGGAATTCTATTAGTCCTCGTGCTATTATTTATCCCAAATGGAATTGGACCAACACTCGGCAAACTGATAAAAAGTACATTTCATTCAAAAGCGGTGGTTAAGCATATAGACACACCTTCAAAAGTAACTTCAATTGATTAAATTCGTAAAAGGAGTAATTTTATGTCTATTTTAAAGGTGGAAGGAATTTCAAAAATGTTTGGAGGCCTTTATGCTGTCAAGGATATTTCTATTGAAGCAAATGAAGGTGAAATATTATCAATTATCGGGCCAAACGGCGCAGGAAAGTCTACATTATATAATTTAATAACAAGAATTTATGATTGCACAGAAGGGAAGATTTCCTTTCAAAATAAAGATATTACAAGGATAGCCCCTTATAAACTAGCAGGTTTGGGCATATCTAGAACTTTTCAAAATATTGAATTGTTTGCGGAACTTACTACATTAGAAAATGTAATGGTAGGTGGTTATGTAAAGGGAAAAGTGGGGTTTACTTCTTCCCTTTTTGGAAATGGCAGTCGGAATGAAGAACAAAGAATAAAACAGATTGCTTTAGAAAAAATACAACAACTGGGTCTGGAGGATTATGCCGAATTAGAAGCCGTAAAAATGCCTTATGGCAGGCAAAGAATGGTAGAGTTAGCAAGAGCACTGATGACTTCTCCTAAAATATTGCTGCTAGATGAACCTGCTGCAGGATTGAATGGAATCGAATCAAAAGAATTAACCCATACATTGATCAAACTAAAGAACGAGGGAGTTTGTGTAATTCTTATTGAACATGATATGGATACGGTTATGGATGTATCTGATAAAATCATGGTTATGAATTATGGGGAAAAATTGGCAGAGGGGACACCTGAAGAGATTCAAAAGAATCAAAAAGTAATCAATGCCTATTTAGGAGAGGAGGTTTATTGATGCTGACTGTAAAAAAATTAAATGTATATCATGGATATATTCATGCTGTAAAAAATATATCATTTGAAATAAAAAGAGGAGAAATTTTCTCGTTGATTGGTGCTAATGGTGCAGGGAAAAGTTCATTGCTATCCGCTATTTCAGGTATTAAAATTCCCGATAGTGGCGAAATATATTTCGATGATATGCCGATACAAAATTTAGGAATCAGGAAAATGGTTAATAAAGGAATCGTTTTAGTACCTGAGGGAAGAGAAATCTTTTATGACATGACTGTTAAGGAGAATCTTTTGCTTGGGGCCTATCGGCATAATAAAAAGATCAATTTAGTAGAAGAGTTAGAAAGAGTATATTCATTATTTCCAGGCTTAAAAAAAATGGAGAAGCGGATTGCCGGTACTCTTAGCGGTGGGGAACAGCAAATGGTTGCAATAGGGAGAGGTTTAATGGCAAAACCTTCTTTATTATTGCTGGATGAACCATCACTTGGTCTTGCCCCATTGATTATTAAGGAAATCTTTGAACAATTAAAAACGTTAAAAAATTCAGGAGTTACAATCATTCTGGTGGAGCAAAATGCAAAGGCTGCTTTAAATATTTCCGACCATGCCGCTGTTTTAGTCCGAGGTGAAATTGTTGCAATTGAAAAAGCAGAAAAACTGCTTCAAGATTCTCATTTACATGAAATGTATGTTGGAACATCGCTTACGAATTAAAAAATGAACTTTGAAATTATCATTTATCTTTTGACGATTAAAAGTAGTGGCAAAAGGAGGGAGTAAAAAAATGATTGTTAGAATGGGGATACTAAGAAAAAAGGAAGGTATGCCAGTGAATGAATTTCATAAATATTGGTATGAAAAACACGGCCCGCTGGCTTCAAATATACCTGAAATTATTAATTACACCCAAAATCATGTAACAGATTCCTCACAGTTGGGGATTAACTTTGCTCGAGGAAACATCGCTGTAGACGGTTTTTCACAGCTTTGGTTTGAAGACAAAACAAAAATGGAAAAAGGATTTTCTGAAATGGCGCAAGTACTCCCAAAAGATGAAAAGGAGTTTATTGGAGATATAAAAATTATTGTAGCAAAACAAAATGTTATTAAACCAACACCACATGATCAACCACTAATTAAGCGAATGTCAATTTTAAAACGACGGTCTGATGTAGACTTTGAGACTTTCCAGTATGAATGGAACAAAGTGCACGCAAAACATATACTTTCAATGCCAGGGGTAGAGGGTTATACACAAAATGTAATCACTGATCAAAGTATTAAGAAAGAAATATCATCAGAATACAATGACGTTAGTATCGACGGAATTGTGGAACTATGGTTTCGGGATATTGCATCATTGGAAAATGCTTTTAAATCAACAAATGGCCAAAAAGCAATGAAGCATGCAAGTACTTTTATTGAAGAAATCAGTACGTTTATTGTTGAACCTTATCGGATTGTGTAGGATGTTTGTAATTGATTTACTAAAGTAAATTCTATTGTTATGGGAGAGTTCATAATATTAAAAGATATTTGAATTCTAATTCCATTTGTTGTAAAATATATTAATCCTAATAAATTTATTATAGCTGTTATTAACTGGGGTTGATTTAAAGTCAATCTCTCTTCGTAAATAGGCCCAGCAAACGAGTGGATATTTTCTACTTTTTGCTGCGCCTATTTGTTTTTGATCATATTTTCAAAGTTGATAAGTGCCATCGCCGGATGTGTTACTATGCCTTTAAAATACAGAATAAAAAAGGATGAATTAAGTTATTTAATCTATTTATGTTTTGGCACCGGCCTGACAATTTTATCAAGTAAGCCAAGTAGAGGTCGGTCCATGTTTGCCGGTGTGGCCAACGGAAGTACGGACGCTATGGTGACCGCCTAGCTGCCTATCACCCATAACGAATTTTATAAGCAATATAAAAAAGATTTTGATGATTTAGGATCCAACCACCATGGAACAAAGAATGGATTGGTTGTACCAAAGTATATGGATATTAACTCCATTGAAGAGTTAAAGTAAATAGTAAAACTTGACCAGAGGGACGTTTCCTCTGGTTTTTTCTGTTGGGCAAATACTATGAGAGTCCTCCCTGAGGGAGTAGTGATACCAAGTAATTATATTGTCATCAAATATTCACATATTTATGAAAACGACCTATCCTTTTTCCCTCTTTCTCCCTATATCTACTATGAAGGGAATTTTAACAGAAGAAGGGATTTGGTTAAGGATGGCAAGGTATAGAATGGTGCGTACGGATTTTTGGAAGAACCCGGTTGTTTTAGAGGAGATGACTCCAGAGGACAAATACTTTTACGTGTATCTGCTTACGAATCCACAAACTACGCAAATAGGAATTTATAAGATTACGAAAAAACAATTACAAACGATTCTCAGCAAAAAACACCAATGGAAATCAATATCACCAAGCATCGGAATGGTCATGCTGGAACAATTGATCTCGGATTCAACAAACAATTTGGGCATTTATTCAATTTGGAAGTGTGAACAAGGGAGGAAAGGATCCTCCAATCCTAAATTTATAACATTTGAATTCAAAGTTAAATCCCAAAATAAATAGCACTAATAAAGCTCAGAGTTCATGATGATATGCTCTGAGCTTGCCGTTTTTATGGTTTTTCTTTAATTGAAACCTAGGTTAGTTTGGCATAACTTACTCATTAAACCCACTTTTTTCCTTGTTCACAAATAAATTTAATATCGTTTTGATAATGTTCAAGATGTCCTTAATCTATCATTTTTTGAAAAGCAATATCCCCTTCTTCGGCTTTTCTTTTAATTGTTTTGCATAAGCCTTCTAATCGAAGTAAAACCATCTCCAAATATTCTGCTTCCATTCCCTCAATGCCGTAGGATTCAAAGAACAAATCCACTCTTTGTTTTATTCGGACGGCATGTTGGAATGAATCATAATAAACTGCCTCTCCTGTTTCAGAATGAAAGACTCTACTTAAGGGGACGCAAGTGTAAAGAGTATAGGCTATGTCCCAAAGTCTTGGACAAGGACCAGCCACATCAAAATCAATAATATCTACTGGCAAGTTATTATTAAAAATAATGTTGTAAATTGCAAAATCATTATGGCATAGCACCTCAAATGGCTGAGGGGTGTTATCTATTGGTTGCCAGCTTTCTTCAATTAGAAAATCACTCACAGCATCATGATAAAGACGGAGCATCTTCGCTACTTCTTCTAAAACCTCATTAGACCACATGTAATCTTTTAACGGATAATTGCCAGCTTCTCCTTCGATAAATGATAATATCTCTCTACTTTTTTCATCAATACCTAGAAACTTTGGAGCATAATTGAAACCTTTGCTTTCAAGGTGCTTTAGTAATTTGTGAATTTTGAGACTCTCTGGCTTTAATTCTCGTCGAACAGTATCTCCTGAACGATATACGTTTGAGACATTCCCGCCTGTTAGCGTTTCTTCATTTTCGTAATTTGGCATTAGAAAAACCCCATCCCTATTAGAAATCTAGGCACTATTAAAATAAATCCAGAATGTTCATGAATCCTGTCAATAAATTGAACAAGAAGAATTTTTCCCCTTTTAATATTTTAGCATAAATTCCCTATTCCTTTTTTTAAAATTTATCATCTCAAATAACAAGCATAATCCCATTGGAAAGCCAGTGGATCTGACCCTTTTTCACTCTTTTGAGTATTTTATTCTATTAAATTATAAATTAATACAGGATAATTACCCAAGATTGTGGAATTTTGTAAAAGTATTCCTACTGTCAAATTAATTAAATATGGTATTTGAATCTACTGTAGTCCCTATTGCAGACCAATTCTGATGATCCAATTATATGATTTTAATATTATTTAGCGGAAAAAAGAGAACCTGATGCAATAGTGCATCAAAATCTGATGCAAGATGCCATCTTTTTCGATATGGCAGTTAATTAATGCTTGTTTTTAGCGTTTAAAAAGTTGGCACGAATCTTGCTTGATAAATTAGTGAGCGTGTTAAAAACATGCAAATTTGGTTGAAAGGGGGGCTAGCCCTTGGAGGAAGTTATTGTATTAGGTGCAGCCGGAACTATTGGTAATGTCATTGTAAGAGATCTAGTTGAAAGTGGGGTGAAAGTAATTGGAGCCGATATGGATATAAACCGACTCCAACAACTAAAGAATGAGTTAAATGCCAAAAATTTAGATGTTTATTCTTTAGATATTAGAGATTATGAGACTACGACAGAACTATTAAAAAAAGCTAAAGTTTGCGTGAATGCCACCAATTATATGTTTAACATTGATGTAATGAAAATGGCAGCTGATGCAAAAGTGGATGTACTTGATTTAGGTGGACTATATAACTTAACTAAAGAACAACTAAATTATGATGAATTCATGAAGGAGGCAGGAGTTCTTTCTATTCCGGGTATGGGGTCTGACCCGGGTATTTCCAACATTTTAAGTCGATATGGAGTAGAGCAATTGGATACTGCAGAGGAAATCCATATTCGTTATGGGTCTACAACTACAGGAGCAACATTCCCCTTTGCGATTGATACAATCATAGACGAGGCTACAAAAAATGCTATGGTTGTGAAAAATGGCCATTTATATGAAATCCCGCCTTTGAGTGACGAAGAAGATACAATATTTAATGAAAAACTTGGTATTCAAAGAACATATTCCATTCTTCATTCTGAGTTAGCTACAATTCCTCTAAGTTTTCCACAAATAAAAGAAATAACCTATAAGGATACATGGGATCCTTCAACAATTGAAAAGATTAAAATGCTGGACCAATTTGGGCTACTTAATAATAATCGTGGCAATAACTCCCCCTCTGCTAGACAAAAGTTAGTATCCTTGCTCAAAGAAACGATTTCTGAAAATCCTCAGTGGGGGACAGATGAACTAATGGTTGAAGTAAAAGGCATTAAAGCAGGAAAAAAAGCTTCAATTAAATTGGAATTATTATGTGGTTGGCAAGAAAAGTGGAATATTCCTGCATTAGCTTATGTTACAAGTATGCCAGCATCAATTGTAGCTCAAATGTTATTAAATAAAGAAATCAAAGGAAAAGGTGTAAAACCGCCTGAACAATGTATTGACCCATCGACGTTTATTTCTTACTTAACCAAAAAGAATATTACTTTACTCTCTACCTATTGTGAAACAGAACAAATTCAAAGCAGTCCACAAAAGATACTTTCTAATTTATAAAAAAATATTAGTTTTAAAGTGTGATAGAACCTTGATTACCTCCTTATTCGAAAAAGTAAGAATATTAAATCCATTTAGGCATCAATTAAATTTCATATAAAAATAAAAATTTCAAAAGGGAGTTGTTAATATGCAAATAAAAACAGCGGTATTGAGAAATTTTATTAATGGGGAATGGTCTGAGTCTGCTAGTACGAACGTACGTGAGGTAGTGTCTCCTGTTACGGGTGAAATCATATACCGAGCTCCAGATTCCACTGAAGATGAAATTGATGCTGCGGTTGCAGCAGCTCGAAAGGCTCAAGTCCCTTGGGAGGCTGCTACAGCTTGGGACCGTGGTCGCGTTTGTTATGCAATCGCAGATGCAATTGACCGGAATAAAGAAAAATTAAGCCGTGCACTTTCGCTTGAACAAGGTAAGCCATACGAAGCCGAATCATTACCAGATATTGAAGAATCAGCAGAACTATTTAGAATTGCCGCAGAAGATGCTAAACGTATGGAAACAGCAATTATACCTTCCCAAGATCAAAATAAACGAATTTTTACATTCCGTAAAGCCAATGGTGTTTATGGAATTATTATTCCGTGGAACTTCCCAACTCTTATGCTAGCAGAGTTTGTAGCTCCAGCTATTGCTTCAGGAAATACAATTGTTCTCAAACCTTCAGAGTATACTCCAGGAATCATTAGTCTCTTTACAGAAATCATGCACGAAGCTGACATCCCACCGGGAGTGTTTAATATAGTTTATGGCGACGGGAAGGTAGGACAACAACTTATTGAACATCCAGGAGTTGATGCATTAGGATTTATTGGCTCTCATACTACCGCTGAAAAAATAGTCCGTGCAGCTGGATTAAAACCATCGATCATCGAAGCTAGTGGTAATGGTCCAACTATTGTTTGTGAAGATGCTGATCTTGATGCTGCAGCCAAAGGAGCTGTTCACGGAGGATTCTTTAATGCAGGGCAAGTGTGTTGCGCTACGGCACGAGTTCTTGTTCATGAAAATGTTCACGATGCTTTCGTCGAACGTGTGGTTGAGGAAGCAAAAAACTGGTCGTTAGGGGATCCATTTGATAAGTCAACCAAAGTTGGACCAATGAACAATGAAGCAACTGCTTCAAAAATGGAATCACATATACTTGATGCACTGGAGAAAGGTGCAAACGTTCTTTTAGGCGGTAGAAGAGCAACAAATTATCCAACTAATCTTTATTTCCAACCCACTGTTATAGATAATGTCGGATTCGATACTTTAATTAATAAGCACGAAACTTTCGGACCAATTGTACCAATCCTTACTGTTAAGAGTGATGAAGAGGCTATTAAAGTTGGTAACGATTCATATTTGGGATTACAGTCAGCTGTGTATACAAAAAGCTCAGCTCGTGCATTCAAATATATGAATGGCTTAAAAACGGGTAATACAATTATCAATGAACACGGCGGTTATTGGGAACCTCATGTACCATTTGGTGGCGCAGCTGGTACTAGTACAGGCTGGGGACGTATTGGTGGCAGATATACAATGTTAGATATGACACATCTTCGCACTGTTACTTGGGATTTCTCTTCTTAATCTTAAGCTTCTGATTATGAAAATATGGTTGCGAACATGACAGTTTCGCAACCATATATTAAATCACTTCCTAGGTAATATAAAATACGTAACAAATTGCAGATTGATTTTTTTCGGGAGTGAAATGTATGGATAATGGAAAATATCATATACGAAATGCTGTTTATATTCCGTGGCCAACTACCATCGAGACAATTCTTCTCAATGCAATAGAATTAGATTGTCAATGGTTTATTTTGCAAGAAAATGAAAAGACCATAGGATATATAAACAGGTCCACTTTATATAAAAAAGTGAAAGAGGTCGGTTTCAAGAAGGCATTAATATTACCTTTAGAAGAGCTAATGACGAAACCCATACTTAATAATGAAGGAGAACTAAGTTCATCAGAAAAGACTCATAACGCTTCACTATTAAAAAGCGAATTTGATAAAATTGACAGTGTTATCGATTGGAATATTGGTGGACGAATAAGTAATCATATTGCTTCGGATAAATGGATACTTAAAGAATTAGAGACTATCTTCTATAATTTTTTCCATAATATACTCATTACTGACGGATACGGGAATATCACATTTGCTACCGCTGAAGATGACCAGCAATATTTAGGGAAAAATGTTTTTGATTTAGAAAGACAGAAAGAATTCTATCCTTCTGTTACTGCGAAAGTACTTAGTACAGGAAAAAGAGAACAAGGATTACAATATACAAAATCAGGAGAAGTCTTTGAAATTGAATCTGTTCCAATAAAGGATGGAAACGGAAAAATTGTTCGAGTTATATCTATTACCAAAGATTCATCGGAAGTTACTGAGTTAACAGAAAAGCTAAATGAAGTTAAAAACCTTTTAATTAGTTATCAGCAAGAAGTGATGAGCGTCCAACAAGAACATTCGAATAAAAAACCCTTTATTTACTCGAGTAGGGAAATGAAAAGTTTAAAAATTCTAATTAAATCTGTTGCATCCTTTGATACAACTGTCTTAATTTTAGGTGAAACGGGTGTTGGTAAAGAGGTAGTTGCCAATAAAATCCATAGTATGAGTAATCGAAATGATAAACCATTTATTGCAGTAAACTGTGGAGCTATACCTGAAAACTTGATGGAATCAGAATTATTTGGTTATGAGGAAGGTTCATTTTCTGGCGCTAGAAAGGGAGGAAAAATAGGAGTTTTCGAATTAGCTAACAATGGCACGATATTTTTAGATGAAATTGGTGAAATGCCCATACACCTTCAAGTCAAACTTCTTAGGGTTTTACAAGAAAAAAAGGTAAAAAGAATAGGTGGATTACAAGAAAAGCCTATAGATTTGCGAATTATAGCAGCAACAAACCAAGACCTTGCAAAAAAAGTTATAGAAAAAACCTTTCGAGAAGATCTATATTATCGACTTAATGTCGTTCCCGTTCTTATTCCCCCTCTTAGAGAAAGAAAAGAAGACATAGAGGCTTTGGCGTTTTATTATCTTCAATTTTTCAACCAAAAATTCAATAAGAATATTGAAATTAATGAGCTAATGTTAGAAAGATTAAAAAAGTATTCGTGGCCAGGTAATGTTCGTGAACTTCAAAATGTAGTTGAAAGATTTGTTATTACTGGTCAAGATGTTTTCTTTACTGTTAATCAACCAATATCACTGGTATCAAATGAGGTAGTAATGGGAGTAAATAGGAAGTTTCCACAATTATTTGATTTTCTTGAAAAAGCTGAACAGCAAATATTATTAGAGGCAAAAACAAAATCGAAAAATACGCGGGACATGGCTGATCTTTTGGGTGTTAATCAATCAACTATTGTTAGGAAATTAAAAAAGTATAATTTATAAGTCATTTTATACAAAAATTCATTAATTTAACCAAAATTATCCGAATATTTTTTATTTTCTACCTATATATCTGATGTCTAGCCTACAGGTATTCGTTTTCAATAATTTAGGGGGTGCTTAAATATGGAGAATATGAAAGTAAAAGGTCAATGGACAATGCTTTGGTTATCATATTTAGCGTTAGTAGGATGTTTTCTTCCTTATATTGGATACTCGACTCAGATAACCCAACTAATGGAGGACACATCCATTAGTTACGCCCAAACCGGGATGTTGGCTTCAGTTACTGCATTGGTTGGAGGGCTAACATTACCTTTTGTTGGAGTATTGGTAGATAAGTGGGGCGCTAGAAATATTATTTTGTGGGGACTATTGATTAGTGCTGTAGGGCAAATTCTTTTTGCCTATATGCCTAATTACTCATCACTAGTTTTTTCTAGGGCACTTATTGGTCTTGGAGTAGGCTTATTGTTTGTAGGGCCTTACACTATGGCAGCCCAATGGTTTGAAAAGTCAAATGGGGTTGGTTCTGCCATGGGGGTAATGTTTACATCTGATGGGATCGGGACAGTTTTTTCACTTTACTTATTTTCCTATGTTCTAACAGCCATGGGATGGAGAAATGGAGCAGCTATTGGAGGTATATTATTAGTTGCCATATTAATTATTTCCTTTTTCTTATTAAAGAATCCACCTCACATCACTGATCGTCAAGAAACTGCGAAAGAATCAGGAGAAAAATTTAATTTGAAAGACTATCTCAAAGTTATAGGAGATAGAAATGTCATCGTGGCATCAGCCTTTTTCATTGGTGAATGGGGCTTATATGCAGTTATTGCCTATTGGGTACCTACTATACTTATAGAAGATGCTGGTTGGTCTGAGGGACTTGCGGGGTTTTTAACATCTCTTTATGTATTGGTTGGTATAGTTCCTTCAATAATTTTTGGATCAGTATCAGATAAGATGGGGAAAAGAAAGCCTTTTATCATACTTGCAGGCTTATGGATGACTCTTACTATAATCATTCTCACAATAGCTTTAGCCAATGGCAGCTATGGTCTTGTTGCATTTATGATGCCACTAGTCGGTCTTGGTGTTTATTCTGGAATGCCTGTTGCATTAGCTTCAGCAGTGGAATCTGTAGGTACTAAGTATGTTGCAACCGCAAATGGATTTATTTTAGGAATTGGATTTTTAGTAGGAGGCTTTCTATATCCGTATATAATGGGCTATATCAGAGATGCAACGGGTGCATATACAATAGGATTTATTGGTATTATAGTCGCTACTTTTGTCCTAAATTTCGTTGCCGGATTTTTAAGTAAGGATTCGAAAAAAGGCACAAGTCTGAAAACAACTGATGAAATAGTAATCCAAAGTTAACTTTAATAATGTGCAAAAAGATTGTTCTTCGTACCGAGGGACTACCCCCTTTTTCTAAGACGAATTGTAACTTACCAAACTTAAATATGGTGGATTGACTTGGGGAAATTTCACTAAAAAATAATTGAGAAGGGTTTTAAAATAAACAAAGTAATAAAAACAAAAAGGGAGAGTCTTTGTAAGATGAGTGTTAAACAGATGTATATTCAAGGTAAGTGGATAACAAGCGGCAGTGGTAAGGTTAGGAATATTATTAATCCTGCTACTGAAGAAATAATTGCTGAAGTTACGGAAGGTTCTGTTGAAGATGCACAAGCGGCAATCCAAGCAGCACACAAAGCATTTTATGTGGATGGCTGGGGGGATACTCACGCTCGCCATCGGGCTCATTTATTATCGATGGTCGCAGATAAACTGGAAAAAGATGTCGAGGCGTTTTCTTTACTTGAACCCTTGAATAACGGGAAACCATTAAGTGAATCAATTTATGATGTTGAAGATGCGGTAAACCAATTTAGATACTATGCCGGTCTAGCTACAAAGCCATCCGGCCAAGTGTATGATGTGCCAGATGATATTCAGGCTTATGTAGTCCGTGATGCCATTGGTGTTGCAGGACAAATTGTTCCATGGAATTATCCTTTAGTGATGGCAGTGCAAAAACTTGCTCCTGCTTTAGCAGCAGAGTGTACGGTAATCATTAAGCCTGCAGAGCAAACACCTTTAAGTTTAATTAAATTATTTGAAATTATTGACGTTGTTGGTTTTCCTTCTGGTGTTGTGAACCTTGTTCTTGGAGAGGGGGCAACAGTTGGAGCAGAGTTAGCAAGAAACCCCTTGGTGGATAAAATTGCTTTTACCGGTGGAACTGTCACTGGCAAAAAAATTATGAAATCCGCAGCTGAAACATTAAAAAAGACTTCGCTCGAATTAGGAGGAAAATCCCCAAATATTGTATTTGAAGATGCTGACTTTGAAACCGCAGTGGATTATGCTCTTTATGCCATTTTTGCCATTTTTGCCAATCAAGGTCAAGTATGTTCTGCAGGTTCGAGATTATTACTGCAGGAATCATTATATGAAAAATTTGTGCCTGAGCTTGTGAAAAGAGCGAATGAAATCGCGGTAGGGAATGGAATGGATCCGGATACGGAAATGGGTCCACTTATTTCAAATCAGCATATGCAAAAAGTGTTAAATTATATTTCTCTTGGAAAAGAAGACGGCGCGGAGTTATTATGTGGGGGAGATCAATTATTTGAAAAAGGTTTTTTTATAGCGCCTACCATTTTTGGGAATACAACTCCTGATATGAGGATTGTGAAAGAGGAAATATTTGGCCCCGTATTAGTCATACAAACCTTTAAGGATGAAGAGGATGCGATTAGACTTGCAAATGATTCCTTATACGGACTTGCAGGAGCCGTGTTTACTTCTGATGGGGCAAAGGCACAGCGTGTAATTCGTAAACTTAGAGCGGGAATTACTTGGATCAACACGTACCATCCTACCTTTAATGAAGCACCATGGGGCGGATATAAACAAAGCGGAATCGGGAGAGAGCTTGGGACCTTTGGGTTCGAGTCATACCAAGAGGTCAAGCAAGTTAACATCAATCTAAATGTCCAGCCTAGTGGATGGTTTAAAAGAAAGTAAATGTTTTAGAAGTTATAAACTTTGGCGATCAGTGGAATAAACTGTTCGCTTTTTTATGTTAATCTGAGTAGTCAAATTGATCGGTAGAGTCAATACCGCCACTATATATGGTTCTAGAGACAGACCCCCGACATGCTAAAGCTTTAGCGCGTCGGGGGTCTGTCCCTTTTTTCATTTATGATTGTTTATGATAGGGGAGCGTTTTTTAACTTGTTTATTGATTTCTCCCATATCCGTTTTAGTCAAGTTTTAAGTACTTATTTAGGAACCTGAGTACACGGCGTGTATACTCATTTTTATGCAAACGATACGAATGAATGTGCTCGCAATCTTTCGTCAGCCACAATTCTTTATAGTTATTGGATGAGATCGATTGAAATAATTTTTCGCTCTCGGCATAAGGAATAGCTTTATCTGTCTTACTGTGGATGATGAAGATGGATATTCCTTTCGTATTTTTCACATGATTGATGGGTGAAACTTCTGTGAGGTCAATTTTGAGAGTTTACGCATGGAATGATAAACAATCGGTGTAAATGGCCGTTTTGGTAGCTTGGTCCAATGCGAAAGATTTTCTTTTAGAAAAGGTTCTAAATCACAAAAGGGACTGTCGGCAATGATGACGGAAACTGCGGGGTGTTCGCATCCAGCAATAAGCGCAGTGGCAGCTCCCATACTCCAGCCAAGGAGAGCAACTTTTTCGTGATGTTTTTCCTGAATCGCATAATCAATCGCTGAATACAAATCGTGTCTTTCAAAGTATCCGATCCCCGTGGTTTTTCCCTTCGATTTGCCTGAATTGCGAAAATCAAACATCAGCACATTATAGCCTTGTTCTGACAGGACTTTGACAAGCCGCAGCCCTTCAATCCTTTCCATGGCACGTTCATTCATGTAACCGTGTGCCGTGATGACCGTTTTCTTGCTTTTCTTTGAAACTGCTGGAATCCACCAGCCAGACAGTTTTACTTGATCTTTTCGGCTGAAAAATTCAATCTCTTCGAATGCAAGACCATATTCCCCTGGATTTTTTGTCGTCTTTGCCGGGAATGGATGAGTTAGATACAAACCAATCCCTAATGGGGCAAGAAAAAATAAAGCGGGTGCTGCCAAAAGCGGTTTCCACAGGGACTTACCTGATTTACTTGATTCCCCATTCTTTTCCTCACTCAACATGAACTCCTCTTTTCCATTTGAAGTCATCGGTACATTATCATATGTAAATCAACACAAAAACGGAAAATTTTAAAGTCCCATTTTATAGCTATCCATAAACATATTTGTGTAAAAATAACAGAGGATGGCTATTGTGTTTATGAACTAGGGGTGTGCATATTGAAAACAGGACAATTTTACTACCTTGTATCGAAGGATTTAAAATCCATAGTCTCTTTTCTATGGTTTTATCCCAATTCAAGGAACGGTTATAGTCCATTTAAAAAAATGAATAATGTTGAAATTAAAAAATAACTTTTATGGCATAAATGATGCTGTAAATCTCGAGCAAAAACAAGCGGAAATGCTAGGTTACTTGATTGATCATCGTATGATGACTTGTTCAAAGAGAGGCATAGAAGAAGCGGTTTGGTTAAGCCAGGAGGTAGGAAATACGGCTGTTAGACGCTATATTTCAGCTATCCGAGTCAAGCTGTCCAAAGCCATGGGTCGTGATGATATCGCAGATAATATACTGGTTATAGCCAATGGAGGTTACGTCTGGAAGGCTGACATATCAGCAAAATCCTCCGCAAAGGCTAAAAAACAAGGTTACGAACTTCGTAACCTTGTTTTTTATACTTAAGTCAGAAAGTAACAAGGAGGATGATGGGAATGAGATTAGTAAAAGTAGAAATGATGAATGCAACAGAACGAATTGCAGAGGCATTGCAAATGAGAGGGTTGTTTGTGGCAGTAAAGAACGATTTTATTATTTTTACAGAAGGTAATACAAAAACTGATGTGGAAAAAACAAGAGCACTATTGACTACGATAGGGATTCCAACTTTATGGGAGGAGAACAAGTTTCAAGTATTGATCAACCATACACCCATTTCAACAATAAAGCTCATTATGAACGTTTCCGGCGTGGAATTCCCTGTACACATGGAGGGCTATCATTTTCAGTGGAGGGCATTTGCTCAGCGACGATTTGGCATCAAAGTGATGCCTTGGATTTAGATGCAAACATGGCCATGCTGGTAAAATCACTTAATTTGGTGGGAATCACATCTCTCGCTATCTGCAATGGCCATCACCGCAATGCACCAAATGTTCAATTTTCGGGTGTGTTTCAGGGGGGATGGTTTCAAGTGGTCCAGGAGAAATATTTAAGCGGATTAAACCTTCATTATCATTGGCAAGTTCATTACGGAAACGGCTCCGGCTCCTGCCTCCGCCCTGAGGAATCCAGCGACCGTTGGGATATGAATTGGATTTATCAAGACACAGTCCAAATGGCTGAGATTCTTCAAACGCATGCACGGGAAATTAGGGGGTTAAAAAAATGGTGTTCAAGCGTAATAAAGAAATGAAGAAAGCCGCTACCCATTTAACCGAAGAAAAGAATTATTCTGGTCTGGTAAATTGGACGAAAAAACAAGTGGAAGGAACTTTGCAAAAGAGAACGGGGTGAAGTTTAGTGAAAAAATATATTGTATTTGTCTATAGAACATTAAGAAAAAATGTACGAAATCATGATTTATTGAGTGATGCTGCTTGTATAGACAAACAATGTTGGACAGTTGGAAAGCTGATAGATTCAGAGTTTGGGTAACACTATTTTCAAAAAGTAATTGGGTGCAGCATTTTGGGTGGTTATCAATTACGTTTTACGCAAAGGGCCCATGACGGAAGTAGAGCTGATATCGTTGAGGAACCTGGCACGGTTGAAGGTAAGGTCTATGAAATACCGCCAGAGGCCCTATCGTATTTATATCAAAGAGAAGGTGTAAATACGGGCTGTTATCGACCTGCTTTAATCGATATCAGCTTAAATGGCAGGCCACTCAAAAATGTTCTTACATTTGTCGTGGTCGATAAAGATCCGGAAACACCGCCGCCTAATCATTATGTAGAAGAAATACTTCGAGGTGGTAGCGGATTTCTAAGTGCAGACTATATGGAAAAGCTAAGAAAACAGCTAAAAGAAAACTTTAATTTAGGAGATTAATAAGGAGGAATGAAGGCTGGCGACAATGACAGCGCAAATACTGGTAGGAACAGGGCACCCGTACGATGGAGGAATCAACCCAACGAACAGGTAGGTAAAACTAAGAAATATAATTTGACTATGGAAAAGAAAAACAACATTTATAGGGATATTATGGTATTTATATGGTAAAATACCACTTATAGTCTTATAAATGAATTCTTACTAAAAAATAGTATATAGATAGATTTAATTTTTTAGTAGGCATCTAACACAGTTATTAGAATAAATTTAATGGGGGAATAAGATGAATAAAAAAGTCGCAATTTTCACACTGTTGTTAACATTATTATTTGGAACTTTTGTTTCGGCTCATTCAGGGAGAACGGATTCAAGTGGTGGACATAATTGCAGTGAAAAATCAAAATCAAAGGGATTATGTGCAGGCTATCACTACCATAATGGTGGAGGAACATCTACAGGAGGTTCAACAGAGGACAGCACTCCAATAAATACAGATAAGGATTGTAGTGATTTTGCCACCTATGATGAAATGATTCAATATTGGAATTCAAAAGGCTATTCTGCTACCTACGATCCGGAAAACCTGGATGGTTGGGGAAATGGTATGGTCGATGATGGGATACCATGTGAGGCGCCCAGTGGATATGATAAGACACTGATTAATAATAGTCCTGAACAAGCAGCTCACAGGAAAGAGGAGTACGACAATTCAACAGGGGAAAAGGAAGGATATCCGGCTGGTCTTAAGGATGGATACCAAGAAACGCCAAGTAATAGTAACCATTCAGTTGGTACAGAAGCATATAAGGTTGGTTATGCTGTGGGTTATCTTAAAGGATACGATGAAGGTAAGAAAAAGATAGATGGAGAAAAAACAAAGGCAATAAATGATGGCTATGCATTTGGGAAAGAACATGACAAAATTGTCATACCTGCAGTGAATGCTGCTCATCCAAGTCTAAATAAAGCATTTGAAGAGGGTTTTAATAAAGCAATTACAGAACGAGTGGAAGCAAAGAAGAAAGAATATACCGATTTGGGCTACAGCGATGGGAAAAAGAATATGAAAAATACACTTAAAAATATCGAAGAAATATATGCAAAGGCATACCAAGAAGGTTATGAAAAAGCACAAACAGAGCTCAAAGAAGAGTATTTGCAGAAAGGATATGAAGCAGCCTTTATAAATTTGGAATATTTAAATCCTAACGAAACCAATGAAAAATTTGCAGGTTGGATTAAAGAAGGATTTGAGTCGAACAAGGAAATAGCCAAAATTAAGGAAGCAGGTTATGCATTAGGTAAAGAAGGAAGGGAATTAAAAATCCCATCTAAATATAAAAAAGGTGAAGTAATATTTAAACATCATTATGAATTGGGATTGAAATTATACGAAAAACAACAAAGTACCAATCGAAAAGCGGCTTCGGGCGGAATTGGTGCAGTTGCACTTGGCTGGTTGGGAAGAAGATTATACGTTGCAAAAAAAATGATTAGTTAATGGGGGAACGGGAAATGGGACTTTATCACACAGTTTGTTATAAAATCGAGGACTTGTTTGTTAAGGTACTATCGAAGAAGGAAAATCAGCATATTACAAAAGAAAAAGTGATCAAATACCGAATGGGGAAAGAAGAGTTCCGTCAGCAAAGAAAATTGGAAAAGGGAAAGAAAAAAGCGGAACGAAATGGTATTCAAGCCTAAAAAAAGGCAATGATTCGAAATGAAGATGAAAAACAGTTCATTTATCACAGGCTGCAAAGAGCAAATGATTTAAGAGAAAAGATTATACAAAACAGAAATAGTCATCGTTACCTAGAACCTCAACAGTCATTATATATTAGTGGAGAACCTGGAGCTAATAAATATACTGTTATAAAAAAAGATGAATAATTATCCTGGGCAGTCTCATTATATGAGGCTGTTCTTTTGAGTGTAAAAGTAAATTTTAGCGGGAGAGGAATACTTAAAACATGTTGCAAATTTAATTAACGCAAACCGTAGGAATGAAATATCAGTTATGAAGTTATTGAATATGCATTCAAACTATGAAGATTTTCTTTTTAACTAAATGAATATAATTATTATCTTTCTTTGAAACAACCTGAAGGTAGGTTATTTTTTATGTGGGATTGAAATCCAATGAATAATGAGTTTTACAATCACTTTTATTCATCCGGAAAGTATTAAGAAAATTAAAATGTTTATTTTTATCTCCAGTGTTAAAATAAGGGTATTATTATTAAATATTTTACAAATATAACGATACCCTTACTTGCAATATAGGAGAGAATGACTATGAAGGAAATACAACAAAAAGTGTTAGAATTTCGTGATGAACGAGATTGGAAAAAATATCATAATGAAAAGGATCTGGCCATTTCAATTTCCCTTGAAGCAAATGAATTGCTTGAAAATTTCCAATGGCGAACAAGTGAAGAAGCAATCGCTGTATCCAAACAAAATATAAAAGAAGAAATCGCAGATATTTTAATCTATCTTGTACAGCTTGCTGATAAGATGGAGATTAATCTTGAAGAGGAAGTCTTAAACAAACTGGTTAAGAACGCGATTAAATACCCATTGAACAAAAGTAAGGAAAGAGTCAAATGATTATTTATAATGAGAGCTCATCAAACTTTTTAAACCATATCTATGAAAATAAAATTGGGTACGTTCTCAAGAAAAACGTCCTGGCAAAAATGAACAAAGTCGTTTCAAGCAGTGAATTGAGATCCTGGGAAAACTCACTGCCTCAAATGGCAAAGGTCCTTAGGGATGCAGATTTAAAAGAGGATACACATGTTTTATTAGAATATAAGCTGCCTTCCTCTGAAAAAAGAATCGACTTTCTTGTGGCTGGACAAGATGAACAGGGTACAAAAAATGCCGTTATTATTGAGTTGAAACAATGGCAGAAAGCAAAAGTGTCTGAAGGAGATGGGATTGTTCGAACCTTTTTAGGCGGAAGGGAACGGGAAACGGTTCATCCTGCCTACCAAGCATCTTCGTATAAGAGGTATTTACAAAATTTCAATGAGTCCTTATATAGTGATTCGACATCGATTCAGCTTCATTCTTGTGCTTATTTACATAATTATATTATGGCTAGTATCGGTGAGCCACTGCTAGATAAGCGTTACAGCAGTTATCTACAGGAATCTCCTGTGTATTTCCAATTCAATGATCGGGATTTGGCAAGGAATATCCGAAAGTTGGTTTCAAAAGGGAATGGGAGGGAGATTGCTGAAACCATTGAAAATGGCAAAATCAGACCTTCTAAAAAATTAGTTGAAACAGTCGGATCATTAATTGAAGGCAATGACGAGTTTATTTTACTTGATGAACAAAAGGTTGCCTATGAAAAAGTAGTGAGCAAATATAACCAATTTAAAGCACAGACAGACCAAAAGCATGTGATTATTATAAAAGGTGGCCCAGGTACAGGGAAATCTGTCATTGGATTAAATTTAATGAGTCATATGTTAAAGTCGAAAGCATATGTGGAATATATAACGCCTAACCAGGCATTTAGGGAAGTACTCCGTAAAAAGTTAATTGGGTCTTCAGGTCATGTGGAAGTGAGAGATTTATTTAAAGGGTCTGCCTCATACGTACATGCACCTGAAAATTATTTTGATGTCCTTATTTGTGACGAAGCCCATCGACTAAAAGAGCAAGGACATATGAAAAAGAAGATTGAAGGAGAAAATCAAATTACACAAATTATACGTTCCTCACGAATAAGCGTGTTCTTCATTGATGATTTTCAGAAAATATCAAAAAAAGATATTGGAAGTGTAAAAGAGGTAGAAAAAGAAGCGGCCAGATTCGGAGCTGATATACATACAGTTGAACTTGAATCACAATACCGCTGCTCAGGATCAGGAAATTACATCTCTTGGCTTAATAGCATACTAAACAACGACCAAGAAACATTTAAGCTTGAAGGCGATTTTGATTTCAAACTGGTTTCTAGTCCTCAACAATTGAAAGAGGAAATAGTAGATAAACATGGTGGCAGATTGTTAGCAGGTTACGCCTGGGATTGGACAAAAAATCTCGTTAATGGGAATCTCGTTAAGGATGTTGTCATTGAGGAACATAATTTTGCGTTGCCTTGGAATGATCCAAATAGAATTGACTGGGCCATTCATCCAGAATGTGCTAACCAAATCGGATGTATTCATACAGTTCAAGGCCTAGAAATGGATTATGTTGGTGTGATTATTGGAAGGGATTTAGGCTTTGATGAAGATACCAAAAATCTCATTGTTAGAAGAGATGAGTTTAAGGATAAAGGAGCAAAAGTCGGTTGCGATTGTTTCGAATAATAACTCCGCAACGGCCAATGTCCATGAAAAGCTGCAAAAGTATGGAGTTGATTTTATTTCTGCCTAATTAGGTAACAATGAGATCAAGGCCAAATTCTTCAAAGAACAAATTGGTACATATCCAGAAATGAGTAATTGGGCCTTACCACACTTAGATTATCAACAAATTAAATCGAACATAAGAGAATCCCAGAAAAAATTAAATCAAATGCTAATTTATCAAAACAAACAAACAGTTTTGAAGCAAGAACTTTCTGTGTTGCATACGGAATATGAATATTTTAATCAATACTATAGGCAATCTGACTATAAGCCTCTAAACTGCGCTTTGTCTTCCGAATATATGTTCTGGTTTGATGAATGATATAAAAAAAGAGCAATAGAATAGGATTTCTCAAGGGTGGTCGGCACATTCCCAGCAGAGAGGGGGTGATGCTGAATGACAGTTTTTGAAACATTCATGATTACGATTGCATTTGCAAGCTTCATCGTAGCCATTCTGTCATTTAACAAAAAAAAATAATCCACCCTTGAGTTTGGCAGACCGAGGTAGATTATTTCCGCTTAATGCTGATTCCCTTGATGGGAACTTGCTATTGCATGGACCGTATGCTGCTCCTAGCACCAGTGGTCTTTTTTAATATATGCAGTTCTATAGCTATATTATAACCAAAATGTTTAGAAAAGAAAACAGAATAGGAGCATATGATTGGATAATATTACAGTTGTTAGTGCCAAGGACCTTCCAGATAGTTGGGTGGTGCTTGGCACTTTTTTCGTTTAATTTTCAGTATTTTGTCATTTTTCGACTAGCGCGGTGGGGGTCAGGCACCGATTAATTCGTGGATTTTTTGTCAGAAAACTCGCATGTAAGGACATCTCTCATAATAAAGTAGATATAGACGGGTGTAACAAGCCTTTTAGCTGTAAAACATCTGGAAGCTTTCGTATGGCGGTAATAAAGAAACCATGGGCTTTTTAAGTTAGATGGGAGGGGTTTAATGTTTCATATTGTAGCCTGTATCAAGCAAGTGCCTGACACTAAAATTATTAAGATGAATCCAAAAACTAACACGATGGACCGGAGGACAGCGCCTGCGATTTTGAATCCGTATGATGCTCATGCAGTTGAAGAGGCCGTTCGTTTAAAACAACGATATGGTGGGACTGTATCGGTTGTCACGATGGGTCCACCTCCAGCGGTGTCCGCTATAAAGAAATGTATTGAAATAGGCGCGGATGAGGGGTATTTAATTACGGACCGCCGGTTTGCGGGTGCCGATACATTGGCAACGAGCTATGCCGTGACAAAGGCGATTGAAAAAATTGCAAAAACCAGGCCCGTCGATTTGATCATTTGCGGAAAAATGTCCATCGATGGAGATACCGGGCAAGTCGGACCCGGAATAGCTAGAAGGCTCGATATACCACCACTCACTTCTGTGAACAAAGTCGTGGATATCAATCAAGAAGAAGGATATGCCGTTGTACATCGCAAGCTGGAGGATGGATATGAAGTCGTCCAATCCACCTTGCCGTGTTTATTTTCCGTTGAAAAAACCATTAATGACGTGCCATATTCCCCGATGCCGAACATGCTCAAAGCTGCCAGATACAAACCACATATCTGGTCTGTTGATGACCTTGAAGATGTAGATATCAAGCAGCTTGGTTTAAAGGGATCACCAACAATTGTTTCCAAAGTATGGGCTCCGCAAAAACCGGCAGGGGGAACATTCCTTGAAGGCAACCCAGCAGCACAAGTAGAGCAATTGCTTCAGATCCTGCTTGAAAAGAAGGAGCTGTTTGAAAGTAAGGAGGGAATGTAATTGGATTTTAACGATTACAAAGGTGTTTGGGTCTTTATTGAACAAAAGGATGGAGAGGTTGCCTCTGTATCCCTTGAATTATTAGGTGCTGGTAGGAAATTAGCTGATAAACGAGGTGTGGAACTAGCGGGTATTCTTATCGGGGAACATGTTAAACCTTTAACAAAGACCGTGTTTGAATATGGAGCAGATACCGTGTATGTCTATGATCAACCTCTCTTTAAGCATTACCGGACTGAAACCTATATGAAGGCGCTGTTAGAGTGCAGTGATAAATATAAACCGGAAATTATTCTCTACGGGGCCACCTCAACAGGAAAAGACCTGGCAAGCGCAGTGGCCACCGATTTGCCGACAGGGTTGACGGCGGATACGACGGAGCTGGATGTAGAAGAGGAAACGGGGTTACTCCTTGCGAGTAGGCCGGCGTTTGGCGGAAATATTATGGCGACCATTTTATGTAAAAAATACAGGCCGCAAATGGCGACCGTACGCGCCAAAGTCATGAAGGCGCTGCCCCCAGAGGTGGGGAGAATAGGCAAGGTCATCGAAGAAACCGTCTCATTAAAGGAAGAAGATATCCGGACAAAAGTTTTGGAAATTGTAAAGGAAACGGTTAAGAAGGTCAGAATCGACGAAGCGGACATCGTTGTGGCTGGCGGAAAAGGCTTAGGCAGCTACGAGGGATTTCAGTTAATACACCATTTGGCTGAAACGCTTGGAGGAGCCGTTGGTGCGAGCAGGGATGTGGTGGAAGCGGGTTGGATTGACCATCCCCATCAAGTAGGGCAAACCGGTGTGACGGTAACGCCAAAGATTTATTTTGCGATTGGGATTTCTGGCGCGATTCAACATTTTGTGGGAATGAAAAATTCTGGATTAATCATTGCCATTAATAAGGACAAAGAAGCTCCTATTTTTCAGAACTGTCATTATGGAATTGTTGGCGATGCATTTGAAATCGTTCCTGTCCTAATCGAACAGTTTAAACATGCACTTTCTAGTGACAAGGTGATGAAGTAAGTTAGTGCTGAATTATTACCATTATTCCTCTCTCATTCGTGAGTGAATTCTTCCCAAGGCTTCTGCTAGCGTTTAGCCTTTCGGATTAACAATATTTGTTTAACCTCCAAAGGCCATAGAAAATTTCATTTAATCGCTAAACACTTTTTTCTTTACTTCACTAAGGAGTAAAGCTTTTTTTATGCTATAATTAGTACCAGATAATAGCACTAACTAGTAGGTTTTGGTCCTGTTAAGCAAAATAAATACGCCTAAACTGGAGATAATACTATGTTTGCAAATACCAAATTAAAATCACAAAGTTTCTCTGCCTATTTTAAGTCACTGGGTATCAAGGAATGCCAAACCAAAGAGGACTTCTGGAAGCATGTAACCGAGGTCGATCCATTCTTGGCTAAGGAACTCCAACCCATTATGGACCGCAAACTAAAAGGGAATATTTATGAAGTGAAAAACCGAACACTGCCCTTCAGTTTGGCAGTAGAATCATGGACGATGAATTTCCATCAGTCCTTGCTCAACTGGATCAGTCAGCAAACTCATTTAAAGCCGAAACGGATTTTGGAAATTGGC
Organism: Neobacillus sp. NPDC097160; assembly: GCF_044762155.1. Taxonomy (NCBI): domain Bacteria; kingdom Bacillati; phylum Bacillota; class Bacilli; order Caryophanales; family Bacillaceae; genus Neobacillus; species Neobacillus sp. NPDC097160. The sequence goes on along the minus strand of NZ_JBIWDU010000015.1, from coordinate 23,599 downwards.
TGTGATAATGGGTTGCTGTCTTGCAAGTACGCCACCATGTTCCCAGATGCCGAGATTGTAGGGATCGATCTGTGTGCATATGGGATTCGATGTGCTCGGGAGTTGGCAATAAAACAAGGACTGAACAACGTGAGTTTTTACCAAATGGATTTTATGGAGGTATCTAAGCACTTTTCCCTGAATTCTTTTGATTTAATCATTTCTGCACGGACCTTTCATGAGATCATGGGGCCTATCATGATTTCAAAGTATTGGTCACTTCTAGCGTACTTGAAGGAGAATCTAACCTATGGTGACAGTCGTTATTTAGAAATAGTCCATCGTTTGTTAACGGAGGATGGATTGTATCTCTCTTGTGAACAATTGAAAAATTCCGCAGATCTCGGAAGGTGGGCGAATGTACTTCAGGATGCGGGTCTCCATATTCAATGGGATGACAGTGGTACTATCGAATACCATGAAATAGGAGTAGATAGGCTGTCTCCTGTGATTGTGGCCACAAAAAGGGAGACAAATCTTGAAACCTTGGAAGGGATGGAACATCTTTATACGAAAGGTAACCCACTTGTATTTGAGGAGGGGAGGTCTTATAAAGGAGGGACAGCGGAATTTGCATATCAACGGCTGAGGGAGAAAACATTCGTCACAGGGATTCAATTGAAAGTGACGAACCATTGGCATGTGTTTCGACTTGAGCTTTGGGAGACAGATCGGTTTCTGCTTGTCTATAACTATGGAAATATGGGGTATCATGAATTGGATATTTTACCTGCCTGCGCATATGAAGAGGCACACCAGTTAATGGAGGAGGCGGTCGGTAAGTTCGGTCACCTTGGTCCGCTTGTTTGGTATTACAACCTGGATGAACGCCCAGAGTAGTTCAAAAAAACATTTTTATCAAAAAGCAGCGTAAAACCCCTAGCTAAAGATATGGGGATATAAGCTGTATTTTTGTTTTTCTTTTTCAATATGTTCAAGTGATCCCACTATACATTTTAGTATTATCTGATATAATTAATGTGCGGAACATTTGTTCCTTTTAAAAGGGAGGTGAATAGTGTGTATAGTTCCTATAAAATACAAATTCATCCACAACATGAATTGTTCGATTACTGTGATTCTCTATGTTTTAAGGCGAAAAATTTGTATAACATCACTAATTACTATATTCGCCAGGTTTACACATCATTAAGAAGAGAAATTAGAAATGAAAACCAGCTTCAAGTGTTAATGGATATTGAAACCTATTTGCCTCAAATGAATGAAATTCGCCGGAAAAGCTATGAAAGCGCAAAAAAGAAACCTAGGAAAGTAGATAATAAGGGCAAAATAATTGAACCAAAGTTGAAACTCTTCGATATGCCAACCCAGGAGAAATCATTCATTGGATATACCTTTGTGGAAGCACTATTTAAGGCCATGAAACAGATTGATTACACCTCAATGCCCTCTCAGTCCAATCAACAAACGATGAGGAAAGTATATGATGATTGGAAAAGCTATTTTGAATCCTCTAAGAAATATAAAATCCATCCTGAATGCTTTTCCGGTAAACCAAAGATTCCAAAATATAAACCGAAGAATGGCCGCACAACCTGCTATTTAACGAATCAAATTACTGAAATAAAAGATGAGAATATATTAAAATTACCAGGAACCCATCTGCAATTAAATCTAGGGATAGTCGCTCAATCGGAAGGAAAATTACAACAGATTCGAATTGTACCGTCATATGGCCGCTATGTAATAGAGATTGTCTTTAAAAGTGAACAAGAAAAGGAAATTAAAAGAACGGATCAACAAAAAAATGAATTTGTATTTGAGACGAGACGAGTAATGGGTATTGATTTGGGAGTCGATAACCTAGCAACTATCGTCGATAACACGGGGCAAAAGCCTCTGCTTATCAAGGGCACAGGGTTAAAATCGATCAATCAATACTATAACAAATTAAGAGCCAAATACATGTGTATTATACGAAATGGTAAAGACTCAAAAGAAGGGATATATACCACTAACCGGTTGATTTCCTTGGATAGAAAAAGGAATAATCGTGTCATGGATTTTTTACACAAAGCAAGTGCAAAAGTGGTGGAAGTTGCCCTAGAAAGAACTATTTTCGATTGCCGAGATTTCATATTGCTTATTTTAAGAGATATTTTTGCACTACTTGAATATATAAACTATTTTCATAGACTCCTAGCAGTCCCCCGGTAATCTAAAGCTTTAACGAACCGGGGGACTGAACCCAATCTTGTTTCCTAGTTTAAATTTCAGTATTTTGTCATTTTTAGACTTACCTTTTCGGTTGAATTAATGATAGATTTAATATGGTTGAAAAAATACCAAAGTAACAGTCTGAATAGATTTAAAGGGGGCATAAAGAAAGTGTTAAGATACGTATTTATCGGTTATTGATTTTTACTTTATGATTTGACTCCCACAATTGCTCACTTCAACGCGTTACATCTTCTAATTTCTATCTATTTACTTTCTAAAGATTTGCCTTCAAATGAATTTCTACATCATCATTTTTTGACTATTAGATTTAAAATATATAAATAGAGAATATTGCCAATGGCAGTATTTTGGCGTCTATTACTTAACCGATTGATTGAAGTAAGGCAGTTTTGCCAATCAAATTGGAGGTTTTGACATGGAAGAAACACTGAATACAATACTCTTAGAACTTCAACATATAAATAAAGGACAGCAAGTATTAATAGAAGTCCAGAAGGAACTGACTAGTCGCATAGAAAACTTAGAAAAGGTTCAGAAAAAGTTAGTAACCGCAACAAAAAATATAAATAAGGATCATGTAGAATCAATAACAAGGCTTCAACAGCTAAAGAATGGGATGGAAAACTCAGCAAAAATAAAAGATGTTTTGTCTTTAGGGCAAAATGAAATTAAAGAATTAATGAAACAAACCACGTTGTACATTGCTGGAAAAATGTCTCTTTCAGAAAGAATGATTATGGAGATTGACTTATTAAATGAACGTGAGCAGCAAGAGGTTGTAAATAAAATGAATGAAAAAATCTTTGTAAGAAAGAACAATGTGCGGGCTGATCATTGGGATGATGATCAGTATGATGATTACTAGCTAAACAGTGGTTTTCGGTGCCTGGCCCCCCAGCGGGCATCAGCCGGGTCACAACTAGACGGGGTGGCGGATGAAGGGGTGCCATTACGTGGCATCGCTACTGTTATCGGTAAGCACCTTAACATGCCCGTCGTTAGCATTTCACGTGAAGAGGCAGACGACCACTTCGGCTTACTCGGTACCCTAGCAGCACTCGGCATCCCCAGGTTAAGCGTACAGACTCAGGAACTCTTGGGATGGAGACTATGCAAGCCACTCTGGTCTCATGGTTTTATTACTGCACTATTAATCAGTAACATAATTAAGATTAAAAGGACCCAATAAATATTGAACTGCACCCCAATTGTTAGACACCACTTAACAATTGGAGGTGCAGTTTTTTATGACCAAATATTCTTTAGAAACAAAATTAGCAGCTGTTAATGCTTACCTTGACGGTATAGAATCCTTTAAAGATATAGCTCATAAACACAATGTAAATATGACGATGTTAAAAAAATGGGTATTATTAAAAGGCATGAGTCCGGTTCAATACCGTACTCATGCCCAGGAAGTTGCCTAAAATTCGTGTCTAACTTTTTGGGTTCAGATCATAATATACGTTCCTTTTATTACTTTGCTGTTGCTACTATTCTATGCTATGCATTAGTAAGCAAACCAGTTAAAAAGTGACTGGAATAAATTATTTCTAACATAAAGTAAAGATAAAAGTTCGCTCTTAGTCTGCAGTGATCAATCGCTTTTTACGAGCAAATCAGTTTATTGCGGAAATAGAAATAAATGAAGCTATTTGTAAAAGGAAATAAATAGCTTCATTATTTAGTAAGTTTAACTCAAAAGTGCTTTTAAAGATTTCTTTTTCCAGAAGAATTGATGGTAAGAAGATTGAGCTAAGAAATTGACGATGAACGCAATTGGATAAGCTAGCCATACACCATTTAAGCCCAGAGTTGTGAAATGTGATAAGAAGTAGGCTGCCGGAACTTGGATCAGCAGAATACTTATGATTGTAAATATTGTTGGCCATAACACAGTACCTGTTGCTCTCATTGTTGCGGTGATTCCCTGAGTGTGGCCTAAAATAATGTAACTCCAAAATGAGATCAGTATAAGACTTTTTGCTATATTAATTGTTTCGGTGTTGTCTAAAAAGATTACTAATATAGGATTTGGTATAAGGTAAAGAATGAGAATGAGAATACCACCAAGGAGATAATTCAAGGAAATCGCTATTTTTTTTATCTCTTTGATTTTCGAAATGTTTCCAGAACCTACGGCTTGTGCAACAAATACTGAAATGGCGATTGAAATACTCATCGCTGGGATTTGAACGTAGCTTGCAATTTGATTCACGATTCCGTACGCTGCTGTTGCATTAGAACCATAATTATTGACAAATGTGATGACTGCAATTTCTGACAACGCGATTGAAACCATACTAATACTAGTAGGAATGGCTAATTTCAGTAAGGAATTCAACACCGAACCTTTTAAGTGAAGATGTCTCAAAATATCCGAGTCTAATTTGAGTATATGGTTTCTTTTGTGTAAGTACCCTAATAGAATCACAAATGTTATGAAATTGGCTAATCCTGCAGCATACGCAGCACCATTTAATCCAAATTCCGGTAAGCCCAACCAACCGAAAATAAGTATTGGCAGCAAAGCAATATTTAGGATAATACTAATCAATAAAAAATAAAAAGGTGTTTTTGAATCACCAACACCTCTCATAAAGGTTGTATAACACATATATAAGAAAGTAATGGGCAATGTAATAAATAATATACGTGCATACTCTGCACTTTTAATCAGTATATTCTCAGGTGTGCCCATCCATTTTAAAATATCTACTGTAAAAAATCCTCCGATTAAGGCAACAGCAATTGAAATGATGAATGTAAAGACTAAGGTAACCCCGACGACTTCCTTCATTTTTGGGATATCACCTCTACCGTATGTTTGCCCAACTAGAATTGAGCTTCCAGAGCCAATTCCAATGATAAATGATATAAGGAAAAAGAGTAGAGGAAAGAAGGCAGAAATAGCTGCTAAAGAATCCACTCCAAGTGTTTGCCCAACTACGATAATGCCAAATACTTGACCTAATGATTGCAAAACACTTGCTAAAATGACAGGAATGAGAAAAGCAATCATCGGTTTTACCAATGACAATGTTTCATTAAAAGATTTATTCATTTCATTTAACTCCTATAAGTTTCATAAAAACAACTATAAAGATTTTCGGTTTAAAAGATTCCCTCCTCATAAAGTGAGGGGAAAATTAATAATAGAGTCATAACATTTAAATCATCACCCGCGATTTATCATTGTTCTGATAAATTTTTAGACAAGCTGATAAAATAAACCGAATTGAGTATCATACCATAACAGTTTGCCATGTTTACGTTTCGGGATACGTGTTTGTAAACTCCATTCGGGATACTGTTTAATAATCTGTACTTGGTCACCGGTAGCAAAAGCAATAAATGAAATATAATTTTCTTTTGTCATACGATGCCCGCAAGATATTAACCATTCATTATCAATTTCTGAAATGGTTAGCTTTTCATCGTCTGTTGCTTTCTTCGCTACTAATGGTTCTAACTTTCTTCCGCAACAAGATATGGTCATATTTCCAGTTGCTAATACAATATTATTACAAGCCGGACAGACAAAATAATTAGACTTTTTCATATTTCCCCCTACAAATTCATTCGACGATAATTCACCATCTAAAATATATTCGATATTTACGCCAAGGAGGGATGATAAACTTGGTAATAGCGAGATATCCGGACAGCCATACCCACGCTCCCATTTTGAAATCGTTCGATCAGAAATGTTCATTTGATCGGCTAATTGTTTCTGTGTCAGTCCTTTTTCCTTCCTCAAATTAAAAATCAACTCTCCAATTTTACGATTATCCATCAATTTTTCCTCCTACTCTAATGTCATCTTAAATCTTTAAATGTAACGAAGCAACAAACGCTCCGTAGAGTTAAACAGAGGGACGGTACGCCTGATTTCTTTCGTACCGAAATCACGAATTTCTAAATTACACCATATTGTTTTGATTATTCGCATATAAAATGGGTCCTTTAATGTAATAAGAATTAATTTTTTATAACATTTTTGTTGTGCAGTTTTTTGATCTTTGCTTAACGGCCAATTCATTTTTTTATAAAAACATGCATTTATAATAGGTTAAAAGAAAATACTTGGAAGGGAATCTGAAATTGGCTTTGTTTCCACAATGAGCGCAGAGCAAATAAATTTTCAAAAAGTGGAGGAAATAGATCTAGATATTGTTGAATAACTGGATTTATCGAAGATTGGAATCAAGAAGCAGCTTTAACTCAAAGCCAAATGGATGCGTTACAGAATAGTTCCTTGCAGCAATAAGTTTCATAGGACGACAGGACATTAAGGAGAATTGCTTGGCATATTGTAACCAGTACACCCGGAATGTTAATCGAGTTTGGCAACAAGGTCCCTCTAGTATATAATTCTCAAACCGTTCCAGAGTCAGCGAAGGAAATAGCAGGGGCATTTCGAAGAGTAATCACCGACGTAGTTCACGCCGTAAAGGAACAATGGACTGACAGCTCTCTAATAGAAGAGGTGAATGCGTTCGGTAGGACAATGACAAAGGCCGCAACACTTTTACTCATCGTCAAACACATCATTCATTATCTATGGCAAATGACGGTTCTCATGTGCCAGGAAGGAGTAAGGGTTCCCGGACTTTATGTGCCCGCCAGAATAGAATGGGCGCAAATAGGAATGAATGTCCCAACCATTTAAAGATAAATTCCAAGGTACTATCCTATCATAGTGCCTTTTTTCTTTTAACTACTTTCCCGATAAGTAGCAACATGCATAGCCGATTAAGAGCTCAGATTTGATTAAATCAGGGGGAGAGGCGATATCTTTATTTTGTATCATTCATTTCAGTATTTAGATTCATACAAAAAAAGTAGCCTGTAATCTCTCTTATAAATAGTTTGATCATGTTGGTATTGGCAAGGATCGCCGAATTTTCTAGGTCTGCATCATATTGCACAACATCATCATACTCAAGTAAGTGAAAGGTATCTGGGAATTGTTCAATCATATATTTCACAAAGGTATTCGGATCTTTTTCTCCTTCACGCCTAAATTCCGTCATAATGGCCATAAATTTATGCGGCGGCAAATCGGCTATTTTATTGAAGAAACCTATAATATTTTAAAGCAAAGCCAGATAATAAAACGTGCCGGATTTAATGATGGTTGAATACAATTTAGAATAACAGCATCCCGATGTACAGTGAGAGGTGGTGATGACATCATGTTTTCTGTTACAGGAATGCAAGGATTCGAGTTGTTTTCAGTTGCCCATATAGCTGTGTTGATTGTATTCTTTGCTGCCTGTTGTGCTCTAGTGTATTTTAGCAAAAAACGTAAAAAACACCAGCAGATGATAAAATGGACATTGTTTATCCTGTTACCGGCATGTGAAATATCTTCGCACATATGGTTAATTCTAACCAATCAATGGGAAGTGAGCGATCTTCCTTTACAGCTGTGTTCCATTAGTACTGTATTAGCCATATATTTATTTTTGAAAAAGAATGAAAAAGTGTTTTATTTGTTTTATTTTTTTGCCACTCTGCCTCCCATTTTAGCGATGGTTACACCTGAAATGGTCTACACATTTCCTCATTTTCGGTTTATCGAATATTTTCTTCACCATTCAGTCCTTCCGTTGACCGCGTTGTATTTTATTCTATATGAAGGTTACAGAGTTCCTCGAAATGCCATCTTATTTACTTATATAACCGTTAACATCATTGCTGTGCCAATCTTTATCTTGAATCAGCTGCTGGGAACGAATTTTTTCTACTTAGCAAATCCAACTGAATCGAAGACAATTCTTACCTTCTTTGGAACTGGGATTATGTATTATATAAATTTGGAAATTGCCGCATTGATTGTATTCGGCATAACGTATATTCCTCTGGGTGTTTTACAGAGGAGAGACAACCAAAAAGCTGAAGGAGATATAGGTAACGGGGGAAGTTGAAACATTTCCAAAGGATGGAGCCATTGAACTTCATCCTTTTATACATAATTAAAGTTCGAAATGTTGTAAAAAAAGAAACAAGGTGGACCACCTTCCTAATACGATTTGATTATAGAGTTTTAACTACGCTGAATCGTAGAGGTTGAGAAGTTTTTGACCATCCAAAGCGATTACTTTAGAGAGTTATATGTAAAGTTATAAATTATCTTCTCTTTTCATAAACGAAGGTAAATAAATTGAACTATTTATTTTATATGGGATTTGATGGTAATAAATGAATTTTATAGAAAGCAAAGGAGGAGCTGAATAGTCAGTAGCAAAGCCATTTTCAAACAAAATGATGACTTTAGGATTAATTGATATAGGAATTTATAATCAAAAATGGAAAAATATGAATATAAAAATTCAGATTTTTCTGTCCTCTTGATAGAATAGATTTGTAACCATACTACATGGGGAGGGAAAAGGATGAAGGGTTTATGGAAAGCTGGTTTTACAGTTTTATTGGGTGTCCTCTTGCTTGTAGGGACACTCCCTTTTAGCGCACTGGCGAAAGAGAACGACTTTGATTATGGAAAGTACAGCCAGGTAGCAGTCGGAAAGGATGGAATGGTGGCGACTGCCCATCCGTTTGCATCTGAAATTGGAGCTGAAGTGCTAAGAACAGGTGGAAATGCGATGGATGCGGCTGTGGCCATTCAGTTCGCATTAAACGTGGTGGAGCCCATGATGTCAGGGATCGGCGGTGGTGGATTTATGATGGTTTATGATGGAAAAACCAAAGAAACCACCATCATTAATAGCCGGGAACGCGCCCCACAGGGAGCTACACCTGATATGTTTTTAGACGAGAAAGGAAATCCCATCCCATTTGACATACGTTCAACAGGTGGTAAAGCGGTTGGAGTACCCGGGACGTTAAAAGGACTGGAAACAGCCTTGGAAAAATGGGGAACCCGGCCTATGGAGGCACTGATTGGACCGGCGATTAAACTTGCCGATAAAGGCTTCCCAATCGATTCAGTACTTGCTGGTGCAATTGAAGATACCAAGGAAACCCTGTCCAAAACAGCGGCGAAGAACGTCTTTCTGCCAAAGGGAAAACCGCTTAAAGAGGGAGATATTCTTGTACAAAGGGATTTAGCCAAAACTTTCAAATTGATTCGTGCTAAAGGTCCAGACGCCTTTTATAAGGGATCGATTGCTGAAGCACTGGCCAGTACGGTGCAAAAATTTGGCGGTGCTATGACAATTGAAGATTTAAAAAAATATGATGTGACAGTTGATAAGCCAATCTGGGGTGATTACCACGGCTATCAGATTGCCAGTATGCCACCACCAAGCTCAGGCGGGGTATTCCTATTACAAATGCTAAAAATTTTGGACGGTTTTGATCTTTCACAATATGATGTGAAAGCTTGGGAAAAATATCATCTATTGGCAGAGACCATGCATCTAGCATACGCAGATCGCGCTGCCTATGCTGGAGACCCTGAATTCGTGGAAGTACCGCTAAAGGGGCTTGTACATCCAGACTATATTAAGGAACGGCAAAAACTCATTAGTCTAGATCGCGTTAACCTTAAACCCCAAGCAGGTGATCCGTGGAAGTATGAATCAACTCAAGCAAACTACCAGCCTACGAAACAGCCGAATGACCAAAAACCTGGGGAAACGACCCATTTCACGGTTACGGACAGATGGGGAAATGTCGTTTCCTATACGACCACCATTGAACAAGTATTCGGGACCGGCATCATGGTTCCCGGCTATGGTTTTATGTTAAATAATGAATTAACCGATTTTGATGCCATTCCAGGAGGCGCAAATGAAGTGCAGCCCAATAAGCGTCCATTAAGCAGTATGACGCCAACCATTGTCTTCAAGGACGGTAAACCCGTTTTAACCGTGGGATCCCCTGGCGGAACCACCATTATTACATCTGTGCTGCAGACCATTCTGTATGCTATTGAGTATGATATGGAACTGAAGCAAGCTGTAGAGGAACCAAGAATATATACGAACAACCTAAACTCCTATCGGTACGAAGCTGGAATTCCAACAGAGGTCCTCAACCAGCTAAACAGCATGGGCCATAAATTTGGAGCTGAGCCTACTACAATCGGAAACGTCCAAAGCATCTTAATCGACCATCAAAACAACACCTTTAAAGGAGTAGCTGACTCCAGCCGCAACGGAGCCGCAATCGGCATCAATCTAAAAGGTAAAAAGTAACCATGAGGACCATTCTCTGTAGCAGGGGGATGGTTCTTGTGTTTCATAATACTTTCTGATATAGAACGCAAGTATGCAAAGAATATTTTAACACTTACAGATTTTATTATATTTAACAAGATGGATAAACTGCTGGTTTTGGCTGTTGAGGTAGATGGTTATCACTACCATGCAAATAATCCCGCACAGCTAAAGCGAGACCAGATGAAAAATGATATTTTGAAGAAGTACGGTATTCCAATCATAAGAATGAAAACGACCGGGAGCAAAGAGGAGGATAGACTTCAACAAATTTTAAGTGATCTTCTTCAGCTGGATACAAAGGTATCTGCATTCATTAGCTCATAATATGAGGAATATATGTTAAAATACTTGTCTTTTAAGTATAAAAAACCTCCTCAAAATGCCTGAGGAGGTTTTTTTTATTACATTACATTAGTGTTGCAACTTCTGAAAGCTGTTTCTCTATTTCATTCCAATCTTCTCCTAAGTCCAGTGTTTTTACGCTAAATCGATTCCCGCCAATTTGATAGTCGTTGTCAGGGGTTATTTCTTCTTCCGTTTTTGCATATAAAAGTACACCGCTTACGTTGCCGCTGCCGTCCCGATCTTTGTTTTTAACATAAGTGAAAATTTGATACAGATTGCCGGATATGATGGATTTATTATTAAACAATGGATTTGTTTGCATGGTACGGCCATAATATTTGGCATCGATAATGAGCGTCTTAGAACCATAGGTTAGTGTGATGTCTGATTTCATGGCTGGCAGAAAATCAGTTATGCCATCGTCAACGTTCCAATTAATATACGAGGCATTGGTAGAATACTGAGGATACTCCTTTTTGAAATAGCCCAATAAGAATTTCTCATATAACCGATGCATTTGCTGGTCGTCTAGATACTCTTTCATTTTATATTTGCCAGTTTCTGTAGTTAGTAATAGACCTTTAATGACCAACTGGCAGATGTTGATTAACATTTTGTACGTCGCATTATTTCGGTGATAAATAATCGAGCTCCAGTTTATGGAAAATGAATTAAGTGTTTCCACACTTTGAAAAAAATACGTAAGCCTACGTAACCCCTTCCGATTTTCTTCCTTCACATCGCCGTATCGAAGAAGTAGCAGCATGGTTGTTTTCAATATTTGATTTAATGGTGTATTTTCGGAAAATTGATCGTAATGACAAACCATACGCCGAGCAAGAATGGTGTTTTGTTTAATTGAATTTGTCACGTCAATTTTTCCGCGCAAATTGCTTGTTGCTTCCGTTTGTCCTATATAATCCCGATGTAAACCACGTTTGATTTGGTTGCCAATACCCCGAATAAGTATCGCTGCCATTAGATCATGGAGGTTTTTAAATTCCTCTGCCTGGATACTTCGAAATTCGGCTTCATTAAGTGCTTGAAAGGCATATGCGAGCATATAGTATACATTTTTTATCCTAATCACGTAAGGCCCCCTGGAGTTTGCCGGTCCATAATTGCACCTTGGATGGTTCGTCAAACCAGTATTCACTAATGAGGGGTATAAGTTCATATTCAACGATTTCAGACAACCACTCGTCGTCAATGGTTTCATTGGTGACAAAATAACTATGTCCAATCTGGAATCCTTTACCAAGGGAAGCATCTTCAGTAATCAAGCTATTAAGGGTAACAACGGTATCGATTAACCGGTCAAATTTTTCACTTGCCACTGCAGCCTGGTACTTTTTAAAACCGTCGCTTTCAAAGGCGGGTTCAAATTCAAAAAAGGCAAAACGCCGGCGAAGTGCATAATCAATCATAGCAAGACTTCGGTCTGCAGTATTCATCATACCTATGATATTGACGTTCTTTGGTACAGAGAATTGTTCATCTGAGTAGAGCAGCCGGACATCCTTTCCCCGTTTATCGTTTTCAATCAGCATCAATAATTCGCCAAATATTTTGCTTAAGTTTCCACGGTTGATTTCGTCAATGATAAAGAAGTATGGGCGATCATCCGGTACTGCCTTTTTACAAAATTCATAAAATGCTCCTTTGGATAAAGAAAAGCCTTTTTCAGTAGGACGATAACCCATGATGAAATCTTCATAGCTGTAACTTTGGTGAAATTGGATGACCATAACTCGACTCGTATCTTTCTCACCCATAATGGAGAATGCAAGCCGCTCGGCAGCATATGTTTTTCCCACACCTGGTGCACCCATCAAAATTAGATTTTTCTTTTTGAGCAGGAGGTTCTTAAGCGTGATATACCTTTCTTCTTCTATATACACTTCGTTTAAAAAGTCCTGAACCGTATAACTATCATATTGCGATACTTTATCATCATCTGGATTTAATTCTACTTCGGCTTCCTCAGCAAACATATTTTCGAGCTTTTTGCAGTAATCCGTATAGGGCGTAATATCCGTGAGGGTTTTTAGGACGATTTGGCCTTCGTGATCCCATTCCCCTTTATGAGTCCAGCGGACAGATCGGATATGCTTGTACTCATTTCTTGTATCGTCATACAGATAATCCGATGTAATGATTCCACGGCCGATGATTTTTTTTAGGCCCTTTTTCACAATAATGACATCACCGATTTGCATTTCATTGGTGAATTGCCATGTCATGTGCCCAGCATTTATATAGGAATATTCCTCGCCATAGATTTCTTTCATTTTGGTCTTCATTGACTCTTTAGATGGGTATTCCATCAAATCACCGAGCCCATCCCAGCCGATCCCCATGATCCCTTTGTTATAAAACTCTTCCCACAGCCTGGAGCCTTCACCAGGCGCATAAATCCAATAACGTTTTTTGTCGTTTTTTGTAACCGGTGTATTAGTGGTGGCTGGAATTTGTTCATAAGTTCCATTCATGATGCTTTCTATGACTTCATCTTCTTCCTTTGTTACACGAAAATTGGTTGCGCCTGGAAAGGTTAGGATCTCCATCCGTTTCGTCCGCTCATCGGCTAGTAATGTGGTCCTTTCGACTATTACGTTTGTAAGCTTCCTTTGAAACAGAATCTCTGCAGCCAAATAAGGCTCTTTATTTAATTCATTGCTGCGGTTGTATGGGTCATCTAAATCTGGTTCCGTTATTTTTGGGTCACAGAGAATGGTACCAACGGCAATGATTCCTCCTCCAGTACCGGACAGCCAAATATAGGCTTTGTCACCTTTTTTAATCTGTTTTTTATTTTGATTTACAGCCCATGTGATTCGATCAAGGTCATTTACAGCACTAATAACATCATAATATTTAGGGTTCCCTTGAAATATCCAACAAGATGGCTCTGCCAATTCCTTAAGAAATTTTGCATATAAAATCAGTGCATAGGAAAATGCCTTCTTGCTGGTGGCTAAATCTACTTCATCAAAATTCGGTGCAGATATAAGTATCGGATATATCTCTTCAAATTCAGCAGAAGTGGTAATATAGAACAAATCTGCCTTTTGGACATTTTTAAGCTTCAATTTAGCTGTTGCATTTTTAAGCGCATTAATATACGAGGTGATAGTATTGGAAGAATACGGATCACCATTTGCTTTTTTCTGCCGGCGCATCCAATTTTGAAAGGCTGTTTTTAAATATGTATTGCTCATAGCTTTGCTTCTCCACTCCTTAAAATTTTTTCGAATTTGCATGATTACCTTAATTTTACCAAATGTATTTTGATATTACCCCCTTTAAGTAGACAGTGTAAAAAATCCATTAGTCAGTTACCTTTTACTTCCACTATAAAGGAATTAACTTTTGAAAAAAATAGTTGATGAAAACCGCTGTAAACGTTATAAACGGGTATATTAAAACAAGGTTTATCTAGAAATTGCCACAACAGTCGGGATTGATCATTTCGGTACTAAAATAGCTTTATAAAAGGAGATGGCTATATATGAAAAAAAGTACAGGAATAGAAATACTGAGCCTTCAATCGCTCCGGGAATGGATGACAGCGAAGAGCTGGAGCAGGCTGCCACCAAAGATGAAATTGATAAAGGCGAATATACGGAAGTGACAACACTTTCTTTTGATGAAGTAGACCCAAGTTGAGAACGATAGACAGTTTTTACGTGCCCACGCACGCTTAGAAGGATTTGCACTGAGACTGACAATCAAAAGGGAAGTCTACTTTATCAAAATATGGCTCAACTAACACAACTTGTCATAGACCAATTAGCTTTTTTAAAATTGAAGGGATTGTATTAATTTAATACGTCTAAGGAGGAAAAGTGAATGACTGTGCATAATCAATCTGCCATTGATCAGGGGAGTAACAAAACAATGCAGGGGGTTGAAGCAGCAGGCGATGCACCAAAAAGTGCTATTGATGCTGTTGAAGATGCTGGAAAAGCAGTAGTGGACCGTATTTCCAACGCAGTAAAAGATGTTACTGCAAGATGATTGTTATAAGTCTATGTATAATCATTGAGCAAAGATGAACCAAGAATAAGTATGAAATGAGACCGTCAAGAGTTGATGGTCATATCTTGGATTCATCCTATAACATTAAACTAAGCCAATATATTTCCAGCATATTTGGATCCCTTAAAGCTAAAGTTAAATTCGGAAAGTGAATTTTGCTTCCTGAATTTTTTAGATAGGAGTGCTTAAATTTGAATAACTGGATAACAGCGCTTATGAATATTGGTGGGAGACAACCTTTTTTTAATATGTTTGGCAGAAGAAGAAACAATAGGGGGATAATGTGGGGTTCCTTATTAGGTATAGGATTAAGTGTTGCAGCATATGGATTAGGCAGAAATGGAAACAGAAATATGGGGCGCCCAATACAAAATTTATTAAATAATCTTGGTAAGGGAAAAACAAGCCTGACACCGAATATAGCTGGATTAACTGAGTTTTCTAAAGAACTATTCCCCAACAATAATCCAAATACCACCAAATAGGTTTTTTTACAAAAAATGCCCTTGCTTTAGAGGGCATTTTTCTGACATCTGTCCTTAAGTCGATATATCTATTTCTCGAGTTATGGTTTCCGGGTGTTCCTTAAGCCACGAATCCTACTATAAGTTTGAATAAACTAAAAAAGATCCTCCTCATTTTTAATCCTTGAACTCCCCGTATTGCCCAGCTTTTTAAAAATTCCAAACAACCCCGTTTTCAATATACTTTGTGTATTTTAAGCCTGTCTGGTTGACCAAATAGTCAAATAGCTTCTTTGCTGTGCTTTTGATCATTATGGTCAGACCTAAACTGTCAAACACACGTGCATAGCAGCGGATAATCAGTGTATCATTTTCTGCAAACAAATGATAATAGACAATTTCTTTATGTCTATTTGCAAAACAGTTGATAAATAGATAGTCATCGGTTGGTACGATCGCTTTTATCAAAAATTCCTTTTCAACGATTCGTTTGACTTCCGCCATTTGTACCTCTGATAAATTTATACTCATATCTGCTTCACCAACTTATTTTTTTTAACATTTCATCCTTGTTCTATACCAAATTATTAGTTCGACAGTCGCATAGCTATATTCTTAAATTATATTTCTCGTTATGAAAGAAATTTACCATGATTTAGAGATGTGTGAAAGGGATTTCTCGGATATTGTCGAATGTAGTGGTCGAAAGTCAAAACCAAATAGGGGTGGAATTCAATGAATGCTGGCATCATTGGAAGATGGAATGGATATATTTATTTTAGGCAATCGGTTAGAAGTGAACGTACATTCTACCTTGCAACTAATTTCGGCAATCGTAAAAGCCCAGAACTATATTTGTTCCTGAAAGCCACTTCTACAATCCTTTTTTATCCTTTTAAGTTTTATTTGATTGACTTGTTTGTATATCTCTTGTAAAATTTTGTTAAATGTTTACTTTAGATAATGCACTTACTTAAAAGTAAGGGGATGATTTATCAATGATTCATCAGCTTGAATGTCCAGTTGAGACACTCATTCATGTTTTAGGTGGCAAATGGAAACCAATGATTTTATGGCATTTGATTGAATCCAATAAGCGATTCAACGATCTGGAAAAGCTAATACCTGATGTTTCACAAAAAATGCTTTCACAACATCTCCGTGATTTGGAACGAGAAGGCATAGTCGATAGAACGATCTACCCTACCATCCCTCCAAAAGTAGAATATTCCCTAAGTGAATACGGCAAAACATTGATCCCTGTAGCAGAAGTCATGTGTGCTTGGGGAGAAAATCATAATAAGCGGAAATATAAAGAATCAGCGTCTTAAAGCTGGTTCAATGAACTGGTACACTAATTCAATCAACTCAAAACAAATGCTGCCACGGGATACCGGGCAGCTTTTGTTTACCTACAGTCGGCACTCCTGTTATGAATTAATTATCGGGTTTGTGTTAATAAAACTCCTGATAGTGTAGGATTGTCGCCAATCTGTCTTTAGAAATTTCCTGTCCTCCGAACTCCGCGTGAACAATTAAGTCATCCCATTTTGTCATGCTTACTTTTAAGTAAGTACCTTACTTTAAAGTGGGTTCTTAACATAATATTAAAACGATGCTAAGCTTGAGTTAACCAAATATTAGGAGTCATTTAAGAGGAGGAAAAAACAATGAAAATTATTGTTTTTGGAGCGACGGGGAATACAGGAAAAAGAGTGTTGGCGCATGGGATAAAAATGGGGCATGAAATGACCGCATTTGTGCGAAATTCTGAGAAGCTTTATGATCAACTAGGTGAGCATTCCGCACAGCATGTGAAGGTGATCGTGGACGATATTATGGACCCGGTCAGCGTTGGTGAGGCGCTCGCGCATCAAGACGCCGCTATTATTGCAGCCGGTCATGCAGGCCAGGGAGAAGAGTTTGTTCGTATCGTCGATAACATTATAAGCCAATGTGAATTCCAACCTAGTTTCTCTGGGCGGGTATGGATAATGGGAGGAGCCGGACTGCTGGTTATTCCATATACTGATCTTATCGGCAACAATTTACCCGGCTTCCCGCCTGAGTATAAAAATCACAACCGGAATTTCGAACGGCTACAGCAGACTCAACTCGATTGGTCCATTATGTGTCCGGGTACAATGATTGATTCGATAGAGCATCCAGATCCGGCTCATCTGCATGTAACAACGGAAACCTTGCCCGTTCCGATTCCGGAGACGATCAAGGAATATTCCGAGGCAGATATAGCCCGTCACTTGTTCAGCCGACTTCAAGAGCTGGATGTTACTTATGACGATGTCGCGAAATGTATGCTGGACCATATAGAGCTCGGAGGATCGTTTAAAAGAAAAAGGGTCGGTCTAGCCTATCAAAGCGATATTCTGATGCACTGAGGAGAAGGGAGATAATCGGTTTGTTTGGATTACTGCTCGTTTTGCATATATTGGCTTCGATCGCCATAATTGGTCCCGCTTTCATGATGCCCATCATTCGAAGATCCGCTAGAACCGTCGGTCAGCTGCGCTTTGCTTTTGGTATAACGACCAAGCTTGCCATAATACCTAAAATTGGCGGAGCCATACTTATTATAACCGGGGTTTGGCTTATGATCATAACCAAGATGGGGTTATCCCAAATGTGGCTGAATGTATCCTTCCTCTTATCGCTGCTCATGGTCGTCCTGATCGATGGATTGATCGAGCCGCGTATGAAAAAGATCATAAAGATCGTATCTGAAAGTCAAGACCAGGGTAATGAAATACCCGCCGAGATCGGACTGTTGATGAAAAAGATCGTACCAATCGAGACGGCGGCACAGCTGCTTATGATTGCCATATTGGTGCTTATGGTCGTTAAGCCATTTTAAAGAAGCCGACGGGAACAACTTGACCACATTTTGACCACTAACGCATCAGAACCCGAGGATCTATGATAATGAAGGGAGCTTTTTTTAAAATTTATCCCTCCTTGACAGATCACAAATGATCCCCATGGTAAAGAGGTGATATTATGGGGGCCAACCTTGAAGGGAGATTCATAGAAATTCGCAGTTTCCCAATAAAATCTGTTTTAGGCTAGTTATTATCAATGTTGCTTTAAAATAAAAATTGATTAAAAACACCCCGCAAATCCATATTTTACGTTAAATTAAATGAACCTGTTTTGAAAATCGAATCTAGCGGAAATTAACATTTCAAAATCTACTTGTTAGAAAGTTCAGATGAAACAGAGAAAATACGTATGTAAATAATGATTTTTACGTTAAACTTTGAAGTAGGAAAAGCAGAGGAAGACCAATTATACAACTGGACTAAAGAAATATGTGAGTACCAGCTTCATTATCATTTTGAACGGAAAGCAAGTAATCCCCTTCCACTTATTAGGATTGGGGATTTTCAAATTATGGAGCTGGATTGGAAAGTAAAAGAAAAATATTAATAGTTTAAGATTTTTTCTAAATTTTCTATGAGAAACTTTTTCCCAAGATCATTAAACAAAACTTGTTCATATTGCCTATTATCAAAAAATCTTATTCTAGAAATGATTCCATATCCTTCAGATTTCTCATTCGTAATAGTTCTAATTTTCCCGTCCTCAGTTTTGACTTCATTTAAGATTCCCATCTTTTTCAACTGTTTATTGATCATAGTCCCACTAATCCGTTTAACAAGACGGATATCAATAACATCATTTATTGCCTTAGCGCAATCATTAATGCCAATTTCGCCGGATGGAAATTTAACATGACTTTTTTGTTCTTTGGTGATAAAAAAGTCTCCTTTTTTTGAACGAGGTATTTTGGCTAGTTCAGCATCTATGTAATCAACTAGAAAAAACAGCGATCTTATTACCCTTGGATCATTAATAAAACTTTCATTCTTAATTGGAGCATTAGTGATAGGATCTATTCCATGCGCTATCTTATAAAGTATTTTTTTAGATTCATCCAATTTTTCATAATCATGCTTCATTAAAGAGGCAACCCCTTTCTAAATATTTTTATAAATGCTATCTGAGGGAAAAAATGGATTTTTTAAGCGAGAGTTATATTTTCTTTAACACCCCTTTTTTCACCAGGTTAACAAGTGTCCCCTTATTTTTATACCGATTATAAGCAATTAATCTATTTAAATCTTTTATTGTTAAAGTTGACGGATTAATGGCCAATTCGAATTCATTTTTAATTTTGTCGATTAAAGAAAGGGCATATTCAATTTGTTTCGGGCTTAATGTGTAATCCTCTTGATCAGCTGGCAGTTTTTGCTCGGATATATCTTTTTTTGTGTACTCCAGTGTTGCAGCATGCTCCCTAATTTTTTCATCTACTAACGCTTCTACTTCAGCGGGGCTAATCGACCGTGCTGCGGGTTGGTTTCCCTTAAATAATTTATCAAAGATTCCTTTTAACAAAATTTCCACTCCACTTTCCTGAGTTCTTATATTTTCTATGTATGTACGATCATTTCTTCCATTCTATTATCAAAATAATAGTCCAAAAAGACAATACTTTTGGTTAATTTTGTTTGTATTAGTAGAAAATTGTTAAATAAAAAGGAGTATATACCTGTTTGTTTTAGGTTGATTTGTCCTATTTGTAGTATAATGGAGAAAAATGCAATTTTTGGAGCGGTTATCATGGCAATTACAATTCCTGAGACAATTAGATCGACTGCTACTGCTGGTGAGCGGCTGTTTTTTCGAACCGTAAAAAACTATTTACCAGATGATTATATTGTCTATTTTGAGCCGGAAATCCAAGGGAGGAAGCCTGATTTTGTGATAATAGGGCCTGATCTTGGGATGGTTGTGCTGGAAGTGAAGGATTATACAAGAAATACACTTTTGCAAATTAATCATGATGAATGGCATATCGTCGCAACAAATGGTGATCAAACTATAATCCCAAGCCCAATGAATCAGGTGAGGGACTACATGTTTAAAATTGCGGATGTCCTGAAAAAAGATAAAAACCTAATCAAAGCAGATGGTAAATATAAATTGAAATTGAAGTTTCCATATGGCCACGGGGTTGTTTTTACTAGATTGTATACCAAGGATTTTATTAAAGATGGACTTTATTCAGTAATTGACCCCAACTTGTGCTTGGCAAGAGATGAAATCGATCCCGAAAATGAGGGGTTTTCGGAAGAAATCTTGATGGAAAAGATCATGAATATGTTTGTTGTGCCATATCGATTAAAGGAACCACTTTCCATCGAGGACATCAATGCCATCCGCTATCATTTATTTCCTGAAGTCCGGATTAGTGCCGAATTTAAGGCACCGGTCCCGTATCAGGATCAACTGCTTTTGTCCTTACATGACATTAAGACGATGGATCTTCATCAGGAGAATTTAGCGAAACAGATTGGCGATAAGAACCGTTTGATTCGTGGTGTCGCTGGCAGCGGGAAGACGATTATTCTGGCCAGCCGGGCGAAGCTGTTAGCGAAACAAAATCCCGATTGGAAGATCCTTATCCTTTGCTACAACATTTCTTTGGCCAACGCGATTCAGCAAATGATCAATCATATGTTGAATGAGCCAGAGGATTTATTTGATTTTGATCCTAATGCAAGGCCGATACATAATCAAAATATTATTGTGAGAAATTTTCATGCTTGGTTAAAGAATGAGTTAAAAATCAGAGAACAAAACCTGTCAGAAATAATCGATAAAATTGAGAGGAAGGAAACCATTCTGCCTTCGTATGATGCGATTTTAATTGATGAAGGGCAAGATTTTGATGCTGATTGGCTGCGGCTTGTCAGTCTTCTGCTAAACACGGATACGCAGTCGCTTTTATTGGTTGAGGATCGGGCCCAGACCATTTATCGGCGGAAACGGTCGTATTTGCAGGATACTGGATTAAGCTTTCAAGGCCGGTCAAAAGTGTTGTCCATCAACTATCGAAATACACAGCAAATCGTCAAGTTTGCGTGGGATTTTTACCGGGAGCACTCGATGTTTAAAAATAAGGTTGTCAATCGGGATCTCGAAGGAGAAATTATCGCCCCGCAAAGCACAAAACGGAAAGGACCGGAGCCTGGCATTATTAAGGCAGGAAATTTCTTTGATGAAATGAGATTGGTTGCCAGACAAATGAAAAAACTGCATGAAGAGCGGAAAGTTCCTTTTGAGGACATGTTGATTTTGTATCGAGTAAAAAGAACTCATAAATATCCAATCATTGATACTATCAAGCGATCGTTACAAGAGTCTGACTTACCATTTTATTGGATTACGGAGAATGACGTCTCCAAGCGTTCTTTTAAAAAGGATGATGGGAAGATCAAAATTAGTACCATCGACAGCAGCAAAGGTCTGGACTTCCAAGCGGTATTCATCGTCAATATTGATTCCATGCCATTCCCACTTGAGGACGATAAGGAGAGGGAGGTTTCCTTATTTTATATTGGAATGACAAGGGCGAAGGAATATCTATGCTTGTCCTATTCCGGTGAATCTGAATTTACACAGTATTTGGATGGAATCTTGCAAAAAAGGCTTCAGAAAAATAATGGGATAAGAGAAAATCAATTAAGAGTCCATGGGAACAGTTCTTGTGACAGGTCGTATCCTTACTAAAAACCGTGAGAACAGACCCAGTGGCATTGAATAAAGGAATGAGGGGATAGACTTGTATTGTCGATATTGCGGTAATTTATTGGATGTGGAGGATGCATTTTGTCCAAAGTGCGGCAAAGCTATTTCCAAGGATATGGTAATTCCTTCAGGAGTTACACAGATAGATTATAAGGAACAAATATTATGTGATGATGATTTATTGGAATCAGAATTTGAGGAATTATTTGTAGGAAAGAACAATGATTATTACATTAACAAGTGGAACAAACTAGAAAGTAAAAATTCAAAGATTAGCTGGAACTGGGCTGCATTCTTTTTAGGACCATTTTGGTTTGGCTACAGAAAAATGTATATACCAGTAGTCTTTATTGCCGTTATATACTTCTTGGTCGATTTCTCTTTCTATCTCATACAATATCAATTTTCAGAGGAAACTTACTTATTCGATCCTATTCAAAATCTATTACTATTTCCTTTAACTATTTTATTGAGTTTATTTGGAAACTACTATTATTTAAAACATACAAATAAAAATATTGATAAATTAAAACTTCAACCATATAATTTGGAGCAAAAGAGAACTTGGTTAAAAAGAAAAGGAGGAACTAGTTGGTTAGGGGTAGCTATTACTCTCGTTATAATATTCTTGTACGGGATCGTGTCCGCTTTTTTGCTTCCTACCAATATAGACCAAATCTCAGTGGTTAAAGATGGTTCTTTTTATGAATATCCTACTACCACGATTGGTGAAGGATTCAATGATTTCTTTGCGGAACCTCATAGGGAATACGTTTCTTCAAACAGTCCATTTGATGTCATTCGCTTTACAGGAATTGCAGATCAAGCAGGTAAAGATGTAGAAGTTATAATTGATTTTGTCTTAACAGATAATTCTTTTGAGATTCATTCGTCAAAGGTTAATGGAGTGGTTATATCTGATGATGAAATAAATTCTTTGTTAGATATGATATTTACTTCAAACGAAAGTAATATTGTTAACTAATTGTTCAGACCTGTTTTATCCTTACGAAGGAGCACAAGGGGACTGTGCTTGTGGACAGGACGATCCTCACTAGGAACAGTTAGAACCATCTCTGTGGCACTTTTAACCAGTAAAAATTTATGAGGGGCTGCCAATGGTCATTTGCCTGACTTATTGGACAGCCCCTTTTTTGTTTAGCATTGCCAAGGAGTTAATTTTCTAATAAATGAATTACTCGAAGCGATTGAAAAGGCGAATAAACTAGTGTTTATCGATACGGAAGCAATCGTAACACAATTTTACTCCAATCTATATAATCGAGTGAATCAGCCTGTATTAGATGAAATAGCTAAACGGCAGGACTACGATCTTTGGCTTTTCCTTGAACCTGACGTTCAGAGGGTCGATGATGGACTAAGAGTTCATGGCGAAGCTGAAGCAAGAACTAAGTATAATCAACACTTAAAGACATTATTAAACAAACAAAACATTCAGTATAAAAACTTACATGGAGATTACGAGAATCGGCTTATAGGAGCAATAACATATATAGATGAATTACTGAAGGATTAAAAGGTCATTTTTTATGGACCCCAAATGACTTACCATTTTAGATGGTAAATCTTTCAAAAAAAATCATATAAAAAGTAGGTGGATGAAATGAAGGTTTCATCCTTTTTTCGCGCTTTTCCTGCTTGTGAAAATTCAAATCATTTTAAAATTGTTGCAAATAAAATAAA
>NZ_JBIWDU010000014.1:0-171591 GCF_044762155.1 Neobacillus sp. NPDC097160 | reverse complement strand
TTATTTAATGGGGAAATCATTACGTATACGATTGGTTCTAGACCAACCTACTCACTTGTCTCAGAGATGTTAATGAAGGCATTAGACCGCTTGCCAGAAGACCATCAGCTTTTGATGCATTCCGATCAAGGTTGGCACTACCAAATGAAACAATACTGCTATGCACTTCATTCAAGAGGAATTAGACAAAGTATGTCTCGTAAAGGAAACTGTTATGACAACTCCATAATGGAAAACTTCTTTGGCATTATGAAGTCAGAGTTTCTCTATTTTAACGAGTTTGAAAGTGTTGATCATTTTAAAATTGAACTAGAAAAATATATTGAATACTATAATACGAAACGGATAAAGGCAAAACTCAAAATGAGTCCGGTGCAATACCGAACCCATTTTGAGCAAGCTGCCTGATGAAATAACCGTGTCTAACTTTTAGGGGTCACTTCATACAAGGTGCTTTTTCATATATGATTAGTCTTCCTTTGTCATTTCTTCGTATTGTTCAGCAGTCATCAGCTTGTCTAATTCGCTTGAATCAGAAAGCTCTACAACAATCATCCATGCTTTTTCGTATGGTGATTCATTTACGAATTCAGGGCTGTCGCTTAAATCTTCGTTTACTTCCACAATTTTACCGCTGACTGGTGCGTAAAGCTCAGAAACAGTTTTAACAGATTCAACACTGCCAAATGGCTCGTCTGCGGATACTTCATCGCCGACTTCTGGAAGCTCAACGAAAACGATATCTCCTAATTCATGCTGTGCAAAATCGGTAATCCCAACGCGCACTCTTTCCCCTTCAACCTTTACCCATTCGTGTTCCTCTGAATAACGTAATTCTTTTGGTGTGCTCATTAGCTCAAATCCCTCCATTGTTTTTTCTAAAATCTATCATCGAAATATATCGATTTCCATTAGTAAAGAGCATGCTTAAAGCCACATTTTCTCATACTCTTCTTCTTTAAAGCCAACTGTAACACGTTCTCCATCCGTTAAAATCGGCCGTTTGATCAACATTCCGTCAGATGCAAGCAGTTCAAGCAGTTCATCTTCAGTTGCAGACTTCATTTTATCCTTTATCCCTAATTCCCGATATTTT
Organism: Neobacillus sp. NPDC097160; assembly: GCF_044762155.1. Lineage (NCBI taxonomy): Bacteria > Bacillati > Bacillota > Bacilli > Caryophanales > Bacillaceae > Neobacillus > Neobacillus sp. NPDC097160. The sequence continues at coordinate 170,495 of NZ_JBIWDU010000014.1, read as the reverse complement.
AAACCGCTTGTATTAAAAAATTTCTTTAACTCCAAGCCGCTTTTTTGATAAAATGCCTGCAATTGTTCGCGTGTTGGAGGCTGTTCAACAATATGTATTTCTTCATAGGAAAGCTGATGGGCATCCAGCCATTTCTTTGCGTTCCGGCATGTCCCGCATTTCGGATACCAGTAAAAAGTCAGAGACACTTGTTTCACCGCCTTTTACTAAAATGTAATCGCGTCAATAAAATATTACCATAACGTTTTTTAAAATCCTAACAGTAGGCCTAAAAAGTTCTCCATATCAAAAATTCGACTAATTTCGTAAAAATCCTTCCATATTGCGATAATTATTTTTCAAAAAAAATAGACCCCCTTCAAATTGGAAGGGAGCCCTAGTTAATTAAACAGTATAGCGTTCAGCTTCGATTACTACATCTGCTGCTTCACGTTTTTTCGCAATCACGTTGATTGGGGTATGACGCGTAAATTTGCGAAGTGAAGACAGCATCATACGAAGTGTGTCACCCTGTTCCACTGCAACGAGAGTTTCTTTCGCAGTAGCTTCAATTTCATTGAATGCTTCCTGACAGAAAATTTGTGTATAAAGAAGTTTTTGCTTGCTCTTTTCTAATCCGTCTTTGGCGATGGACTTTTCTGTACGTAAAACAACAGATTCCATTGCGTAAACAGCTGAGACAATGTCAGCAATATTGGCTAACACTTCTTGCTCTCTTTCAAGGGCCTTGCCAAATTTTTGTGCCGCTAAGCCAGCTGACAGTAAAGCAATCTTTTTCGCATTTTTTACAAGGTATTTTTCTTGTGCAAGCGGCTCGTCACCAGGCTCTTCAGGCATGAGCATCATCAGTTCCTCTTGAAGCGCCATGGCTTTTTGGAATAATGGCAACTCACCTTTAATCGCCTTTTTCACAAGGGTTCCAGGAACAAGAAGGCGGTTAATTTCGTTTGTGCCTTCGAAAATGCGGTTAATCCGTGCATCGCGATACGCTCTTTCAATTGGATATTCTTGCATGAAGCCATAGCCGCCATGAATTTGTACACCTTCGTCCACAACGTATGATAATACTTCACTTGCGAAGAATTTATTAACCGAGCATTCAATGGCATACTCTGCAATGGAGCCCGCAACCTTCTTAAGATCCTTCGCATCTTCGGTAGAGAGCTTGCCTTGGTTGTCTTCATACAAACCAATTGTCCGATAGACAGAGCTTTCTGCCGCATAAATTTTCGATGCCATGGTACCAAATTTTTCTTTTGTTAAATTGAACGACGAAATCGGTGTTTTGAATTGTTTGCGGCCGTTAGCATATTTTACTGTCATTTCAAATGCCTTTTTAGAGCCGCCGACACCGCCAACTGCTAATTTGTAGCGCCCAATGTTTAAAATGTTAAAGGCGATAACATGACCTTTGCCATATTCACCCAATAAGTTTTCAACAGGTACGGCTACATCCTCTAAAATAAGCGTACGTGTGGAGGAACTCTTAATTCCCATTTTCTTCTCTTCTGCACCAGTGGAAACACCTGGATAATCTCGTTCCACAATAAATGCTGTAAAGTGTTCGCCGTCAATCTTTGCATACACAACAAATACATCAGCAAAGCCTGCATTTGTGATCCATTGCTTTTCACCGTTTAAAATATAGTGAGTGCCTGCTACATTTAATTTTGCCGTTGTTCTCGCACCAAGGGCATCTGAACCGGAACCTGGCTCTGTTAGGGCATAGGCAGCAATCTTTTCACCTGAGGCAAGGGCAGGTAAATAGTTTTTCTTTTGCTCATCATTTCCGAATAAAACGATTGGCAGCGACCCAATTCCAACGTGGGCTCCATATGATAGAGAAAAACCGCCGGCCCCGGACATTTTCTCTGTAATAACCGATGAGGTCACCTTATCTAAGCCTAAACCGTCAAACTCTTCCGGAACGTCCACGGCTAATAATCCAAGTTCACCCATTTTCTTTAAAAGCTTAACCGTACGATCAAATTCATGGTTTTCTAAATTTTCCAGCTGTGGGGCAACTTCCTTTTCAACAAAGTCTGCCGCTGTCTGGGCAATCATTAAATGCTCTTCAGAAAAATCTTCCGGTGTAAAAATATCCTCATATGATAAATCCTCGATTAAAAAGCTTCCGCCTATTACGATTTTTTTAGTTTCAGTCATGAAAAATTCCTCCTAATCTTTTTTCATGGGGCCGGAAACGAAAGCCCCATGCTTGTTTTATAGCAGTTCAAATACTCCGGCAGCACCCATACCGCCGCCGATACACATCGTGACGACACCAAATTGTTCATTTCGGCGCTTTAACTCATGGATGAGGCTTAAAGTTAATTTTGCACCTGTACATCCAAGCGGGTGACCTAGAGCAATCGCTCCTCCGTTGACGTTAACGATTTCTTCATTAAGACCTAATTCACGAATGACTTGAAGGGATTGTGAGGCAAACGCTTCATTCAATTCGAACAAATTAATATCAGAAAGCTCTAAGCCAGCAAGCTTAATTGCTTTTGGAATGGCGACAACTGGGCCGACACCCATAATTTCAGGCGGTACGCCGCCAACTGCAAACGATCTGAATTTTGCTAATGGTTTTAAGCCAAGTGCTTCTGCCTTTTCACGGTCCATCACCATCACAGCTGCAGCCCCGTCACTTGTTTGCGAGGCATTACCTGCCGTTACCGAACCGGTTACCGAGAAGGCTGGGCGAAGTTTCGCGAGAGTCTGTAAGTTTGTATCCGGACGAACTCCTTCGTCTTGTGAAAATTGAATTGTTTTTTCAACAAGTTTATTGTCATTACCAACAGTACGAATCGTTACATCAACTGGCACAATTTCATCAACAAATTTGCCTTCTGCAATCGCTTTGGCAGCACGCTGATGGCTCCTGACTGCAAAAGCATCCTGATCCTCTCGGGAAATGCCGTATTTCTGCGCAACTTGCTCCGCTGTATGTCCCATTCCCATATAATATTGCGGTGCTGTTTCGGCTAGTTTAATATTCGGACGAACGACATGGCCCATCATTGGAATCAAACTCATCGATTCCGCACCGCCGGCAATTGCTGTATCTGTATGTCCAAGCATAATCCCTTGGGCTGCATAGGCGATGGCCTGTAAACCAGATGAACAGAAACGATTTATGGTGATCGCAGGGACAGTATATGGAAGTCCTGCCAATGCCCCAATATTTCGGGCCATATTATTTCCTTGTTCAGCTTCCGGCATCGCACAGCCGATAATTAAATCATCAATATTTCCTTCATAATTTCCAGCACGTTTTAATGTTTCTTTAACAACCAAAGCTCCCAAGTCATCAGGACGAACATGGGCAAGCGTTCCTTTCTTTGCCTTACCAACCGGGGTACGAGCTCCGGCAACGATTACCGCTTCTCTCATGCAAGTTCCCTCGCTTTCTCTCATATTTGAAAAATACGAATCTATTTTTTTCAAAAGGGTCGGACCCATTGTTTTTGTCAGATGGTTCGACCCTATACTATTGTTAGTTTCTTAACGGTTTGCCCTTCACAAGCATATGCTGCATCCGCTGCTGTGATTTTGGCTCTGCAATCAGGCTTAGGAAAGCCTCTCTTTCCAGGTCTAATAAATATTGCTCATCTACTTCTGTTCCAAACGGGACCTTACCGCCGGCAATGACATAGGCAATTTTCTTGGCAATTTTTAAATCATGCTCAGAAATAAAGCCGGATAAGCGCATTGCTTCAGCACCAAGCAACAAGGTAGCATAGCCAGTTTCCCCAACCACCGGAACTTTTCTGCGCACTTTTGGTTTATACCCTTGTTCTGATAAGGCAAGGACGGCTTGTTTCGCATCATAGATCTGATGGTCGCTATTGGAGCTGATTCCATCAGATGAATCAAGGAAATTATTTTCCCTTGCTTCTTCAGCAGATGTAGAAACCTTGGCCATGGCGATCGTTTCAAATACTTTGTTGGCCACATTTTGCAAATCAAATGGAACACCGTTTGGAAGGTTTTCTAGGTGCTTCATGTAAAGCTCTTTGTTACCACCTCCGCCTGGAAGTAAGCCAACACCGACTTCGACAAGGCCCATATACGTTTCGGCTGACGCCTGAATGTGTGCTGCCGGCAGGCAAACCTCTGCACCGCCGCCAAGTGTCATCCCAAATGGTGCAGCGATAACCGGCTTAGAGCTGTATTTCACCTTCAGCAATGCACTGTGAAGGTGGCGGACAATCAGATCAAGCTCATAAATATTGTCATCCTGTACTTCCATTAACATCATTGCCAGGTTCGCACCGACACAGAAGTTCTTTCCTTGGTTTCCGATGACAAGACCTTTATAATTTTTCTCCACTTCATCCACAGCAAAATTAATCATTTGCACGATATCGAGACCAATTGCATTGTTTGGTGAATGGAATTCTAACAGGGCGACACCATCACCAAGATCAATTAAACTCGCTCCGCTGTTCTTTTTAATAACACCTTTTTGTTTCTTGATTTTTTTAAGGTCGATGGCCTTTGGATTATATTCCACAAGTCTATATTGGCCGTCATGATAGAAGAACAGCTCGCCATTTTCCTCTATATAGAAAGAAGAATTTCCTTTTTCCAGCATTTCAGTAACCCATACTGGAACTTCCACACCGGCTTCCTTCATTTTTTGAACCGATTTTTCTACACCGATGGCATCCCATGCTTCGAAAGGACCCATTTCCCAGCCAAAGCCCCACTTCATCGCGCGGTCAATTGAAACGATATCGTCGGCAATTTTACCTAATAGCTGTGCGGAATAGACAAAAGACGCTGTGAAGGTATTCCATAAAAATTGTCCAGCCTTGTCACTTGTGTAAACAAGCGCTTTCAATTTATTCTCCGTACCTTTTTCCTGCTTGGCTAACTCGACTGCAGGCGTGGATAGCTTTTTCCGCGGGCCGTATTCTAATGTAGCTGGATCCAGCTCAAGAATTTCTTTTCCTTTTTTCAAAAAGAACCCTTGTCCGGACTTACTTCCAAGCCAGCCTTTTTCAACCATCGCTTTTAAGAAAGCTGGAACTGCAAAAACTTCCTTCTCTTTGCCTTCCACTTGTTCGTACACATTTCCGGCAACATGATAGAAGGTATCCAATCCCACCACATCGAGGGTACGGAAGGTGGCACTTTTTGCGCGACCAATCAATGGTCCAGTGATGGAATCGACTTCGCCAACACTTAAACCGGCTTTTAGCATTTCTTGCACTGTGACAAGAAGGCCATACGTCCCAATCCGGTTAGCAATAAAGTTTGGTGTATCCTTAGCGACGACAACGCCTTTTCCTAACACGTCTTCACCAAAGGTTTTCATGAAGGAGAGAACTTCCGGGTCAGTGTGTTGTGTTGGAATCACTTCTAATAATTTTAGGTAGCGCGGCGGGTTAAAGAAATGGGTTCCAAGGAAATGCCTTTTAAAATCGTCAGAACGGCCTTCCACCATCGCTTCCACGGAAATTCCTGAGGTATTGGAGCTGATAATACTGCCAGCTTTCCGGTATTGATCGACTTTTTCAAAAACCTGCTTTTTGACATTGAGGTTTTCGACCACTACTTCGATGACCCAGTCAACATCTTTCAGTTTGACTAAATCGTCTTCCAGATTGCCTGCTTCAATAAGGGAAAGGTTCTTTTTCACTGCCAAGGGTGCCGGCTTTTGCTTCAATAATTTTTGGATATTTGCTGCACTGATCCGATTACGTACTTGTTTGTCCGTTAATGACAGCCCTTTTGCTTCTTCTTCCTTGGTTAATTCACGTGGCACAATATCCAATAATAATGTTGGAATACCGATATTTGCTAGGTGGGCAGCAATTCCTGAGCCCATTACTCCAGATCCTAGGACAGCTGCTTTTTTTATCAATTGGTTCAACATTGTCTCCCCCTTTAAGCTTTGAATGAATGCTCATTCATTTTTTTGTCAAAAAAAATTCACTTTTGAATGAGTTCTGCTACTACTTACTATAAAATATTTTGAAAATTTGTGCAATCAATAAACGCGGAAAATTGAAACTTTTTTGAACTTTTATTTTTAGCAAAATAAATCTTCTTGTTTGGGCATGCTATTTCCTGAGGTGATAACGATGGCGAAGATGAAAAAGAATCCTTCTAAAGCGGGCGTAAGTGCAGCCAGTGTGAAGGGCAACGGCGGGCCTGGCAACGAAGAGGCTCACTTGGACAAAAAAAACAGCCAGAATAACCAATATAAACGATAAGAAATAGGAGGGTGACATGATGCAGCAGCAAAATATAAATATGCCGAACATGAACATGCAGAATCAACAAATGAAGATGCAGCAGCCGCCGGGAGTGATTTCAACAAAGGATTCACTTTATTTAACCGATATGATGTCATGGAATTTACTGTCTGCGAAGAAAGCGCACTTCTTTGCCCAACAGTTTCAGGATCCTGAAATGAAGGCAGAAGCAGAAAAATGCGGCCAGATGCACCAACGCCATTACCAGCAGCTTCTGCAGCACTTAGGACAGCACGCCAGCCAGCAGCAGCCACTAAATAACATGCAGTAGATGGAGGAATGTTAACAATGAATCAGAACCAGCAAAAGATTCAAAAACCAGAAGCACAAGTACCGAAGACGCCGCAAATGAACGAGCGTGATTTCATAAACGATTTACTGACAACGGAAAAATACATGACCACTTCATACAGCATGGCGCTACACGAGGCAAGCCATCAAGGTCTATATCAGGACATTATGCAGATTTTCACGGAAACCGAACAATGCCAGCGCGACCTTTACGATTTGATGTTCAAAAAGGGCTGGTATGCCATCGAGGCCGCTGACCAGCAAAAACTGCAGCAATCGTACCAGCAATTTCAGGGATATACCAACCAGTTTCCTAGTGGCGGGACCCTTCAATAAAATAAGAAACCGGAGGATCCTAAGTCCCCCGGTTTCTTATTTCTGCGTAGATTTCCGATGCTGCTCGTTCAACTGTTTAATTTCCTGAATGATTTGCTTCATTTCTCCCCTTGCATCAGGGTACATGGCACTCCAATGATTGATTAAGGCCGGCATGGACTTGGCGATATGGGAGTACATTGCCCAAGCCTTCACCTTTTCCTTTGTCAGATCATCAGATTCACCAACCAATAGTTCACAATATTTTTCAAGCAAAGCGTCGAACTTCTGAGCAAATATTTTCTCCATCGTGACACACTCCATCCTTCGCTAAATGAGTACATGGACACGTTTTGCAGCGCTTCCCTGCCGGCAGCTGATAGGAAAAGCAGCAGGTCTTTCTTATTCTTACCTCTTCATCCCGTTCCGGCAGATACATCTTTTCGGAAAAATACTTTTGCAGCGGGTTAAGGTTGTTGGCGCCAAACAATTGTCCTTCTGCTTCAAAAAGTAAAAAGCGGAAGTCGTCTGTAACGTTATCATTCTCGCTATCTTTAAGTTCACTTTCATACAGCCAAAATAAGTATACAGCAATATTCTCCCACAGAATCAGCTTCGAAATTCCGAATGATTTTTCCAGTTTAGCGATAATCGGATAAATATGATTTGCAAAAAGATCCTTTAACACAAGCTTGCGCCATTCCGAGCGATTTTCATTAGGGTCCAAATCCTTTACTGTGGCATCTTTTAATGAAAAGGCTGGCAGCCAGTTCTCTCCCGATTCGGCTTTTTCCATTAATACATTATCCAATGACACATCAAGCTGTTTATTCCAAGCAGTCATTGCATAAAGGGACATGACCGCTAAAAAGGCATACCGTTTGATAAAAATCGAGGCGGTGATTTTTTCATTTGGGGCACCCAGTGTATCGGATAAACTTTTCAAAAAGTCCTTAAGGAACGATTCATCTAAGAGCTCGGCAACTGGGAAAGATTGTTCTAAGCCAGACTTGTACCTGTATTTTTCCAATTGAATACGTTCCGGCTCCGACAACATCTTAGCCATTCATTGCCACCGCCTTATCAAGAATGCATCTTCCCTTGCCATATGGGATGCAAAGGGGTGTCCCAAATAGCGGATCCATTGTCACCTCGCAGTCCATGCCAAAAACATTTTTGACAAGGCCGCGATTAATCACATACTCCGGTTTCCCTTGGGCATATACCTTCTTGTCCTTAATCGCTACCACATTATGGGCATAGCGGCAGGCAAGATTGAGGTCGTGAAGCACCATGACAACGGTTCTATTTTTCATTTCATTTAATTCAAAAAGCAAATCGAGAATCTCAATTTGATGGGTCATATCCAAGTATGTCGTCGGTTCGTCTAAAAGGATAATATCCGTATCCTGAGCCAAAGTCATCGCGATCCAGGCACGCTGTCTTTGTCCGCCGGAAAGAGAATCAACCGTTCTTTCCTTTAGCTCCTCCAAACGAGTTGCTTTGAGGGCATCATTGACCTTTTTCTCATCTTCCTTCGACCATTGCTTTAACCACGATTGATGCGGATAACGCCCTTGTTTGACGAGCTGAAGCACGGTTAAGCCCTCCGGTGCAGCTGGTGACTGGGGCAGAATCGCCATCTTTTTAGCGATTTCCTTTGTGGAAAGCTTGGCAATCGCCTTGCCTTCCAGCACGACGCCCCCGGACTTCGGCTTAAGGAGACGGGCGATTGAACGAAGGAGAGTGGATTTTCCACAGCCATTCCCGCCAATAAAAACTGTAATTTCACCCTTTGGGATTTTCAAATCCAACTCATCAATAATGAGTGTCTCTCCATAGGAAAGGGATAAATTTTTCGTTTCAATCGCATTCATCATCTTACCAGCTCCTTTATTTGTCCAATTCCAGCGCCTAGGGGCTAGGGGTCATAAGCCAATCCGTCAAGACTCACGCCCTTGAGCCAGGCGCTTCCGCTTTTCTATGCATTTCTTGTTTTAAAAAGTAAGTATATAAAGTACGGTGCACCGATCCCGGCGGTAAACACGCCGGCGGGTACTTCTAACGGTGAAAACATCGTCCGGCCGATTAAATCTGCGACCATCACCAGAATTCCGCCCAGCAATGCGGAGGTTGGAAGCAGTGCTCCAAAGGACGATCCTACTAACCTTCTTGCCATATGCGGTGCCATTAACCCGACAAAACCAATGCCCCCGGCAAAAGCGACCGAACTGCCAATCAAGGCTGTGCTGATCATTAATAGCAGAAACCGCTGTTTTTGCACCTTGCCGCCTAAACCGGTGGCGACCTCATCGCCAAGTTCTTGAATATTAATGGTTCTCGCTGCCACCATGGCAATGATGAGAAAAAGAACAGTCCAAGGAACGAGCGTTGCTACGTTTTTCCAATTAGAACCGTACACGGTGCCAGTTATCCAAATATTCGCCTGGCTTGCCTGATAAATCGGCCCCATGATCATCATAAGAGTCGTTAATGCCTGCATTAATGTGGAAATGCCGATCCCAATTAACACTAGTCGAATCGGTGAAACACCATTTTTCCAGGCAAGGAAGTAAACTAGGAAAGCGACAACCCCTGCGCCTAAAAAAGCGGCTAAGGGTAACCAGGCAATGCTGACGGTTAGGGCATTATTTTTATCACTAAAGAAGGCTAAAAAACCAACAACTGCCACAGCCGCACCTCCGGTAATCCCAAGAACATCCGGTGAGGCGAGCGGGTTGCGAATCATCCCTTGTAAAATCCCGCCTGCTACAGCTAAAGAAATACCCACCATTAAGGCAACGATAATTCTTGGCAAACGGAAGGAGGTAATAATCAGCTTTTCCATCTCCGGGCCGCCGCCAAATAATACTTTTACTACGGTAAACGGGTTAATTTTCATATCTCCTATGCCAGTACTAATAACAAATACCATAAAGGTGACGAGGAGCAGGATGGTAAAAATAAATGCAGCTTTTCGGTCGATTAAAAAGGACAATTTCCCTCTAAAGGGACGGAAATTTTTATAATTGCTCATCGGCCATTGAACCCCCTTCTTGCAATGTAGATAAAGAATGGAGTTCCAATGATGGCCGTCATGACCCCGACAGGCACTTCTGACGGCATTAAAATATATCTTGCGCCAATGTCCGCGGCAAGTAACAGGATGGCTCCGAGAACACCCGATAACGGAATAACCCAGCGATGATCAATGCCAATGATCGACCTTGTAATATGGGGAACGACAATCCCAACAAAGCCAATCGGCCCTGCCACTGCTACGGAACCGCCTGCTAATAAAATGACAATGACACCAATGGCAATTTTTAAAAGTCCGGTGTTTAAACCGAGTCCCTTGGCAACATCTTCACCCATGGACAGGATATTCATTTTTCCGGCAATCAGAACGGCACCTATCCAGCCAATCCCGATAAAGGGTAAAACAGATACAAGTGTCTCAAGCTTTCGCCCTTGGACAGAGCCAGCGAGCCAAAATAAAACCTGTTCGAGTGCGGCTTCATCCACAACCAGCAAGCCTTGGGTGAATGATGAAAACATCGCTGCTATTGCTGCTCCGGCTAATGTGAGTTTCATCGGTGTTAACCCTTCTCTTCCAAAAGAACCAATTCCATAGACGCTGATGGCAGCGACTGCGGCACCGAAGAAGGCAAGACCGTTGAAGGCTTGTAAATCATTAACTGAAAATAAGGTAACGGCAGCTACCACTGCAAATCCTGCGCCGGCATTGATCCCGAAGATTCCCGGTGAAGCGAGCGGATTTTTCGTCAATGTCTGCATCAGAACCCCGGCAATCGCTAGGCTTGCACCAACTGCTGATGCGATTAACGCTCGGGGAAGTCTAACAGTTTGAATAATAATATGTTCGTTTGAGCCATTATAATTCGTAAAGGAATCGATTGCTGTCCGCCAGCTTGTATCTGTATAGCCAAAAATGACACTGGCGCACATTAACATTAGCATGATGATTACAGCGCTTATCAATCCGAGCCATTTTAAAGGTATATTTTTTAATAACATTTACTTGAAACCCTTCTAACTTCTTATTCGTTCATTAAATTTAGTCTATCTCTAATTGATAACTATTGTCAATGAATTTGAGAATCATTTTCAACTATATCGATTATTATTCACAAAATTGTTGTAAATGAATAGTTTCGGCGGTGATGTCTGCTTATATTGTTGTTGTTCACGAATTGGTAAATGATTTTGAAAATCATTTTCAATTAAATATTGACAGCCTCCTTCTGTTCATTTTATGATAAGGATGTCATTGAAAATGATTATCATTTACAACTATTAAGGAGGATACATACAAAAATGAAAGCAATTAAAACTCTACTCTCTCTTTTCTCCATTATGGCACTTCTGTTATTAGCTGCCTGCGGCGGTACCGAGGAGAAAACAACGGAAAAGAAAAAAACAACGGAAGAAAAAACATATACTGTTGAACATGCGATGGGATCTACTACTATTAAGGGTACCCCAAAAAGAGTCGTAATTCTTACAAACGAAGGAACGGAAGCACTTTTAGCGATGGGCGTTACTCCTGTCGGTGCGGTGAAATCTTTTACCGGTGACCCTTGGTATGAGCACATTGCCGATAAAATGAAAGACGTTAAAGTTGTTGGAGTGGAAAGTGAAGTAAACGTGGAAGCAATTGCTGCCTTGAAACCGGATTTAATTATTGGGAATAAAATGCGTCAGGAAAAAATTTACGACCAGTTAAAAGCCATTGCACCAACTGTATTTGCGGAAACACTACGCGGCGATTGGAAGGAAAACTTCAATCTATATGCAAAATCACTTAATAAAGTGGATAAAGGTAATGAAGTCATTCAAAAATATGATGCCCGCATTACTGACATCAAAGAAAAGTTAGGCGACAAAAAGAATATGAAAGTCTCGATGGTCCGCTTTATGGCCGGCGAGGTTCGTATTTATCATAAGGATACCTTCTCAGGTGTTATTTTAAATGACCTTGGCTTTGCCCGCCCGGAAAGTCAAAATGTCGATGATTTTGCAGAAAGAAATGTGACAAAAGAGCGTATTCCGGCAATGGACGGAGACATCCTTTTCTACTTTACTTATGATACTGGTGACGGTAAAGGATCTGAATTGGAAAAAGAATGGATTAATGATCCACTGTTCAAGAACCTTGAGGTAGCTAAGAATGGTGAGGTTCACAAGGTGAACGATACGATTTGGAATACTGCCGGAGGCGTCCTTGCTGCCAACCTGATGCTTGATGATATTGAAAAGATCTTTTTGAAAAAATAAGAATCAAAACAAGGACCGCCAATTTGGGTGGTTCTTGTTTTTTATTCCGCGGGATTGGGGGATAATTCCGCTGATTTTTGGATTTATTCCGCGAGTTTGGAGCATAATTCCGCGGAAAATTAGATTTATTCCGCCAACTTTTACGATATTCCCGCCAACTCTCACAATAATTCCGCCAAACCCGTCCCCCAGCAACAAAAAAAGAGCGAAACTGAACTCGCTCTTTGAACACAGCATTATGCGGTTGTGGAAAACATGTATTTTTTATAATGGTAGCGAATCGAAAAGATTAACCCGAGCCCGAGCATGTTTCCCATTAACGCGCTCCCGCCGTAGCTGATAAATGGCAGCGGAATACCGGTGATGGGCAGGACGCCAATCGTCATACCGATATTTTGGAAAACGTGGAAAGTAATCATGCTGATGACTCCGACGCAAATATACGTATAAAAATTATTCTTCGTTTCCATGCCGACCTTGGTAATATGGTAGACCAATAAGAAAAATAAACTGATTAGAATACTTGCACCAATAAAGCCATATTCCTCACCGACAACACTAAAAATAAAATCGGTTTGACTTTCAGGTAAATAGACTTCACGGTTGCCAAACCCCTTGCCGCCTGTTTGACCTGAGCCAATTGCGAGCAGGGATTTCGTCAACTGATAAGCATCGGTGCCTTGGTAACTATAGGGATCGAGCCATGAATAAATACGACGGAGTTGATATTCGCCGACCCCTAAATACTTTGCCAAAAAATCAGGTTTCCAAAGGACGAAGTAAAAGATTGTCCCGATTAATACCAACCCGGCAGAAAACATCGGGACAAGTAATTTCCACGAAATACCAGAGATAAAGATCATTCCTACTAAAATAGCTATGAAAACGAGCGCTGTCCCTAAGTCCTGCTTGATGATTAGCCCTAATGGGACCATCGTGACAATCCCCATCTTGATTAACAGCCAGAAATCAGTTTGCATGGTCTTGACCTGATTTTTGAGATGATGTTGGTCGATGACCCGTGCAAGCCCCAGAATAAGAAAGATTTTAACAAACTCGGATGGCTGTATCGTACCAATCCCAGGAATCTTAAACCAGTTTTTCGCTCCATTGATGACCGGAGCGATACTGGACGGTGCAACGATTAAAAAGCATAGCAGGAAGATACCAAATCCATACGCATACCAAGTAAGCTTTCGTAATTGATCCGAATCAAGGGTCATCACGGCTGCAATAATCCCGCCGCCGACGCCGTACCAAACAATTTGCTTGATTAAAAAGTTCTCCTTATACTGCCCGCTTGCCTGCGCACTATAAATCGCTAAACAGCTTGCTAAGAAAAGTAAGATCAATATAAAAACAAGGCTATAATCGAGTTTAGAAGTTGTATTATTATTTGAAGTCATTTCCGTTCCACCTTACTAAGAACTTGTACATTCCTTCATTATATTTTTAAAAACAACAAATCTCAACTTCTAACCTGCCAATGGTTTTATTTACATAAAAAAGACGCCCCGAGCAGAGTAGAATTTCTGCGCCATTTTCCCTTAAGTATAGATTCGCCGCACTTCACCTGCCATCCACTCTAAATTATTCGGCACCTGCGGAATGCCATATCCGATATAAAGCGGGGTGGTGACAAAACGGGAAACAATTTTGGCATAGATTTTATCGTCTATATGATGAAAAAACACGTTATAGCTTGTCGCCTTGAATGGGAAATGGTTCAGGATATAGTGGACGGCCATTTGCATGTACTCCGAAAATTTTTCCTGATAGCCGGAATCCTGCATTTCTACATTAAATTCATAAAACCCAACGCGCGGCTTTGTCGACAGTGTAAACCGAACACCATCCGCTTCCGCAATAACGATTCCCTGGAACATTTCATGGGTTACCTTTTCTTTATAGTCAATATCATGTAAGCCCACGATCTGCATATGTGGATGGGCAAGTGTTCCGCCAGATAGTGGCCCATGATTTTTGAAAAAAATAACTGATCGATAACTGTTGGTTTCCTCCATCTCTAACCAATGCTGCATTCCGAACCTAATCAATCTATGTAGATGGTCGCTTGAATAGGTTGATAAATCGGCATGGCAATCGTCTGTTTCAATTAACACAGTTTGATAAGCATTTTCCAATACAGGATATTTATTTTTCAAAAGAATTATGGAGCCTTCCACCGCGATGAGGTCTGTAAGCTGGTCCCTTTCGCAAAATGGGCAGGCCTGCTCTTTGTTTCGAATATTTTCCGGCTTTTTGACACCGATGGATGTATTAAAGTGCAAATGTTTATTTTCCAAACGTGTATCTCCTCTCAAAAAGGCTATATTTCTATTTTATGGGAGAATTCGATTCGTTTGCACTATTTTTGACTTAATAACTTACTTAAATCCTAAAATGAAGTAGATTTTCATTAAATAGCGGGCGTTTGCATATCTTTAAATTGTACAGGCTTATCATTATTTGAGAATGCGAGGGAGTTTATGTTAACAAAACTAGAAGCATTGATCCTCGGGATTATCCAAGGTTTAACGGAATTTTTGCCGATTAGCAGTACGGGGCATCTTTATTTAGGAAGAAATTTATTTGGTCTTCAGGAAGCGGGGCTGTTGCTCGATACAATGCTTCATGTCGGTACACTCTTGGCTGTGTTTGTTTTTTATAAAGATGAATTTATTAAAATCATCAAAAATCCTTTTAGCAAATTAACCTTCTTATTAATTGTCGGGACGATTCCTGCCGTCATTTTTGGACTTGCGTTTAAAGATTATATTGATGAAATCTCGAAGACGGGGGTTACGATTGGCTGGGAGTTTTTACTCACGGGGCTATTCCTGTGGCTCGCTGATTCAGCGAAAAATGGCTATAAGAAAATGGATGACATTAGCTATAAGGATGCGTTTATCATCGGAACATTCCAAGCGGTTGCGATTATGCCGGCGATTTCTCGCTCTGGGATGACGATTGTTGCCGCGCTCTGGCGAAAATTAGACCGCGAAACGGCTGCTTACTTTTCATTCCTACTGTCGACACCGGCAATTGCCGGAGCGATTGTCCTGCAAACGAAGGATTTATTAGGTGGTGCCGGTGAAGAAATCTCTTTATCTGCCTTGCTTGTCGGCATCATCGCCTCTGCCGTCTTCGGTTATGTCGCCGTTAAATGGATGATTGGGTATTTGAAAAATCATTCGTTAAAACCGTTTGCGATTTATGTATGGGCATTGGGAATACTCGTGTTGTTTTTTCAATTTACAGGTCATTTTTAACAGGTTTTGCTCAGGGAGGGTGGTTTCGCAAATAAACGGGGTAGTTTCGCAAATAAATGCACTCGCTTCGCAAATAAACCCGTTAGTTTCGCAAACAAATGCCCGAGTTTCGCAAATAAACTCCTTGATTACAAAAATAGAGGATCTGTTCGCGCAAAAAAAGCGACTCGATGCACTCGAGTCGCTCTTTTTTTATTGTGTAACTGTCTGTTTTGCCATTTCTCTTGCTGCTTCTGCTGCTTGTTCTTTTGCTTTTGCCATAATTTCCGGTACTTGTTTTGGAAAATGATCCATTCCTTCGGCAACCACTGTATCCAAGCTCTCGAATCCGAGGAATTTAAATACCTTTTGTAAATAACGATCGCCCATTTCAAATTCAACCATTGGACCGCTGGAATAAATGCCGCCGCGGGTTTGAATGTGGATGGCCTTTCTGCCGGTGAGTAATCCTTTTGGTCCTGCTTCTGTATTGGTAAATGTTTTTTCTACTATAAATAAGTTATCAATAAATTTTTTCAAAATCGATGGGGCGCCGAGATTCCAAATCGGTGTGACAAACACATAATAATCGGCAGCAATAAAACGGTCGGCAAGTGAATGCATTTTTTCGAGCTTTGTCCGCTCTGCTTCCGATAGCTGTTCTTTCGTATAACCCATAAACGATAATTTTGCCCGGGCGTACAATAGATCCATATCGATCTCAGGGATATCCATATCATATAGGTGCCAGCGCTCAATTTCTACATCTGGCTGTGCTGCTTTAAACTCTTCTAAAAATACTTCCCCGATTTGCATTCCTTTTGATAGTTTAATGTCATTCTTTGGATTCGCCGTAATATACAAAAGCTTTGACATGTACATCCCTTCCCTTTAGCAACAATTTTTCATCTATTTCTATACTACACCAAACTTTCTTGCTCACCATTGAACAATATGAAAAAATTGTGAATTCTGCCAGAACTCTTTGAACAATTCGTGACAATTCTATACAAAACTAAACGGAACTTAACAAAACTTAACAAAAGTCACACTTATTATGATATTCTTTTTATAAAATAAAATTGGAAAAAGGAGGGTGACAAATGGACGAAAAGGCGTATACTCCCGATGAGGTTGCGCAAATTTTTCAAATCTCAAAACATACCGTTTATGAGCTGATAAAAAGAGGCGAGCTGCAAGCCTTTAAAATCGGCAATAAAATGAGAATTGAGAATGCCGAGCTGGAAAGATTTAAAGAGAATATGAAGGCTCCGGCCAAAAAACAGCCAGCGGAACAATCAAGCCCTAGAAGCAATACTATCATACCGATTCGGCTTTCCGGCAGCCATGATTTTCTTGTCGAACATTTTGCCAAACAAGCGGCAAGGGATTTAAACCTGCAAATTCAGCCTTCCTTCATCGGCAGTTTAGAAGGTTTAATGATGCTTTACCGCGGACAATCTGACATTGCAGCTGTTCATCTTTTAGACCCGGCATCGCAAGAATATAATCTGCCATTTATCCATCAGCTGTTTGTCTACGAATCTATTTTAGTAATTAGATTGGCTGTAAGAGAGCAAGGTTTTATTGTTGCAAAAGGCAATCCGAAAAGTATTCTTGATTTTACTGACCTCACTAGAAAAGACATTCAATTTATTAACCGCCAAAAAGGTGCGGGTACTCGCTTTTTACTAGATTCCAAGCTTTCTGGCTATGGGATTAATCCTAGTAAAATTAACGGGTACGGCAATGAAGAATGGAACCATTTGTCAGCGGCTTCTTACATTAGCAGAGGGATCGCCGATGTGACCTTTGGCATTCATTCTGCTGCCAGCCATTTAGGGCTTGATTTCGTGCCGGTAGCGAAGGAACAGTTTGATCTTGTTTTCCGCTTTACCGCTGAAAACAAACATAGTTTAACGGAGTTAATTCAATACTTACAGTCTGCCAGCTTCAAAGATAGCCTACATGATTTAGAAGGCTATTCCATTGAAGATTTAGGAAAAATCATTTATCAAACGGAGGAACTCGTATGAAGAAAAATCGCTTTTTAATCGCACTATTTGCATTAATGCTTCTTGTTTTATCAGCCTGTGGAAACTCGGACACAAAAGATGCAGCCGCAAAAGAGAAAAAGCCGGCACCGAAACCGGCACCAACGGAAATGATTCTAGCAACGACAACAAGTACACAGGACAGCGGCTTACTTGATGTTCTACTTCCAATGTTTGAAAAAGAATATAATGTAAAAGTAAAACCGATTGCAGTAGGGACTGGCCAGGCATTAGAAATGGGTACGAAGGGTGAAGCGGATGCCCTCCTTGTTCATGCTCCGGCAGCTGAAAAAGCAGTGGTGGACGCAGGTGACGCGATTAACTACAAGCGTGTCATGTATAACGACTTTATTTTAGTCGGACCGAAGGACAATCCGGCAGGAGTAAGCGGTGATGACATCAAAGCGGCTTTCAAAACATTGGCTGATACGAAATCTATTTTCGTTTCACGCGGGGACGACTCCGGTACGCATAAGAAGGAATTAGGCATTTGGACTGCTGATGGCATTCAACCGGCTGGCGATTGGTATGTATCCACCGGTCAAGGGATGGGACAAACCTTGCAGGTTGCAGCAGAGAAAAAAGGTTATGTGTTAGCAGATCGTGCGACATGGTTAGCCCAAGAAAAGAATTTGGATACACTTAAGATTGTCGTTGAAGGCGGAAATGATTTGATGAATATCTATCACGTCATGCAAGTAAATCCTGAAAAACATGAAAAGATTAATAGCAAAGACGCCGAAAAATTTGTAGAATTTATGGTAGATTCGAAAACTCAAGACATTATTGAGGACTTCGGTAAGAAAGAATACGGACAATCCTTATTCTTTAAATATACCGAGTAATTTTTCAAGGAAATCCTGGAGGCATTACGTTTATGGAATTACTACTAGATGGACTAAAAAAAGCACTAGAAATGATCTTTTCCGGTGATGCTGAAGTTTTTGCGATTACCTGGCTGACACTGATGGTCTGTCTTATTTCCATTCTGATTAGTACTCTCATCGGATTGCCGCTTGGAATTTTCCTTGGATTAACTAGATTCAAAGGGCGCAGGCTGCTGCTTTTATTGATTAATATTGGGATGGGTCTGCCCCCTGTTGTTGCAGGACTCTGGATTACGATGCTGTTATGGCGCTCTGGTCCGTTAGGTGATCTAACCTTGCTCTATTCGCCGACAGCGATTGTGATGGCGCAAATTCTAGTCAGCCTGCCAATCGTCACGAGCCTGACGTGCACGGCATTCCAGCAAATCAGCGATAAAATGCTGCTGCAAATTAAAGCACTTGGCGCAACAAGGCTGCAAACATTGATGATTCTCATTAAGCAATTAAAAATTGCGATTCTAGCAGCGATCATGGCTGGCTTTGGCCGCGTTATTGCCGAAGTTGGCGCCGCGATGATGGTCGGCGGAAATATTCAGGGAGACACACGGATCTTAACGACCACGATTGTGATGGAGGTTTCCAAAGGTAATTTTGATATTGCCTTAGCCCTTTCATTTATTTTATTGTCGGTTGCCCTGCTAATTACGGCAGTATTAACATTTTTACAGCAAAGGAAGCGAATATCATGAACCCGTTAATTGAGTTGAAAAACATCACTTTTAATGCCTTTCATAAGACGATTCTTGATATTCCTGAATTTCAGATTTACGATGGTGAATTTCTTGGGATTATGGGGCCAAACGGTGCCGGAAAAAGCACCCTGTTAAAGCTGTTAGCTTTCCTTGATCAGCAAACGAGCGGCGATATCCTTTACCGAGGTGAGATAATTCCCAAGAGAAATGCCCCGCTTGACTTACGAAGGAATTTTTCGATTGCCCTGCAGCAATCATTACTTTTGGATGGAACTGTTTTTCGCAATATTGCGATTGGCTTAACCTTAAGAAAGGTTCCCAAAAACATCATTAAGGAAAAAGTGACCCATTGGATGGAGCTGTTTGGCATCAGCCACTTAGCGAAAAAAAATGCGCTTTATTTATCCGGCGGTGAGGCGCAACGGGTCAACTTGGCACGGGCGATGATTGTGGAACCGGAGATTCTTTTTCTAGATGAACCATTTTCCGCTTTGGACTTTCCGACCAAAATTAGGTTAATGGAAGATTTCAAGGGCATTATGGAAGATGCCCAAACAACCGCTGTGTTTGTCAGTCATGATTTAATGGAAATTAACTATCTTACGAACCGGCTGGCGATTATCGTAAATGGTGAAGTGAAGCAATCAGGACCCACCCCTCGGGTCCTAGAACATCCTAACTCTTCCACTCAATCCTTCCTAAATGAGTGGAAGAAATTTTATCCCCTTGCACGTTGATGGCAGTTCCATTTGGAGCTGCTTTTTTTATTGCTTTAAAAATCCGTGAAGCATAAAATGGAGATACAAATGCAGTTGGGTTTTAAGGGGGAGTTTTATCATGAAATATGCAATCATTACTGGGGCATCAAAAGGGTTGGGCGAGGCGATTGCCAAGCGGCTCATTCAGGAACAAATCGCCGTTGTTTCTGTTTCTCGGACAGAAAATAAGGAAATCAAAAGTCTTGCAATCGAACAAGGAATAGACTATAAACACGTTTCCTGTAACCTTTCATTAGAAAAAGAAGTACAAGAAGTCTTTATGGAGATTGCCCATTGTATTTTTCAAAAGGATCCGAAGGAAATTCTTTTATTTAATAATGCCGGTGTGATTGAGCCCATCCAGACAGTTGGTAATTTAGATCAAACTCCTGTTATTCGGAACATCCAAGTCAATTTAATCGCACCCATGCTTATTACTAATTTATTTTTCAATAAGGCACAGTTAACCAACACGAAGGTAACGGTGATAAATGTTTCTTCTGGTGCAGCGGTTCGTTCGATTGAAGGCTGGAGTGTTTATTGCAGTTCCAAGGCTGGGATAAATATGTTCACGCAAACCGCCGCAATCGAGCAAGCAGAAATGCAAACCAACAATAAGATTATCGCCTTCAGTCCTGGGGTGATGGATACGAACATGCAGGAAACCATCCGGTCGTCCAGCAAGGAAGCGTTTAAAGACCTGGAACAATTCAAGGAATTTAAGGAAAAGAACATGCTTCTAGCGGCAGATTTAGTGGCGAATGCTTTAGTGGATCTCGTTCTAAGCGATAGTGTTGAAAGTGGAAAAGTGTATAATATTAAGGAACTATTAAAATAAGGCAAAAAGGCCGCTTCGAATAGGAGCGGCCTTTTAATCTTCCTGCGGAAACCACAAGGTTATGCTGGTTCCTTTATTCATTTTGCTTTTTACCTTTATGACTCCTTTATGGGCATCCATTAACGCCTTTACAATCGAAAGGCCGATGCCGACGCCGCCTGTTTTGCGGTCGCGGGATTTGTCACCGCGGTAGAAGCGCTCGAAAATATGCGGAATATCATCCTCTTTCATGCCTGAGCCTTCATCTTGAATCTTAAAGCCGACATAACCTTCCTTTTCCGTAACCACCGATATCGTGACATTCTTTCCTTCCGGTGTATATTTCAAGGCATTATTGAGGACATTGGAAAGGATTTGCATCAAGCGATCCTTGTCCGCTGCAAACATTTCCTCCTGGGCAGGTTCTTCAATTTGAAGTCCAACACCCTTTTCTTTAAAAATCGGCAAAAAAATTTCCCATAACGCCGCTAAGACGCTTCCAGCTTCCAGTTCCATTTTTTCAAGCCGGATTTGCGGGTTCTCGGCGGCAAGCAGTTTTTCTAATTCATTCACAAGTCTTACAAGGCGCATAAGTTCCTCGTGACTTACCACCAGCCGCTGCGGAGTTGGGTCCCAAATTCCGTCCTGAAAGGCTTCAATTTGACTTCTTAATGTTGCCAGCGGTGTCCGCAGCTCATGAGCCAGGTCACCGGTAAATTGCTTCCGCAGTATTTCTTCCTTTGCCAGTGATTCGGCAAGATTATTGAAGGATATCGCAATTTGCTTTACCTCAGTAGGCAAGCCTGATAATGGAATGCGAATATCAAGGTTATGCTGCTGCAGCTCACCCGCTGCAAACGACAGCTTCTTCAATCCGGAGGTTAGTTTTTTCGAAAATATCATACTAAAGACTATCGCTAACAGAATCGTCAGGCACACGGCTGCCAAAATATACAATTGGATGGTTTGGATAAACGTGTATTCATCGTCAATTAAGCCTTCCGGGTAGATGGCAACCAGCTTGCCAATAATGGCATTGTCGACTTTTAGTGTATAGGTTTTGGAGTGCCACTCTTCCCCATTCGGCTCTGGTTCAGTTAAGCCAAAACTATTCAACATACCGCGAATATTGGACGAATCCATCTGGACCTGCCCAAAGCGATCAAACAATTGAAAATAAAGCTGGTCGGTCATCGCATGCTCGTGCAGTAGTCCAAACACCGGGTCACTCGTAAAATGGCCATTTTTTCGGTAATCCTTCTCAATTTCTGTGATAATTCTATCAATCTTTTTTTCGCGATTACGGTCTAAATAACTATTAAAACTCTCTTCAAAGCCATATTGGATAAAAAAGCTGACAATTAAAATCCCGATCATTGAGATTAGGACTAAATAGAACAGGATCTTAGACCGGAGCGTTTGCAGCATCAAGTACCCCTCCAAATTTATAGCCCATCCCAAAAACGGTCACGATGAAATCCGGCTGCCTTGAGTCTAGTTCGATTTTTTTGCGGAGGTTTTTGATATGGGTATCAACACTCCGTTCATAGCCTTCATAATAGACCCCTTCATCTTGAATCTTTTCCAGTAAATCCATTCTGCTGTATACGCGCCCGGGGTTGACCGCCATATTCGTTAGCAGCTTATATTCAATCGGAGTTAAGGTAACATCCCCACCGTTTACTGTTACTCCTTTTTTAATTAAATCGATGGCTAGTTTTTTTCCGTTGAATTCAAGGCGTTCGACTTTTTCCGTCTTTTTCACGCGCCTTAAAATGGCTTGGACACGGACAACCACTTCCCTAGGACTGAATGGCTTGGTTAAATAGTCGTCTGCTCCCATGACAATGCCGTTGATGCGGTCATCCTCTGCAGATTTGGCGGTAAGCATCAGGATGGGTACGTCCGATTCTTTTCGCACTAAGCGGCATACCTCTTCCCCGGAAATATCAGGCAGCATTAAGTCTAAAATGATTAGGTCAGGGTTTATTGTTTTAGCCTTTTTCAAGGCATCAATTCCATTATCTGCGCTATGAATTTCATAGCCTTCTCTCTCTAGGTAAGCTTCGAGAACTTCTATGATTCTACGTTCATCGTCAACTAATAAAATCTTCATGAATCACCACTCCCCATACCATTACTATAGCATCTCAGGTCTGTGATTTTTGTAACTTCACAAATTTACCACAACTTCTTCATAACATCTTCAATTTTTCCCGTTAAGATGTAATTGTAGTTAGGAAGAGGCGATAACCTAAAGGACCCCCAAAACTTTGAGTGATCACCTCTTTGATGCAGTACATGGTTAGTGACCATCTTACTCCATCCCAAATTTAACCTCTCTCTTAATATAACAAAGGGTGCCCCGCATATCGGGACACCCTCTTTTTTGATTCTTGTGGAATTCCTATTTATTCGTCTTTCTGTTTAACCTGTTCTGTCAGCTCTTCAATGCTTTTTCGAACATTGCCTTTACCGGAGTAGTTTTCGATCAGCTCTTTTACATCGATCCCGCTTGATGCCTTTAATGACTCTTGCAGGCTCGCCATTAAGTTGGTCGCATAGCTGGTAATTTTATTGGCACCGCCATTTTCTCCTGAACCGCCGCCAGTATCGACAACGGTAATTTTATCAATATTAGATAATGGGGCTGCCACTTGCTTCGCATATTCCGGAAGCATTTTGATGACCATGTCGAGAATGGCTGCTTGACCGAATTGCTCGAATGCTTCGGCGATTTTCTCCTTCGCTTCGGCTTCTGCCAAACCTTTTAGGCGGATAATTTCTGCTTCTGATGACCCTTGCGCCTTTTGAGCTTCTGCTTTGGCAAGACCATCGAGGCGAATCCGCTCTGCTTCCGCCTTTGCCATCGCTTCGATACGGTATTTGTTTGCTTCAGCTTCCGCGATTTCTCTTGCCTTGTTGGCGGCTGCGGATTGCTCAACAGAATAACGGTCGGCATCGGCCTTTTTCTTTACTTCTGAATCATATTGACGCTCACGGCGTTGGATTTCTTTTTCTTCTAATTCAATTTGCTTTTGACGCTCGATAATTTTGATTTGCATTTCTTGTTCCATTACGTCCTGCTTTGATCGAGCCGTTTCAAGGTCATACGCTTGGTCGGCCTTTGCTTTTGCAATATCCTGCTCGCGGCGGAACTCCGCAATTTTCAGTTGATTAATTTTTTCCGCTTCAGCAATTTCTGTTGCCCGCTCTAATTCATTACGTTTGGCTTCTTTAGAGGCTTCGGCTTTTTTGATACGGGTTTCTTTTTCCGCCTCAGCTGTAGCGATATCGGCATCCCTCCGCACTTGAGCGATTCGCGGTTTACCGAGGGAATCCAAGTAGCCGTTTTTATCACGGACATCTTTAATCGTGAACGAAACAATGACGAGTCCCATTTTTGCAAGATCCTGTGAGGCAACTCTCTGAACCTCTTGAGAAAATTTATCGCGGTTTTTATAGATTTCTTCAACAGTCATCGAGCCGAGAATTGATCTTAGGTGGCCCTCAAGAACTTCTCTTGCTTCGTTTTCGCGGTCTTCCTTTGGCTTTCCAAGGAACTGTTCAGCAGCAGTAGCAATTTCACTAATTGAGCCGCCGATTTTAATAATCGCGACGCCATCAGCCATTACCGGCACACCCTGTTCGGTGTAAACCTCTGGTGTAGTAACTTCTAGTTTACTAGATAGCAAGCTAAGCGGTTTTGCCTGCTGGAATACTGGTAAAATAAAGCTACCGCCGCCGCGGATAATTTTAATTTTATTACCAGCTTCGTCCACGTGGACATTCCCGTTTCCGAGATAACTTCCCGTTACGATTAATGCCTCGTCCGGCCCGGCAGTTCTGTACTTGGTGACAAAGACACCAAGTAATGCAATTAAAATAAGTGCGACAATCCCAATAATAATCCAAATAATGCTAAATTCCATTTTTTAAAACCCCCTTATAGAAAATTCTCTAATTTATGATGAACCGATACTTCCAATACCCCATTTTTCACTTGGACGACGAGGACATTCGTGCCATTTGGAATTTCGTCACCATCAAAGCTTGAAGCTGGTTTTGCAATTCTGCCACTCGTACTGTCGATCATCACTTCGCCGTAACCGTCAGCAGGAATCGTCGTAATGACAGTCCCAACCCGGCCTTGCAAATCAGATTCTTTAAAGACGAGTGATTCCTCCGCAGAAGACAACGGTACGAGAACAAAGACGTTGAGTAAGGTAACAACAATTAAAGCAATGACTGCCGAAATCGCCAAAATGAGTAAATAATGTACTGATGATAGCCTTTCTAACAAGTAGCCGCTTGCCGACAGAATGGTCACGAAGGCAAATAGTAAGACAGGGTTAAGGAAGTGCATCCCGCCGTCCCCGGCTCCGTGAAAATGAAATACGTCTGCAAATAAAACAAATAAAATCGTTAATACACCCGAAATGATTAATCCATACAAATAAATCGTTTCTAAGGGTATGCTGAAAGGTTCCATGTGCATCAATCCTTATTTTTTATTGTGGTAAAAATAACAAAGGAAAGTGTACGGTTAGGCTTAGGAATTCAAACAAACTCAAGCATGGTGCATCCTTCCCTTCCTTCGAGTTATGTATGGTAGGTAATACGGATGAACATGAAAAAGGTTTCACACTTAAGACAATTTTATCATTTTTTGCCAATTAAAAACATAACAATCTTCGACAATTTTTAGAAAGTTGTCGGGGAGGTAACCGCAAGAAAGGTTTACACACAAAAAAATGCCGTAGCCACTTGAGGCTACAGCACCTTACTGAATCATATTCAAAAACTTCTTTGTTCGTTCTTCTTTTGGATTGGTAAAAATCTCTGCCGGCTTGTTTCGTTCGACTATAACACCGTTATCCATAAAAATAACCTCGTCGGCAGCATCGCGGGCAAAGCGCATTTCATGGGTGACCACAATCATTGTCATCCCTTCCGCGGCGAGATCCTTCATTACTTTTAATACCTCACCGACCAGTTCAGGATCTAATGCCGAGGTTGGTTCATCAAACAGCATGACTTCCGGTTCCATCGCGAGCGCACGGGCAATCCCGACACGCTGCTGCTGGCCGCCTGAAAGCTGAGCGGGATAATAATCCTGCTTTTCACCAAGACCAACCTTTTCTAACAGGGCCGAGGCTTTTTTGCGGGCAGCCGCTTTACTCTCCCCTTTTACCACCACCGGTCCTTCCATGACGTTCTCAAGGGCAGTTTTATGGGGAAAAAGATTGTAGCCTTGAAAAACCATACCTGTTAAGCGGCGGAACGAAGTGACCTTTTTTTTCGGCACGTCCTTTGAAAAATCCAAACTTTGGCCATCGATGGAGATCGCACCTTTAGTTGGGATTTCTAACACATTCAAGCAGCGGAGCATGGTGGTCTTCCCTGAACCGGACGGGCCGATAACAACCACCACTTTCCCTTTTTCCACCTCGAGGTCAATACCCTTTAAAACCTCTAATTGACCAAATTGCTTATATAAACCTTTAATTGAAATCATCATAAAACTCCCTTACTATGATGCGTAACGGTCCAGTCTCTTTTCCAACATTCCTTGGATCACGGATAGGAAAAAGCAAATCACCCAATAAAAGAGTGCCGCTTCACAATAGACCAACAAAAACTCATAATTGGTTGCAGCGATTTCTTGGGCCCGGCGAAACATCTCTGTTACAAGCACGAGTGAAGCAAGTGAGGTATCTTTTACAAGACTAATAAATGAATTTGATAAGGGCGGAATCGATACCTTTGCAGCCTGGGGCAAAATAATTCTTTTTAATGCTTGTGTATAGGTCATACCAATTGAAAAGCCGGCTTCCCACTGACCTTTTGGGATCGAAAGAATCGCAGCTCGAATCACTTCTGATGAGTACGCGCCAACGCTTAGAGAAAAGCCAATAACCGCAGAAATAAAGGGATCAAGTGTAACCCCGATATTTGGAAGCCCATAAAAAATGATAAATAATTGCACCAATAATGGTGTTCCCCGAATAGCAGAAACATAGACCCTTGCAATGATTTGAAAAACCTTCACATGAGAAATCCGGGCAAGGGCAGTCAGAACAGCCAAAATCAACCCCACAATAAACGAAATAATCGTTAACGGGATGGTGTTCATAATTGCACCCTCCAGCAGCGGCTGGAGGGAGGTTTTGGCAATATCGATTAATCTTGCTGTTCGTTCGGGGTCAGCAAAAATACTATTTAAGTACATCTACACCAAACCATTTCTCAGAGATTTTTTTGTACGTGCCATCATCGACCATATCTTTCAATGCCTTATTTACTTCATCTACAAGTGAGTCATTTTTCTTTCTGAACATAAATGCGCTTGATGAAGCATCATCGGCAGTTGCCACAATTTTGATTGGTGCATCAGGCTTTTGCTTTGTATAATCTAAGAAGGCAATTTTATCATTGACTGTCACGTCGACACGTTTTTGAGCAAGCAATTCCACCGCTTGTTGAAAGCCTTCTACACCGACAATATTAGCACCGTTCTTTTTCGCTATATCGGTATAGTTACTTGTCAACGATTGGGCGGCATTTAATCCCTTCATGTCTTCAAACGATTTTACTTTATCATTGTCTTTTGCGGCTATTACCACAGCAGAAGACGTAATATAGGGATCAGAGAAATCGTATTTTTCCTGACGATCAGGACGAATTCCTACTTGGTTAGCTATCATATCAAAACGCTTGGCATCAAGACCGGCAAACAAGGAGTCCCATTGGGTTTCCTTAAACTCTGCCTTCACACCTAAACGCTTGGCTACCTCTTCTGCAACCTCAACATCAAATCCTGTTAGCTTGCCGCTTGCATCATGGAACGTAAAAGGAGCATATGTACCTTCAGTACCAATAACAAGCTTTCCTTCATCTTTCACCTTTTTCAACAAATCCTGACCAGCCTTATCAGCCGTCTTGTTGTCAGATTTATTTTTATCGGCATTATTATCCTTCGTACCGCATGCTGACAGAACAAACATAAAGCTTAATAATAAAGCAAAAATAACCGTTAGTTTTTTCATATCGTACTATTAACCCCCTAATTCTGATTGTTTTTCTAGGATTTAATAATCATATTATATCGATTACATCCTGTCAAAAGAAATATTTCAAAAAGAATAAGTTTATTTTACCCTTTTATAAAAAATAAAAACCTATCAGGAAATTTCTGATAGGTTATGCAGATAAAACTTCTTTTTTCTTGACTCTAGGATACTTTTTCAAAAGTGGTCTGTAAAAAAGAATACCGCTTGCGATTAAGATAATGCCATACGTAAAGGTTTTTAGGTCTGCTGTTCCAGCGATAATTATCAAGTAGAATAAACCGTGGAAAGAAGCGCAATCACACCATCTGTGATTCTGGAACGATTATCTTTATACGTTTCTCCAATCATCACCAATTTAAGCTGGTAAATGGATGAAATAAAGTATGGCACCAAATAAGCTAGCGTGGCAATCACGATAATAAAATCAAATGCCCCTGATATCGACTTCGAAACCGTTGAAAAAATAAATAACTGGCCAATTCCATTTGTTAGAAGCAGGGAAAACGATGGTAAGCCCTTTTTATTTTCTTTTAAGAATGCCGGAAGAAATACTCCCTGCTTTGCTGCCTGATACGGTACTTCCGCACTCAGCATCACCCAGCCAATCGTTGATCCAAATAAGCTGATTAGGCCAATTCCGGCAAGCACCTTGCCGCTAAGCGGTCCTAAAACAGATTGAATCGCATCAATCATTGGTTTGTCAGAGTGGATGAGCGTGTTTTGGTCTATCATTCCCATCACAAGCGTGCTGATCCCCATGTAAATCGCGAGGGCAATAAATAAACCAAGAATGGTTGCCCTTTTTACATCTGTTTGTTTCTTCGCACGGCCGGCAAATACAACCGCTGACTCGATGCCGATAAAGGCCCATAATGTGTTAACTGCTGCATTGTTGACTTGGGACATCATCCCCAGGGCATGTCCTGCCTCATCTGCCCTCATTGCAGCGAACGGAAGGATATTGCTTTTTTGAAAAGCAAACAACCCGATGATGATAAATAAGAAAAAGCCGATGACTTTTGCTGCTGTGGCAACAAAGTTTAATTTGCCGGCACTTTCCATTCCGCGCAAAATGATCAAGTGAATTCCCCATAACATGACGGTACAAACGATAAATGTTAATCCATTTCCGACCATGACCGTGAATCCGCCGATAGTAAACCACGGGGTTTTACTTGTTAAAATCGGAAAGAAAGTGGATAAGTAGCCTGCGAAGGTTGTAATAACCGCAATAATTCCGGCAACATTCCCAATCCAGTATCCCCAAGACGACATAAATCCTGATAGCGTTGATGCCTGTGAGCCTGATTTAAACAGCTCCTTGGCATAAATTTGCGGGCCGCCTGTCAGGTTTGGCTTGCGAGTGGCTAAATTCCCAAACACAAGCGCGATCATCAAAACACCGAAGCCCGTTAGCAGCCAGGCCATGATGACCCCCGCCGGACTAGATGCCTCTGATAATGATCGTGGCAGCATGAAAATTCCTGAACCTACCATATTTCCAACGACAAGTGCCGTTAATACCCAAAACCCTAATTTATTAGATTTCCCCATTGTGAGACTCCCTCTCGGTGCAACTCTCTCTTTTATGATTTCCGAATAATAATTATGGTACTAGGATACGCTTGGGCCAACCCTATGTCAATAGAAAATTTTATCGTGATAAAGCATTAGAGAGTTGAAATATTTAATAAAAAAAAGGGACTGACCAGTGTGGCCAATCTCGCTTTGATAACTGTCCAGCTCCAGCGCCCAGCGTCTAGTAGACTTCGCTCTTCTCCCTACGATAAGTCAACATCGGATCGCTAACGCTCTCCGTGTTTCCTTTATCTCAGTCGAAGCGCTCCAGTCTATACGCCGCTAAACGGACGCTTCCACTTTTCTTATTTCCACCATTCATCAAACATACTCGCAGGAAGTCTCCGCTTATGTTCTGTGAGGATGTAGCGCTTTTCAACCTTTTCCGCAACCTCTTTAGAAACAGGTTTCCCTTCGAGGTAATCATCGAGTTCATCATAGGTGATGCCTAATTCTGTTTCATCTGCCTGGCCGGGTTTTTGATCGAGCAAGTCAGCAGTGGGAACCTTTAAATACAAGCGCTCATCCGCCCCCAACTCTTTCAGCAATGCTTTACCCTGACGTTTCGTTAGGCCTGTCAACGGCAAGACATCAGCACCGCCATCCCCATACTTTGTATAGAAACCCGTTACCGCTTCCGCCGCATGATCGGTACCGATGACAAGCAGCCCCTCCATGCCGCCGATGGCATATTGAGCAATCATTCTCATCCGCGCCTTGACGTTGCCTTTTTGATAATCACTGAGCGGACCGCCTTCGTAACTCTGGTCATATTCCCTTTGCACTTCATCAACAGGCGTCTTGATGTTAAAACTTGTTTCACGATCTGCGCGAATAAAATCTAAAGACAGCTTGGCATCATCCTCATCCTGCTGAACACCGTACGGAAGACGGCCCGCAATAAACAAAGCATCCGTTCCCTCACTGCGCAATTCCTCAACAGCCAGCTGAGCAAGGCGTCCGGCAAGACTCGAATCCTGGCCGCCGCTGATCCCTAAAACATAGCCTTTTGCCTTCGTTTTTACCAGATAATTTTTTAAAAAATCAATCCGCTTGCGAATCTCCTCTTTTGGTTGAATGGTCGGGGAGACATTTAACTCCCTCATAATCTGTGCTTGTAAACTCATCCCTTGAGCCCCCTAGCTAAATTCAATTGATATATGTACTTTATCATAAATGTCTTTCATTCATCATCATATAAATATCCTTGGCAACCTGATGGATGTCAATCCTTTTGTCACGCACATTTAAGAGGATTGCGATGGAGGTTTTATTTTTAAAATAAACATGAAGCGACTCCCACCCGCCTATGACACCCCGGCTATAAACCTTAGAATCTGTAACATAAAGTCCTAAACCATAGTTTGATTTCGGTCCCGGAGTCAGCATTTCCTTTAAACTTTGTTTAGAAACAAGCTTTCCGCTCAGTAATGCTTCATCAAATAAACATAAATCCAGGACAGTGGAATAAATATCACCGTAACCAAAAAGCATATTAGTGTTCAATGGCTTAGCAGGGATCAATTGGTTCCCAAGCTTTAAATAGCCTGTCGAAAAAACCGTCTGCTCGTCCGTAATAAAACCTGAATGTCCCATCGAAGCCTTATTGAATATATTTTTCTGTATGTAGTCATGGAGCGGTTCGCCGGACACTTTTTCCACAATAAGCCCGAGGGCTAGATAATTGATATCATTATAATCCCATTGTGTACCGGCAGGAAAGCTAATCGATGTTCGAGTGATCCTTTTCACCATGTCCGCTGGCTTCTTTTTTCCTGAAGACCAACGAGGCGCTTGGATGCCAGAGGTGTGATTTAATAAATGGATGAGTTTGATGTTCTTCCCATTTGGAAAGTCCGGAATATAGCTTGACACAGCATCTTGGATGGTTAATTTCCCTTGATCCTGGAGCTGCATAATCCCCGTCGCCACCATCAGCTTCGTAATGGAAGCAATCGGGTGGGCTGTCGTTGGTTTGTTTGCAATTTGCCTTTTCCTATTGGCAAACCCCACTCCCTCTTGAAAAAGAATTTTATTTTGCTTTACAACAGCGATGCTGCCATTTACATGATGAAAAATTAAATAGTCTCTTATTGCTTGTTGAATTCCGTTTTCTGTCTTATTTTCATAGTGTGCGGAAACGTTAAAATTCGGTATGAGTTGGCAGCCTGAAATCACGATGAAAATAGAAGGAACAACTAATAATAACCTTTGAAAAATTTTGCCTCCCATGTCATACCACATCTTCCACTTGTGAGTTGTCTATTCATGTGCTTATTATGTATGATTAAACAATGCCTTACTCCATTTTTGGTGTTTTTAGAAAGGTTTTTCGTTTATAGATGTAGTTTTGGGCAAAAAAAAGCTGTTTTGGTAAATAATGTTGTTACTAGCAATATTTTCGCTTCTGAACATTAGTAATACAGTGTAATTTTACATCTTTTTTGCGGACTAATCTTAGATATCGGCGAATTTCCTAAGTATATCAGCGGATTTTCAATTATATCGGCGAATCCAATTAGTATATCGGCGAATTTTGAATTATATCGGCGAATCATAAAAAGCATCAATCGTTTAGAAACGAGCAAAATAAAAAGACTTTATGAACTATTGGAGGTATATAAAATGGAAGCAAAAACATGTAATGAGTCAAGAGTAGTAAGAACGAGCAGGATTTTTCCGAATGATGTCAATAACCATAATACATTGTTTGGCGGGAAGTTAATCAGCGATATTGATATGATTGCCTCTATTTCGGCAGTAAGGCATTCCAGGGCTGAATGTGTGACTGCCTCGATTGATTCTGTCGATTTCTTGAGTCCCATCACACCAAAGGACTCTGTTTGCATTGAAACCTTTGTCACATCAACGGGTAATTCTTCAATGGAGATTTTCGTCAAAGTCATTGCGGAAAACCTTATGTCCGGTGACCGAAAAATTGCCGCTACCGCCTTTTTAACATTTGTCGCGTTAGATGATAGTGGAAAACCGACAAAGGTTCCAGGCATCATCCCTGAAACCGAAGAAGAGAAAAAGCTTCATGAAACAGGAAAGGAACGAGCTGCAAAGCGGAAAGAGCATCGAAAAAGCAGTAAAGAACTGGCAAGTGTGTTTACCACTCATAAACCGTGGGAATAGGAAAAGCGGAAGCGCCCGTTTAGCGACGTATAGCCTAGAGCAATTTGACTTATCTTAGGGAAAAGGGCGAAGTACACTGGGCGCTGGAGCTGGACACTTTTCACGCAATAAAGGTTCGCGCACTTCATGCGCGAACCTATTTTAATTTCACATTTAATTTTTGAATCCATTTTCTATTCTGCCGGCGATTCATTACGTTTTTGCCATGTCATCACGCCGTCCTCTTCATCAAACTCAATCGTGACATCGACGACCCCTTTTTCCGCCATAATTTTTTCCTCTAAACGGTCTTTAATATCGTCGGCCGCGGCAACCGTTAATTTCGGATCCACTTCAATTTCCAATTCAACGTGCAGGTCCTCACCCTCTTTAATGACGGTAATGTCTTGAATATCCTTGACATCAGGGTCTTCCATGACTAGTGCTCCGATTTTGTTTTCCATTTCCTCATCGGCCTGCCCAATAACCCCTGCAGCATTGTCTAAAAATACCTTCCCCACCACAAAGAACATCATCGCTCCAATCAGCATGGAGGCAATACCTTCTAACCGATGGAAATCAGTGAAATGGGCAATGACCACAGCGATAATCGCTAACAAGCCACCCAAGGTTGCGACGAGATCCTCCATGAAAACAAGCTTTGTCGCCGGTTTCGCTCTGCCCAAATTGGCAAAACTTTTTGCAAACACACTCGGGCCGCTTGCTTCCACACCAATATCATGTAAAATTTCCTTCATTGCCTTAAACAAGACAAAGGTCTCAAGAATCGTTGACACGGCTAAAACTAGGATATTGATGATGAAACCGCCGGATTTTGTTGGATGGACAACATGGTGCCAGCCTTCTTTGATCGTTTCAAAGGCCATAATGCCGACAATCAACACTGCCCCCAAAAGGACAAGGTTGACGAGGCGGCCAAAACCATTAGGGTATTTTTCCGTCGGTGCCTTTTTACTTAAGGCAGACCCGATAAACACAAAAAACTGATTAGCGGCATCCCCAAGACTATGCATCGTTTCGGCAAACATCGCGACATTGCCTGTAAACATAAAGGCCACACCTTTAATAATCGAAATAATCGTATTAATAATGGCGGCAAGCATTGCTGACTTATTTCCGCGTTTCAAAAGCTTTACTAATTCTCCCATCGAATCCTCTTTCCTTTTATAAAAATAAATTGGCTACCTTTAATATTTTCTAAAATACCATATTTCATTAATATGTATGTGTTAAAGAAAAATCGGGCCCCATGCCATGTGTGCGGGGCCCATTTTTTATTAAACGTTCTTTACGACCAAATATAAACGGTTATTCCGTTCATTCTGTTCTTCCGCTGATGCTAAATCATATTTTTTCAAAAGATGAAAGACCTCATTTAACAAATCTTGTGTATGTTCTTTTTCAAAAAACTGATTGAATAACGGCTTCATGTCCTCAGGTAAAAATGCGGCTTGGGATTCATATTTACTTTTTACATCTTCCTGCGAGTGATCTAACTTGCATTCGCTCATCCGGCAATCCTCCTTAACTTTTATTACATCTAGAATAACAGAAATGAAAAAAAAGCCCAATGACTGGACTTTTTTACTTAACCTTTTTCGGCTCCGTCACTTCTAATACATCCAAAAGGAACACAAACACTGGTATTCCAATAATCAGTCCCCAGACACCAAAAAAGTGCTCGGAGAAAATTAACACAATGAATGTATAGAAAACAGGTAGATTTGTTTTTGAACTCATTAAATTTGGATTTAAAATATAGGCTTCAATGCCGTGAATGACCGCAATCGCAATCCCGACATAGAGAACCTTGATCATACCGCCAATACTATAGGCGATAATCACAAGCGGGATTAACGAAATAATCACACCAGCAACCGGGATTAAGCCCAAAACGAAAATCATAATCGATAATCCGCCAAGCTGCGGGAACTTAAGCAACCATAAGAAAATGGTTGTTAAGATGCAGTTCACTAAGGCAATGATTAATTGTGCTTCAATTACTTTACCGAACGTTCCAACAAATTTACGGGCAAAAAATTCAATTTCTACATAAATAAATGAAATTTTGCTCGTTCTGAATTTCTTTGTAAATTCAATTAAGCGCGGTTTTTCTAAAAGGCAGAATAAACTCAACAACAAGGCCAATAAAACTTGCAAGGTAATTTTACTAATATCAGTAAAATACTTAATTAAGAAGGTAAAGCCCTGCTCCAAGTAACTGGAAATTTTATTTTCTTCCATTTGGCTTACCACATAATTCAAGACGATATTATCATGGTTCGAAGTGTAAAATGCCGTTAATTGCTTGATTAATTGGGTAATTTCACCGGCAATCATCGGCAGATACATGACCAAACCATACGAAAACAGACCGACAATACAGGCATAGGATATGATCACGAGCAACCTGCGATTAAGCGGAACTTTCCTCTCAATGAATTGAACCAGCCGATCCATTAAAAAAGTAAAAATGAACGTGAGTAATATTAAATTAATCATTGACCTCATTGCATATAAAATGATCGCAATTAAAACAAAGATGGATATTCTTTTAAATCCGCTGCTCTGCAAAAGTTTATTTATCATAAGCAATTATCGAACCCCATTATTTTTACTATTCGTGCATTTTTATTATATCAAATATATAGGTATTCTGTCCTTTTTAACATGCTATCTTGCACTAAATTGAACAGGTGTCATGGAACTGTCGATTGCCTTGCCTTCATAGCCTTGTTTACTTAAATAATCAAGCAGCGCCGGCAGATGGGCAAGCGTTTCCTGTCTCTCGTGTAAAAGAATCACAATTGGCCCATTATGGTCTGCCAATTTATTTAATTGCTCTATAACACTGTCAACATAGCGGGCATCCTTATAATACCAGTCCTTACTGTCAATATTCCAATCCCACATTAAATATCCGTTATCCGTAACCGCTTGTCGGTATTCCGGTGTCATATAAGGAACACTTCCATACGGGGTTCTCATGATATACGAATCGACGCCGGATATTTCTTTTAGTGTGTTCCGGTTCTGTGTTAGTTCCGAGATGATCGAATCCGCTGAGGCATAAAAAACTTTCTGGTTGTGGGATACGCTGTGAAGGCCTACTGTTTCCCCATTCTGAACCATCAATTTTACTGCATCAGGATATCTGCGGATATTCCCGTCAATCATAAAAAATGTCGCTTTGAACTGATACTGTTCCAAAGCAGCAATGATGTCACCCGAAAAAGGTGCCGGACCATCATCAAATGTTAAATAAACCGTCTTATTATTCCCCTGTGGCTGTGTATTATTTTGTTCTGGCTGGGCTGCATTCGATTCCTTTTCCGGTGGCTGAGGAGTTGCTGTTTCTTCTGTGGCAGGTTGTGCTGCGGCCGTTTCAGTAGTATTGGTTTCGGGCACTTGGTTTTGTTGATTTCTCCAAGATATCGCTTTATCTTGCTGCTTGTGCATCCATTCTTTTTCAATCATTAAGTCTTTTGTGTTCCTGACAATCGATTCTGTTGTTGGTCCTTTTGCCATAGCCCGCTTAATAGATTCATTTTTTCCGTGATTACTAGGTTTGCCTGCAGCATTCGCCTGAAAATAATTGCTCACAAAGACCCCTGCAAACAAGAACCCAATCGCAATAATGACGATTATTGTCCCTCTTGACCATCCTCTTTTTCGTTTCCGCATCGTTCATTCCCTCTTCGTTGATTTTTCCTTCCTCCATTATAGACGAATTTCTGCCAAATTTGTTTCTAATCTATTAAAAATATTACAATTCTATTAAATAAAATGGATATTACTAGTTAATTCGACTACGATTTTTGACAAAAACCCCTATTTTCCATATTCACGAGTGATTTGCAACTTTTTACCAATCCATTATAACAAGAAAAAATGGAAAAAGGGGGAGGTCAGGAAAAATAAATCAGAAATTTCAAAAATAGGTACAGGCAAATTCTTGGGGCGAGTTACATACATATCATTGAAGAAGATTTCTTTGTCATGGAGGTGAGATTTGTGTCAGGTGGGCAAAAAGCACTTTACTACATCTTATCAATCCTTATTCCAATTGTCGGAATCATTTTAGGAATTATTTGGATGAATGATCAAGACCCCGAAAAGAAAACCGTCGGCAAAAACTGTTTAATCATTGCCATTGCCGTAACCGTTCTAAGCTGCATCTGCTGGTTTGCTCTCTCTGCCCTCTCGATTGCCCCTGCGTTTATGACGGGATATTAAAAAAGATCGCAAAAATTGAAAGCAAAAACCCAATTCACTTAGAATGGATTGGGTTCATTGTCATCGAGGTGATTTGTGTTGATTCAAGACGTGCTGCACTTCTTCGGAAGAGCAATCTGCCACCAATTAGAAGAACGATCACTTCACACTTCCGGAAAAACACTATCCGTCTGCGCCCGCGACGCCGGGATCTATATCGGGATCTTTTCAACACTGGCTTACTTGCATCTGGTTAAACGGAAGGTGAAAATTACGATTCCCTCGATAAAAATGAGCTTCTTTCTTCTATTATTAATGGCGCCCATCGCGGTCGACGGCACAGGCTCATATTTACATTTATTTGAAAGTAATAATCTAAGGAGATTGGTGTCAGGCACCAGCTTCGGTTTTGTATTGCCTTATTTTCTTTATCCGTTGCTGTCGGCAAAGGCTCTTGAGAATGGGAGTCAGCCGGTTATTGCCGATTGGAAGGATTTTTTTGTTCCTGTGGTTCTATGTTGCGGAATTGGGGGGCTTGTATATTGGGGGAAGATCACCTATATCATTCTAGATAGCTTTATTATTTTGACCGTTATTGTTTGGTTTAGCTTGTGTGGGTCGTTTTTGTTTTCTAGGATTCAGAACATACGGTTACAGTCTGTCTTATCCATCATTTGTGGGGCTGCATTTCTTTCGATACTATCCTTGTTACATAGCTTGGTAATTTCATAAGGTGCCAAAAAAAAGAACAATTTCCTCTAGGAAAACTGATCTCTTAAAAAATTTATTAATCTGTGTTTATGAGATCTATTAATTCTTTTATTTGTTTTAATTTCTGAGGGCTTAATTGATCCTCAGTCAATTCAATTTCCACTTTTAAAATGCTCTTAACGGAATGTTTCTCTTCCGTTTTTTTATTTTTAACTAAATCTTCCACTTCAAAGGTAAATCTTCCTGAGGATTCCTTTGCGATCAGCCCTTTTTATTGAGGAAACGGAAATATTATTGTAAAAATATGTTCACGATTTATACATACCAATTTATAGAAATTGGCAATATGATGTAAGTAAGGAATTCTATAGAAAGCGAGTATTGCCGATGAATAAAGAGATGAGATTGCAAACGATTTCAAGGCTTATCTCTGAGCATGAGATAAAGACGCAGGAAGAGCTGGGGCAATGGCTTTATGATAGTGGTTTGCCGGTGACGCAGGCGACCATCTCCAGAGACATTCGCGAATTGAAGCTGATTAAGGTCCCTTCTAAGGATGGCAATTTGAAGTATAGTTTTAAAATGGATCAGGATCATCTGATTTCTGAGAAGCTACGCCATAAATTGCGGGATGCGCTTGTTGGGATGGAGGTCATTAACTATTTTGTGATAATAAAAACACTGCCCGGCCATGCCCATGCGTTTGGGGCCTTGCTAGATTCGATGGAGATTGATGGAAAAGCGGGAACGATTTGCGGCAATGATACGTGCTTAATTATTTGCCGTTCCCCTGAAGAGGCTGTCGGGATCAAGCAGCAAATCGATTTATTTCAAGAGTAGTCACACGAAAAGGAGAGATTAGTATGCTCAACTCACCTGTGATCAATATGGATGTGCTTGCTGATTTACAGCAATTTGAGGTTTTTTCCTGCCTGTCTGCCAAAACATTAAAAAAATATCTGCCCTATTTTTATTTTCGCAGCTACAAGAAGAACCAATGTCTGTTTATGCAAGGTGACCCGCGCGACAAAATCTTTTTTTTGCTCGATGGGTATGTGATGTTTGAACGGGCCAGTGAAGAAGGCAGCATGCTTTATTTAGACTTTATTAAAAAAAATCAAATGTTTCCGACAGGCGGGATGTTTCAGGACCAGGTTTACCACGACACGGCCATTGCCGTTACCGATGTTCATTTGTACTTCGTCCAAACCCATATCTTAGAGGAGATACTCAAAACCAATCCAAAGCAATTACTCTATATTATTTCGAAACTATCAGATATCCTAAACCTTCATCAGAAACGTGTGCAGCGAATTCTCATTCCACATGCGCAAGAGCGCGTGTTGCATTCGATTCAGTTTTTAATGGAGGATCTCGGGGTGAAGGACGGTAGTGAGGTTGTCATCCCCTGCCCTCTTACAGCCTCTCACATCTCTAAGGTATCCGGAACAACCAGGGAAACGGTAAGTCTGCTAATTAACCAGTTAAAAAGAGAAAAGATTATCTCGGTTACATCCAAAAAAATGAGAATCCATCAACCGGATTATTTTAAAGAACTATAAATGAGGCTGACTCCATTCCGAGTCAGCCTTTTGTTTTGCTTCCGTAATTTTCTTAATTTTAGAACTTTATCTGTGAACTTATTATGTCATTCAGCCATTATTCAGGGTATTACTTTTGAAAAGACTGATTCTTATTGAAAAATACATATTTATACAAGTCTATTTATGCGACTGACAAAAAAACGTTAGGATTATTACATTTTGTATGTAAGGGTGCTTACAAAAGAAAGGGTTTACATCACTTAGAATGAAGGTGTAGCAAGGAAAGATTAAATAAAGGAGGAAGAATGATGAGCAGTATTGTAGAACTAACTTCTCAGCGGGACACCCAAAATAAATTAAAGCATCCGATCCATGTTACCTCGGAAATCGGTACTTTACGAACTGTTTTACTGAAACGGCCAGGTAAGGAAGTCGAAAATCTAACGCCTGAATACCTGCAGCGGCTTTTATTCGATGATATTCCTTATTTACCGATTATCCAGAGAGAGCATGATTATTTTGCCGAGACATTAAAAAATCGAGGCATAGAAGTCCTATACCTCGAAAAATTGGTGGTTGAAACATTAAGTAATCCAGAGATAAAAAAACAATTTGTTGATGATATATTACGAGAAAGCAAGGCAAATGTCAACGGCGCTGCCAACGTGTTAAAGGAATATCTTCTTTCTTTTTCGACGGCTGACATGGTGGACAAAGTGATGAGTGGGATTTTGAAAAAAGAGATAGAACCAGAGAAGAAATCTCACCTTTACGAATTCATGGAGGATCACTATCCATTCTATTTGGACCCGATGCCGAACCTCTATTTCACCCGTGATCCGGCAGCAAGCATCGGAAACGGCTTATCGATCAACCGGATGCGGGAACCGGCACGAAGGCGTGAATCGTTGTTCATGCAATACATCATCAAACATCATCCACGCTTTGCCGGTCATGATGTTCCAGTCTGGTTAGACCGTGACTTCGGCTTCTCGATTGAAGGCGGCGATGAGCTTGTTCTTAATGAGAAAGTAGTGGCCATTGGTGTTTCCGCCCGAACTTCTGCTAGAGCGATTGAAAAATTAGCCCTTAATCTCATTAAAAAGCAAGATTCGATTAAAAAAGTTGTCGCCGTGGAGATTCCAAAATGTCGTGCTTTTATGCATCTTGACACCGTGTTTACGATGGTAGATTACGATAAATTTACGATTCACCCGGAAATCCAAGGTCCACAAGGCAATATGAATGTTTATATTCTCGAAAAAGGTGTGGATGATGAACACGTCAACATCACCCACCGCACCAACCTTCAGGAAGCATTGAAGGAAGTTTTACATCTAGACGAGCTTATTTTAATCCCATGCGGCGGCGGAGATGAAATCGCGGCTTCCCGCGAGCAATGGAATGATGGCTCCAATACATTGGCGATTGCCCCAGGCGTCGTTGTCACCTATGACCGCAACTACATCTCCAATGGTTTATTACGTCAGCATGGTATTGAGGTAATTGAAATATTAAGCTCGGAATTGTCCCGCGGCCGTGGCGGCCCTCGCTGCATGAGCATGCCGATTGTTCGAGAAGATTTACACAAATAAATTTTTAAAAAGGAGAAAGATGACTATGTTAATCACTGCACCTCAATTTTATGGAAAAAGCTTTCTTTGCGAAAAAGATTTTTCAAAAGAAGAGTTTGTTTATTTAATCGATTTAGCGATGCAATTGAAGGATGAGAAAAAGCATGGAATTTCACACCGCCATTTGGAAGGAAAAAATATCGCGTTGCTTTTTGAAAAACCATCAACTCGCACTCGCTGCGCTTTCACTGTTGCATGTACCGACCTAGGCGCACACCCTGAATATTTAGGAAAAGATGATATCCAGCTTGGTAAAAAAGAATCGATTGAAGATACGGCTAAAGTATTGGGCCGCATGTTTGACGGCATCGAATTCCGCGGCTTCGAGCATAAAAAGGTGGAAATGTTGGCGGAGCATTCAGGTGTACCGGTTTGGAACGGCTTGACCGATTTATGGCACCCAACGCAAACACTCGCTGACTTCTTAACAGTTAAAGAAAACTTCGGCCGCCTTGAAGGAATTAAATTTGTCTATGTGGGCGATGGTAGAAATAATGTGGCCAACAGCCTGCTTGTTGGCGGCGCCCTTGTCGGCATGGACGTTCGGATTTGTGCACCTGAATCGTTGTTCCCTGCTCCGGAAATTGTGGAGCTGGCTCGTGAGTTAGCTGGGCAATCTGGCGGCCGCGTAACAGTTACTGCGGATGTTGAGGAAGGTGTTGCTGGAGCGGATGTGATTTACACTGATGTTTGGGTGTCTATGGGGGAAGAGGCGAAGTTTGCTGAAAGGATTGCCATGCTCTCTCCATACCAAGTCACAATGGACATGGTGAAAATGACAGGCAATGACAATATGATTTTCCTACACTGCCTCCCTGCCTTCCATGATCAAGAAACAAGCTACGGTAAGGACATTTTTGAAAAACACTTCCTTGCGGAAATGGAAGTAACCGACGAAGTCTTCCGCAGCGAGCATTCAAAGGTATTTGATCAAGCAGAAAACAGGATGCATACGATTAAAGCCGTCATGGCCGCTACACTTGGGCATTTGGAATAACTCTGATGTGTTCTAAGCGACCGTAATCGGGAAAAATTGCCCTTGGCGGTCGCTTAGATCGGTTCTAATCGACCGTAATTGAAAAATATGACCTTGTTTGGGCTTTTAGAGCAGTTCTAAGCGACCCTTTTCATGAAATATTACTCTGTTCGGGCGTTTAGAGCTCTTCTAAGCGACTGTTCTCATGAAAAAGTACCTTGTTCGGGCGTTTAGAGCTCTTCTAAGCGACCGTTCTCTTGAAAAATTACCTTGTTCGGGCGTTTAGAGCTCTTCTAATCGACCGTTCTCATAAAAAATTACTCTGTTCGGTCGTTTAAACCACGACCGAACATATAAAAATCATCTTAATAAATGTGTAATGGAGGAAACGTATGGACAATATCTCCGAAGCATTCATTCCTGAGCTGCGAAAGATCGAAAAAGATTTTCATCAAGCGTTAATAGAGCTCATTGCAATCCCGAGTGTAATAAATGAAATCGATAGAGATACCCCTTTTGGTAAAAATATTGACTGGGCCCTAAGAAAGACTCTAGAAATTTGCGAGGAGCTTGGTTTCCGCACGTATTACGACCCGAAAGGTTATTACGGCTATGCCGAAATCGGTGCTGGTGAAGAAATGATTGGTGTCCTTGGGCATCTTGACGTTGTTCCCGCAGGAAGCCAGGATGAATGGGTAACTCCACCCTTCCAGGCCACGATCAAAGATGGAAAAATGTACGGCCGTGGCACACAGGATGACAAGGGTCCGACACTTGCCGCCCTATTTGCCACGAAAGCGTTGATGAAACTTGGGGTTACTTTTAATAAAAGAGTTCGATTTATTTTCGGGACGGACGAAGAAACGCTGTGGCGCTGCATGAACCGCTACTGTGAACTCGAAGAAATACCGAGCATGGGGTTTGCACCTGACTCCGTCTTCCCGCTCGTTTACGCCGAAAAAGGCCTGCTCCAGCTGCATTTAGAAGGGAAAAACGAAACAAAGCTCCTGCTGCAGGCTGGCAATGCCTTTAATGCGGTGCCTGACACCGCAACATACACCGGTGAAAAGCAAGCTGAATTAATGGATGCATTGGATAAGTTAGGTTTTTCATATGAAACAACTGGTAATAAGGTAGTTCTTTTAGGAAAAGTGGTCCATGCCCAGGTAGCGGAAAAAGGCATTAATGCCATTAATCGCCTCCTAATCGGCTTAAAACAGATTGGTTATAGCTCTAAAACCATCGAGCTCGTCAATGAATTGGTCATGGAAGATCCTTACGCGGTGAAAATTTTTGGCGACTGTGAAGATGAAGCGTCAGGAAAATTGAAATTCAATGTCGGAAAAATTGAGTTAAACGAGGAAGTCGAAAGATTATCAATTGATATCCGCATCCCGGTGACAGCCGATAAACAAGTGATTGTGGATACACTTACCCAAATCGCCAAGGAATACGGCTTGGACTACAAAGAATTCGACTACTTAAAATCGATTTATGTACCGAAGGATCATTTTTTAATTCAGACACTAATGAAGGTGTATCAAGAGGTAACAGGTGATTTTGTTTCAGAGCCGATTTCATCAGGCGGCGCCACTTACGCCAGAGCGATGGATAACTTTGTTGCCTTTGGAGCGATTTTTCCACAGCAAACGAAAACCGAGCATCAGCCGAACGAACACATCGAACTTGCAGAAATGTTTAAGGCCATGCACATATATGCCAAAGCAATCTACCATCTATCCCGCTAGAACAATTTTATGGGGGAATTTCCGATGAAAAAATTAAAGATGCCTACTGCCTATACGTTATTATTTTTGATTATTGTCGTCATTGCTGCATTAACCTGGGCCATCCCCGGAGGAAAATACGATACAAAAGTGGATAAAGCGACACAACAAGAAATCCCGGTAGCTGGAACGTATAATCAGCTGCCAGGTAAAGAGCAAACCCCTCAAGGTGTATGGGAAGTATTAAATGCGCCGATTAACGGATTTTTTGATGCTAAAGATATCGCCCTGTTCGTGCTCGTCATCGGCGGCTTCCTTGGAGTGGTGATGAAAACAGGTGCGATTGATGCCGGGATCTCCCGGGTCATCCGAAAATTGAAGGGCCGAGAGCAATGGCTGATCCCGATCCTGATGGTTCTTTTTGCAATCGGCGGTTCGACTTACGGGATGGCCGAAGAAACCATTGCCTTCTATCCGATCTTGATCCCAGTGTTGATTGCAGCAGGATATGACGCGCTAACAGCGGTATCGATTATCGCTCTTGGTGCCGGTATCGGCTGCTTAGGTTCGACCGTTAACCCATTTGCAACAGGGATTGCCTCCGGATTTGCCGGAGTTTCCATTGGTGACGGGATGGGGCTTCGCCTAATTATCCTAGTTGTTACCTTAATCGTTACGATTCTGTTTGTAATGCGCTATGCAAAAAAAGTGAAAGACGACCCGTCCAAATCACTGATTGCCAATATGAAGACGGAAAATGAGAAGCATTTTTTAACACAGAAAACTGAGGATATTGAATTCACCGGCCGCCGTAAAGCTGTACTTTGGGTATTCGGGTTAACCTTTGTCGTGATGATTTTAGGGGTTATCCCATGGGCCTATAAATTTAATATTACTATTTTCGAAGATTTGGTCAAAGCAATAGGAAAGATACCATTTATCGGTAAATTACTTGGTGGTATGATCCCGCTCGGTGAATGGTGGTTCGGGGAATTAACGATGTTATTCTTAACCTCCTCCATCATCATTGCCTTTATTTTTAAAATGGGTGAAGAGAATTTCACCAGTACATTTATCAACGGTGCGCGCGATTTATTAGGTGTTGCCATTATCATCGGGATCTCCCGAGGCATCACCGTTGTCATGGATGCCGGCGGAATGACCGCAACCGTGCTTCATTGGGGCGAAGGGGTGCTAGATAATATGGGTTCCATCCTGTTTACGAATCTATCATTCTTATTTTACTTGCCATTATCGTTCCTAGTGCCATCGACATCAGGACTTGCGACTCTTTCGATGCCGATTATGGCGCCACTGGCGGACTTTGCCGGAATCGGCAGGGATTTGGTGATCACCTCCTACCAAAGTGCTTCAGGGATTGTGAACTTACTTACGCCAACAAGTGCAGTAATCATGGGCGCACTCGCCATTGCACGCATTCCATATAGCACCTACCTTAAACACGTTTGGAAACTGGTTTTAGTGTTATCTATCATCGTCATGGTGATTATGAGTGCGGCTGCCTTGATGAGTTAAGACTCACATGTAGGAAGATGATAGAGGCGGTGTGAGGAATTCGTTGTTACACCGCCCCTTTTCATACTAAACGAAGAGGAGACATCGATATGAAAAGACAAAA
Source organism: Neobacillus sp. NPDC097160 (assembly GCF_044762155.1). Classification (NCBI taxonomy): domain Bacteria; kingdom Bacillati; phylum Bacillota; class Bacilli; order Caryophanales; family Bacillaceae; genus Neobacillus; species Neobacillus sp. NPDC097160. Next base: position 125,625 of record NZ_JBIWDU010000014.1, on the reverse strand, counting down.
AGTGGTCATCGCCTTAGGCGGAAATGCCATTCAATCTGGTGACGCAACGGCTGAAGCTCAGCAGCTGGCACTTGAAAAAACAGCACGTCAGCTTGTAGATTTTATCGAAAAAGGAATTGATATTATTATTTCCCATGGAAATGGGCCGCAGGTTGGGAATATATTGCTGCAGCAGGCTGCCGCCGATTCTGTAAAAAATCCAGCGATGCCGCTTGATACATGCGGGGCGATGAGTCAGGGGATGATTGGCTACTGGATGCAAAACGCCATGGATAAGGTTTTAAAGGAACGCGGTATTTTGAAAAATGTCGTGACGGTTGTGACTCGAGTAGTGGTCGATCAAAATGACCCTGCATTTTTAAATCCTTCTAAGCCGATTGGTCCTTTCTACAACGAAGAAGAGGCGCGGAGAATCATGGAAGAAACAAATACCTGTTTTAAAGAAGATGCCGGACGCGGCTGGCGGCGGGTTGTGCCTTCACCGAAGCCTGTAAGCATTCGCGAGCATTCGGTGATCAATTCCCTCGTAGAGCAAGGGAACATCGTCATTTCTGTCGGCGGCGGCGGGATTCCAGTCATAGAGACAGATAATGGATTACTCGGAATCGAGGCGGTGATTGATAAAGATTTTGCTTCACAAAAACTGGCAGAGCTAGTTGATGCCGATGCTCTCATTATCCTCACCGCCGTCGACAATGTGTATATTGATTTTAATAAACCAACGCAGAAGAAATTAGAAGATATAAGTATTGAGGAGCTGCAGACATATATTTCGGGCGGGCAGTTTGCAGCGGGTAGTATGCTTCCTAAAGTTGAGGCCGCGATATCGTTTGCCGAAACAAGTCCTGAACGAAAAACAATTATTACCTCATTGGACCAGGCCTTTCATGCAATGGAGGGAAAAGCGGGAACGATTGTCAGTTTACATGGTGCTGGAGTTCTTGCATAAACAGGAAAAAACCTCTTTGAATCTGGGTTCAAAGAGGTTTCTTTTTTAAAAAAAGCTGAATTTCTGGTTTAAAATTACACTTAAATAGCTGCTGATTTTACTAAGTGACTCGTCTATCGGCGAATTCGACCATTCTATCGGCGAATCTAAAAAAGCATCAATCTTTTCCTTTAATAATGATTGGACTGATCTTCAGTCTTCGCTTTTATCGGCAGTAAGGATTGCTCCACTTTTTCATATTTCGTAAGGATAGTTGTAACAAAGCTGAGCCTTGGAACAAGCCAATAAGAAAAGACAGCTGCACAAATTCCAATTAGAGCGCCGGTAAGAACATCGCCCGGATAGTGAACCCCAACCATGATCCGGGAGATACCAACTATAACAGCAACGATCAGCCAGATCCATCCCTCTTTTTTGCGTACTAACCAAAATGAAAAACAGATGGAGAAAAACAGGATGGAGTGGTCACTCGGAAAGGCATTGTCGACCGCATGGGCAATAAGTTGGTTTACATGTGGCAGCTCGGCAAATGGCTGGTTGTGGTAATACATGGTTCCGGCGATTTTTCCAAGGACTTCGGCAATCACAAAAGCAACTCCACCTTGGATCACCATCATTCTATTTTTATTGGTTCGTGTAAACCAATATACTAACATACCTAATGCTAAAACAAAGATCATGTAATCGGCCATAAAAATGGCAATTGGATCTAGGGAAACGTTTTTTATTCCTATATCATTGATCGCTCGAAAGGCATCTATATTTACTTGTGAAATAGACATATTTGATTTTTCACTCCTGACTCATAACTTTTTTTCAAGTGCACCGTATTATTATCGGGTAATCTGGATTAATTTGTCCTTAACCATTTCTTAAATTTGTCTTAAATCACAATTAAACAACTCTATCAAATGGAAAAATACAAAAAATTAAACTTGGGGATATTTCGAATAAGTACAAAACCGTAGTAATAATAGTGGGAGTAGTAGTTTTGGTGACAATAGTAATATTGGTGACAGGCACCATTACTACTATAAAGAGCAGAGATATCAATTTCTCTGCTCTGCTATTGCTATTTTGAACTGAGGATTTCAGGCTTGGTTTGCTGTTTTTGATTGTATAACGGTAAGATGAAGAGTAAACCGATGATGAAAAAGACGGCCGATGTTTCAAAGGTTGTGACCAATGAAAATTGCTCTTTTAAAATACCGGCGATACTCATCGTTATGACCATTGATCCGGCGAACAGCGGGCTTAAGATCCCGTTTACCCTGCCGATAAAGGCCTCTTCTGTCTTTTTCAAAATCAATGTATTGATTCCAATTTGAATACACGGCATCATCAGACCATTGGCAAACTCTGCGATCAATGTAATCCATAGGTTTGTCGACCAGCCCATAACAGCTATGCCGATTCCATTGACAAGCATTCCAAAAACAAGCAGCCTTTGTGGCGCCACATTTTTTGCAAAAATCATCGCTGCCGCCCCGCCGATGATCATCCCGACCCCATTGACCATAAATAACCACTGAAGGTTTTCCTTTGGCAGGTCTAATTGTTCGGTGACAAGGAAAATGGATAGTGGGTTAATGAAGCCAATTCCCAGCCCTGCAGCCATGAAACATAGGCCTAATAAGCTCAACTCCCTTTTTCCAAGAACATATTTAATACCGCTTTTCATTTCCTGCAATAATGTCGAGTCACCCACTTCTTCTAGCGGGCGGTCCTTTGGCAAGAATCCAAGTGCTGCGGCTGAAAGTAAGAAGGCAAGGCCTGTAATAGCAATCGAGACATCAATGCCAAACGATTGAAAAACGAACGTTCCAATCATAGGCCCTAAGACCATAAATAAAGCAAAGACCGTTTGATAGACAGACATCGCTGCCTGCACTTGATCTGGTAACAAATGCATTTTAAATAATTTCATCCCTGATGGCTGGGAGAATTGTGAAAGGATCGCCGAGATTAACGTCGCGAAAAATACTACCTTCCACGTTCCGAAAATAAGGGTGATCAGCACGACAAATATCGATACCGCGCTCAAAATATCGCACCAGACCATTGTCTTTTTCGGTGCCCAGCGATCCGCAAAGGTCCCGCCGATAAAGGAAAAGATAAAGATTGGGGCAAACTCTGCCACTGAGATCATTGAGACTGCAAACGCATCACCGTTTGTCTGCTCCATTACAAACAGCAGTACGGCAAAGTTCCGCACCCAAATACCTACTTGTAAAAATAATCCTGACATGATGATAGCGAGAAAGACCCGGTTGCGAAATAAACTTCCTGTTGGTGCTGCTTGTGTTATATTATTTTCCATATAAAAACCTCCTGCATTTTTCTGAACAGGAGGCGGCACAATACAATTTCAAAGCGGCAAAATATCCCTGATAGAGGGGACACTATGATCTTATCGACTTGTATAAAAGTACAGACTAATCCTATTCAGAAAAAAAGATTGTATTTTTTTTCATAAATAATAGGATTATAAGATCATCGTTCCAAGGTCACCCTTCCGTTTTTTGTAAGATTTATTGTAATGGATTTTGAGCATGAAAGCAAGTATTTTCATTTTAGGGATTTTTTAGGTTTTATATATCCTTACATTGATAATGTTCAAATAACCGTCATTATTGATTTGTGATTCCCATTGACAATGATTCTCATTATCTATAAAATGACGAGTATAGACATTACATCGGAGGGGGATACAACATGTTTAACATGCTATTTGGGTTGAAGGATATTCACACAGTTCTTGCAAATCAACGAAAAATCGGCGGTGCAGCTGAAGCAGATTCGATTCGCTTATCATCTGGTGAAACCTACCTAAACCCAGTGTTTACAAATGTTGATATCTCAAAAGGACAATATGTTTCCGTCGGCTTTATTGATGAGGATGGTGCTAACATCATTGCCCATGTCGATCAAATTGCCGTCATTAAAGGCTTGCAGCACAAATTAATCTGCCAGCTCAATAACACTTTTATAAAAGAAATCATGGTCCGCGATACATTGCAGTACTTACAAAGATTATGTGAAGTCAATGCAGGCTTCATTACACCTACTTTTAAAAAAGAAGCATTGAAGCTTGTTCACGATATTAGCGTGAAAGAGCTGAACAGCCACAATATTTCACTGCCGTTTCCTGTTGAAGATAAATTAGTTCGTTTGCATGCCTAAACGAGGTCCGATTGATGGGCCCTGTTTTTTTTAAAAAGAATCTCCGCCTGGCAGGCTAAGCGATACCCGTTGGCGATTTCCTTATTTAGCTTTTTATCTTCTTGTTCATTTGGCTTTGATAGCCCCGATCCTTGGATAACCTTTACTGTGCACTGGCCGCAAGTTCCTTTTCGGCATTTAAACTGGAGCGGCTTTCCCTGATTCAGAGCTGCATCCAGAAGTTTCCCTTTTTCCGGTGAAATCTCAAATTGATTTCCGCCCTGTTGAACGATTATGTTTACAAGCTTGGTTTCTGCGGGTCTTTCTAAAGCCTTAACGACAGTTACCATTTTTCCAGGAATTAGCGATCCTACGGTAAAAACTCGCTGCCCCACCCGTTATTCTCCTATGAATTCCAATGTGCAGATTGCCGAAGGCCGTTTAATCCGTAAAACAACCGTTTCATAAACACGGAATGGGTGGTTCATGCCTTCCTGCCCCATGTACGCGGTATCGAAATCCTCGGAAACAGCCAGGTCTAAATTGTTGCGCCCTGTATTTAGGATGACCCCCGCTCGCCCTTTTAACACAGGTGATTGGAACACCCCATCCGTTACCAGCTCGCGAATATGTTCAATTTCTAAAACATTTGTATCCCTATGTACACGGTGGATAAGTGAATAAAGTTCCGGTGACAGCACAAGGGCAAACGGGCCATTATGGTTCATTTCCAGCAGCTTGCTTCTTGCCTCGACAATATCCTGGAAGGCTGTTCCTGATTCATACCATTCGCCAATCAGATGGGTAAGGCGCCCCTGCACGTTCATTAGGCCCGGGATGTCAAATTCCTTTGCCCCGTGAAAAATCATTTGGTCCTCTAAATTAGCCACATCGCGGGCGGCATTCGCTGCTGGTGAAAAATCAACCGGGATATTCAATACTTTTGCCTGTTCCAAATCACGCCAAAACAAGATGAAATCCTTATATAGAAGCGGAATCGTGTGATTGACGCGTTTACTTGATTCAAAGGTAGTATCAAACGAGCCCTGGATGTCCATTTTGGCTTCGATTGTTTCGGTAAAAATGTCATTGGCAATGCTTTGCATGCCTCGCCCAAGCGGGCCGTATAATTCGATAAAACGGCGGCCAACCAACTGCCTGCGTGCCGTTTCAATGACAGTATTATCTAATTGGCCGAATTCTGGATCCGATAAAGGTGAATCCGGAAATAATTGCGATTTGTTCATGGTTTTTTCCTCTCTTTCTTTGGTTCGGCTTGACTCCTTATGAGTTATTCCGCGGACTAAGGGTAGAATTCCGCGGACTTTTGGATTTATTCCGCGGGTTTTCGCATTAATTCCGCGAGTTTTCGCGTTTATTCCGCCAACTTTTGGATTTATTCCGCCAAACCCTTTTCTATTACCTTTTATATGTTAATTCCGAGGCCTTTTTCTAAAAAAGAGCTCTCTTTCCTCGAGGATTCCGCCAACTTGTGCTGGAATTCCGCCTAACTAATGATTTATTCCGCCAAACTCGAGATTAATTCCGCCAACTTTCTAATTAATTCCGCCAAATTGACACTTTATTCCGCCAAACAGCAATTTTTAAGATACCCTTTTAAAAAAAATACCTCAAACTCCCGACTGTGAATCCTTTTTTTTGTTTAATCGAGGCCGCGGATGGTGAAACAGTACCCGAGCGATCTAAATGATCATGGTGCTCATCGTGATGGGCATGAGGGTCTATGTAGACACTATCAAAACGCATGTTGATTTCATTTAACATCGTCTTTACCTGCTGATAATCCTGGTAAGATACTTCTCGCAGTTGATTTAACATCGTGCTGCGTTCCTCATCGGTAAAGCGAAATAGAGCTAAATCGAGATGTTCAACGAAGTTATGTAAGCCAAATTTTTCAAGATTCAACTCTTGGAGGAGCCGGTTAAATTCATTGTTTGTTGGAGCAAAATCGGCGTCAGGCTTTTCTTTTTCAAACTTATTAATAAGTGGAATCAGCTCCACTAGGCGCGAAAGCCGCTGTTCTTCTTCTTCAAAAATATGATGATAATACAGCCGTTCATGGTCATCCACAGCATTTTGAATCACCGGGTCAAGCAAATTCATAAATTTTTCAATCGCATCATAGGTTGTCGTAAAAATCTGATGGAAAATTCTCAATTCCTCTTTCACTTACACTGCACCCCCAAAATTCAACTACATTTCATTATTGACATGGTATTAATTTTTAAAACAGCAGAAAACCGAATAACTCCCGTTTTCTCGAAACATAATAACTATGTTTGTTCAAAACGAGAAGGAGGAGATTTGTGATGATGCAAAACCAACAAGGGCAAATGCACCAAAATATGCATACTGGGGCTGTGCCGCCGCAAATGAACCATGGCGGCCATGAAGTATTTGATGTTCATGAAGTGCTATCGGGGGCGATTGGCACAATGGACCAGTATTTGTTATTACGCCAACACGTAAAAGACCCAGAACTGCTTGATATTTTGGATCGTCAATATCAATTTATGCAGGAAGAATACAACATCACGGTAGAGTGTTTCAAATCCGGACAAGATCCTTCACAGCGGACAGAGAGGTATGAAATGAAGCAAGGGAATGACTTCATTTATGGGCTGCAACCTTCTCAGCCAAAAAAACCGGTGCAATCTCCAACAGAGCTTACAGATGCCTCCATTTCGGGAATCATGCTAGGTGCTGTGAAATCAGGAGCATCGATGAAAACAATGGCAGCATGTGAGGTAACGAACCCGGTGGTGCGCCGCGTACTTGCGGATTCTGTTCCAAATTGCATTGAAATGGCTTATGAGCTTTCCATTTATCAAAATAAACATCATTACTATCAAGTGCCGCAGTTAGCCCAGCAGGATATGACGCAGCTTCTTAATGCCTATGCACCTGCTCAAGGAATGCCGCAAACAAACAATATGAATATGAACACTAACATGAATATGCCACATTAATTTCTCAAACACCTATGTAAACTGAAAAAGCTACCCTTTTTTAATCATTGTGATTAAACAAAAGGGTAGCTTTTTTTTGGTTATTATTTGAAAAAGGGGATAAGAAAAAGTAAAATAAAAATGAAACAAATGTTCCTTTTTATAAATAAAGGGAGGGATTTTTATTGGAAAGCTGGGAAGCTGCTTATGTCGCAGGAATTATTGATGGAGAAGGCTCAATTACTTTAACCAGAATGCATGAAAATGAACATCGCCGCCCTTGTATTACTATCGCCTCTACAGACAAAGAACTTTTGGTATCAACAATAAAAAGAACTACAATCCAGATCGACATAAAGATTCCTTTACATTAAATATAAAGAAAAAAGAAACTGTTTTGGACTTATTAAAACATGTTACTCCCTATTTAAGAGTTGATAAAAAAAGAAATCGTGCCCTTTGGATACTCAAAAATTACGAAAAGGTTACACCAAGAAACGGAAAATATAACTCAGTATTACTTCACAAGAAAATCGCATTTGAAGATTCCTTTTTTAAAATATAAAAAAGACCAGCATCTTATCTGCTGATCTTGTTATCCACCTATGTATGGTGGAGACGGCGGGACGTGCGTTTCCATGCTTTCGTCATGGCACTGACTATATCTTGAACCTGCCCTAGAACAGGTCCCCTGGCGTCTTATGCGAAACATAATTTTCACCAAATGGTGAGATTTCGCATCCTAGTACTACCATTTCAGAATGGCAGCCTATAAGTCGATACACGGCTGTTGGATTGCTCCACATACCGCTCGGCATTGCCTTATCACTACTAAAAGTGACTTAGGTTTCACCGATAAAGCCAGATTTTCACTTATGTGTTACCACATAAGGCGACTAATACTTAATCGAACCCGCGTCCAAAGATATCGCCACTTAAGCATCTACGAGTGTAGTCGATATATTGGTGTTTCGCTGAGCCTTTTGCCTATCGACCGGCGTCCGGTCAGCTAGCCTGGTTGTTCTCTTCCTTCATCCTCAGGCGGTGGAATCCGGCGTAGCCCACTTAGAGTGAGTCCCTTACCCTACCACATGGGCAATGGAGGGAGGAACCGCTATGCAGTATTAAGCTGCGAAAGCGAGGTTGTTGTTAGTTTTGCCAGTTATGGCTTTGACGTTTTAACGAGGCCGATCCCCTCGACTCGCAACCTAAGCTCAAACTACCCCTGTCGAATCCGTAGCGTCCCCATATAAAAATGAAGCTAGACGTTAGGATGCTCAACACTGTTTTGAGCAAAAGTTTCTGCCGCTAACTTAGCGACAAACTTATTATAACATACTCACAGCAAATTTCAATTGTAATTATTTGTAAGTTACATCTTTTGACGATCGCGGAAAGCTCGTTCGATTTCACGCTTCGCTTCTTTTTGCTTCAAGGATTCACGCTTATCATAGTTTTTCTTACCCTTTGCTAATCCAATTAAAACCTTGCAAAAGCCATTTTTCAAATAAAGCTTTAATGGAACAAGGGCATATCCAGCCTCTTTTGTTTCTCCAAGCAACTTACTGATCTCACGCTTATGAAGTAATAACTTACGTGTTCGTAATGGGTCATGATTAAAAATATTTCCCTGTTCATACGGGCTCACGTGCATCCCAAACAGAATCGCCTCGCCATTCTGAATCCTCGCATAGGCATCTTTGAGATTCACTTTACCTGCACGTATCGACTTGATTTCCGTCCCCTGCAAGACGATCCCGGCTTCGTACGTTTCTTCGATAAAATAATCGTGGTACGCCTTTTTGTTTTGCGCGACTACTTTCCCTACACCTTTTGGCATATTTTTCACCTCAATCTATAGTTATTATTTTAGCAAAAAAAACGAGCGGCTACAATTGAAAGAGAGCCTTAGATGTAAGGCTCCCTCTAGACAATTATTTATTTTTTCGTTTTGTACTTTTGGATTTCGGAACGTTATCGTAAAATTTACGTTTCTTTTTCTTTTTATTGCCCTGACCGCCGCCAGCTTCGGATTTTTGATTACCTTCTTGGCTAGATTTGCGGTTTTTATTTCGACCCTGACCACTGTCACCCTGCTGTTTACTTCGGCGCGGTTTATGGGTATCACTGCCTGTTTTAAATACCTTCGGCGTGTCGGAACGTTCCCTGCGAGGTGTTCCCTTCATACCGACGATTTCAAAATCAATCGAGCGCTCGTCTTTATTTACTTTTACCACACGAACGGTGATTTCATCACCAATCCGGAACACATTGCCGGTCCGCTCACCAATCATCGCCAGATGGCGCTCATCATAACGATAATAATCATCGGTCATATAGCTGACATGGACAAGGCCTTCAATTGTATTCGGTAGCTCTATAAACATTCCAAAGTTTGTCACAGAGCTGACAATGCCGTCATACTCAACGCCAATCTTGTCCTCCATGTACTCCGCTTTCTTCAATTCGTCGGTTTCGCGTTCGGCATCAACGGAACGGCGCTCCATTTTCGAAGAATGCTGGGCAATTTCCGGGAGGCGGGCATTCCATTTCTCCCTTGTTGACTCATCCAGCTTTCCTTCAATCAGATACGTGCGGATTAGGCGATGGACAATCGTATCAGGATAGCGGCGAATCGGCGAGGTGAAATGGGTATAGAATTCCGTCGATAACCCGAAATGACCAAGGCTCTCCGGATCATATTTAGCCTGCTGCATCGAGCGGAGCATCACCTTCGAGACCACCATTTCCTCAGGCTTGCCTTGAACCTCTTCAATGATTTCCTGAAGGGCTTTTGGATGCACATCATTGGCGGTACCCTTCACAATGTAGCCGAAGTTGGTGATAAACTCGAAAAATCTCCGTAATTTATCTTCCTTCGGATCCTCATGAATCCGGTAAATAAACGGAACTTCCATCCAGTGGAAATGCTCAGCGACCGTTTCATTCGCGGCAAGCATGAACTCTTCAATTAATTTTTCCGCAACAGAACGCTCACGGATAACAACATCTGTTGGCTTGCCTTCATCGTCAACGAGAACCTTTGATTCTTTAAAGTCGAAATCGATAGCACCGCGCTTCATTCGTTTGTTGCGGAGAATCTCAGCGAGTTCTTCCATCAATTCAAACATCGGTACGATGGGCTCGTATCGTGCCCGTGTTTCTTCATCCTTATCAATCAAGATCCGATTCACATCGTGATAGGTCATTCGTTCGGTTGTTTTGATTACACTTTGAAAAATTTCATGGGAGACAACAGTTCCTTCTGATGAAATTTCCATTTCGCACGATAAAACGAGCCGGTCAACCTTTGGATTTAAGGAACAAATCCCGTTTGAAAGACGGTGCGGAATCATCGGAATCACTCGGTCTACTAAATAAACACTTGTTGCCCGCTCCTCTGCTTCGAGGTCAATTGGCGTTCCTTCTTTTACATAATAACTGACATCTGCGATATGAACGCCAAGCTTATAGTTGCCGTTTTCAAGCTTTGTAACAGTTACGGCGTCATCAAGGTCTTTCGCGTCAGCGCCGTCAATAGTGACAATCGTTTCGTTCCGTAAGTCCCGGCGGTTGGCTAGTTCACTTTCATCAATGGTGTCGGGAGTGTCATTTGCTTGCTGTAATACTTCATCAGGGAAAGACATCGGCAGTCCATGCTTATGTATGACGGAGAGAATGTCCACGCCCGGGTCGTTTTTGTGCCCAAGAATCGTGACCACTTCGCCTTCAGCACTTTTGCGGCCCTCAGGGTATGTGACAAGCTTAACGACAACCTTATGTCCCTCAACTGCTCCTTTAGAAGCCGATTTCGGTATAAAAACATCGCTGGCAAATTTTTTATCATCCGGAATGACGAAGCCAAAGCTTTTGCTTTCGACGTATGTTCCAACAACTTGCTGAACACCGCGTTCGATGATGCGGATAATTGTGCCTTCCTGGCGCTGTCCGGATGTTTCCGATGAAACGCGGGCTAAAACGGTATCCCCATGCATCGCCGTGTTTGTTTCATTTGGCGGGATAAAAATATCATCCATTCCCGGCTCATCCGGCACGACAAACGCAAAGCCTTTCGCATGACCGATTAGCTTTCCGCGAATTAGGTTCATTTTTTGCGGCAGACCGTAACGGTTGCTGCGGGTGCGAACCACAAGACCCTTTTCTTCCATTTGGACGAGTGCTTTAACAAACTCTTTAAAATCGCTGGAGTCCTGGATGCCAAATGCCTCTTCCAGTTCCTGGACCGTCAATGGTTTGTAAGCCTCGTCTCTCATATATTGCAAAAGCTTATCAATGTGCTTTTGAATGTTTTCTTCCAAACTAATCCCTCCTTAGGGGTGTTCTATTATTCGTGCCAGTCCAGTTTTTCTAAAAAGGCATAAACGTCCTCGTGAAGCTGGTCTCGTTCTTTATCCAGCGTAATCACGTGTCCGGATTCTTCATACCATTTGATTTTCTTTTCGACTGACTCGATACTTTCGTAAATAATGTTAGCACTTTCCGTATTAATCATTTTGTCGTGGCGGGCCTGGACCACAAATGTTGGGGCATAGATCATATCAACATTTTCACGCACATCCGCGATTAATTGCTGGAGTTCCTTTAATGTTTTCATCGGTGTTTTTTTAAACTCATTCATTTCCATTTCGATTTGCTCGTCGGTTTTTCCTTCTCTTTTTTTAAATTCACGAGCGTATTCAAGAATTCCTTCATACATCACTTCTTCACTTTTTATATGCATCGGTGCACACATTGGTACAATCGCTTTTATAGGTACAGTGTAACCCAATTTCAAAGAAAATACGCCGCCAAGGGACAGTCCGGCTACAGCAATTTCTTCGTGACCTTTATTTTTTAAAAAATTATACCCATTTATGACATCCTGCCACCAGTCCTCAGGTCCAGTATGGACAAGTTCTTCCGGCGGTACTCCGTGGCCTTTGTAGTGAGGCGCATGGCAGGTATAGCCTCTTTTTTCGAGGAATCGTCCGAGCATCCGTACATCCGCCGAATTTCCGGTGAAACCGTGAAGCAAGAGCACGGCTCGCTTTCCCCCTTCAAAGGTAAATGGCTTTGGTATTGTAACTTTCATGTAAAAAACTCCTTTGTTTCGATCAGCTTCTATTAGTTTAAGCAATGTGGTGATGAACATGCTAGAAAAAAGGCTTGTGGCAGGGTGAGCTTGGTTGAAATTGATTGGGTTCCGGGGGATCGGGCTGGGATTTCTCTCTTTTTGTCCCAGCTGGATCCCACCCCAAGTCGATTCCGCCAACTTCGGCCGGAATTCCGCGGGTTTTCCGATTTATTCCGCGGGTTTTCCGATTAATTCCGCCAACTTTTCGATTTATTTCGCCAAACCCTTTAAATTACCTTTTTTTATATGACTCCTGACCGGAATTCCTCTCTTTTTGTCCCAGCTGGATCCCACCCCAAGTCGATTCCGCCAACTTGGCCGGAATTCCGCGGGTTTTCCGATTTATTCCGAAAAACTTCCGATTTATTCCGCCAACTTTCTTAATAATTCCGCCAACGTTTCGATTTATTCCGCCAAACCCTATAAATTACCTTTTTTTATATGACTCCTGGCCAAGATTCCGCCAACAACTCGTTTAATCTAGCAAACCACATTTTTCCTCCCCATCTTCAACCAAAACCAACAAAAAAACCTGGCGCTCGAGGCCAGGTTTGAGTGTGTAAGATTAGATTTTAAAGTAAGTAACTGCAAGAGCAAGAATGAAGAACAATACTGACAATACAACCGTGATACGGTGTAGAATCAAGTCAATTCCCCGTGCTTTTTGCTTACCGAATAGGGTTTCAGCACCACCAGAAATGGCACCGGATAAACCAGCGCTCTTACCCGATTGAAGTAATACAACCACAATAAGACCGATACTTACGATAACTAATAATGTTACGACCAATGCATGCATGTAAGCCACCTCCTGTTAGACGTCCATTCACAGTATATTAAATTTACCATATTATCTGCCTTTTAACAATAGTAGTTATTGTGAAAGCTAAAAGGAGAATCATGGGAATGCTAGAGTATGGCCTATTGCCCAATTAAATACCTATTAGCACCTGCTACTTATCTTAAGATGGACGAGGCCATCCTTACATATGTATGCCTTTTCCCTCTTACGACAATCGAGTAGGCGGTAATATTTTCAGGGATTGCCATTCCCGCTGCACCCGCATCGCCAATATGGAATAAATCGGCTCCGGCCATCTTGCTGTTTAGGGCAATTTGTTTAATGGTCGCTTCGTCGGAACCTTCTTGGCTTGTTCCTGTTGTCAAAATCGCCATGGCTCCTTTTTCATGAACGATGTCTACTAACTTTGCCGTTTTTTCTACAGTAAAGCCTGGGACCGTTCCCGGTGACGGAATGAGGATAATGTCCGCTCCCGCTTCAATAAAGCCGTGTAATGTTTCCGTCGACATGAGACTGCCTCCCACCTCACCGGCGACACCAGCGCTATGCATTTTTCCGGCAATAATTAAGCCGTCTTCACCGAACACACTGCGGGCTGTCTTAATGGCTTTTGTTATTTCTGCGTTGGAAACACCTGTTTTCGGATTTCCTGTTAAGCAAACAAAATCAAATCCTAGTTCCTTTGCCTTTTGCAGCGACTTTTCCGTTGCGAGCCTTCCCTCCGGCAGCTCAATCAGCGTCTCTACCCGTTTCGCATCAACATCCACCGGTTCCAAATTGAGACCAATTGGGCGTCCAACAAGCTTTTTCAAGTTTCGCACGATGGTGTCAGGCACCATTTCAGTTAATCCCGCCATGCTAGGGTTAAACACGTCGAAAAAGTTAAGTAGGATGAGGTCGGCTCCAAAGGCGGCGGCCATTTCGGCATTGGTTACGGCTGGATAATACGGGCTTACAGCACCAATTACCTCTGCCACAATCGTTCTCCCTTCAGATGCAAGGATGGATTGTTTCAACTCCCGACCGGTCATTTTTTCAAAATCAGCTGCTGTGCAATCTAATAAACGCTTCATAAAAATTTCCCCCTTTATTGAACAACATTAAAATGTTCTTCGATAAATTCTTGCTCTTCTTCAACAGAAGCAATGCCCTCCGCGGCCCCAATCGTGCCTCCTTGCAGCTCCCACACTTGATTATGATCATGGTCTACACGTGAGAAATCACCATTGGACCAGCGAGTTAAAATATCTATGTATACATTTGAGCCTTTATATTGCGCATAATTATCGCGGACTACTTGCATTAATCGGTTTACGCGTTCAGGCGTGAGCGGAATAGCCCCCCACTTTTTGTCGGCTCTTACTTTTTGATGAGACATTTTATGAATGGCATCCATTACCTCATCTTCAGACATATCCGTAGGAAACTCTCGTTCAATTTTGCTGCTGTTGGTATCTTCCATCTTAACAACTGTTTCACCCTCTTTTGTTTTTTCAACTTTAACGGTTACCGCATCCTTTTGAAAAGGTAGAGAGCCTTTGGAAAAATAATAATAGGAGCCCAAAACAATGACTGCAAGTAGGACAATAATCACGCCTTTTGTCCATGAAAGGTTTTTTATCAATTTTTTCATACTTTCTTTTCCCCATTTTATCAGGATTCGTAAAGATGATTACTATAAAGTAATTATACACAACTTTGTAAATTCCTTCTTTTAAAAAAACAAAAACCCCCGTCCAATATGGACGGGGGTTACAATTTTAAAAAAATTATTTACTTAAGTTATAGAAAGATTTAAGCCCGTTGTATTGAGATGTATCACCTAATTGGTCTTCGATACGAAGCAATTGGTTGTATTTCGCTACACGGTCTGTACGTGATGGTGCACCAGTCTTAATTTGACCTGCGTTTGTTGCAACCGCGATGTCAGCAATTGTGTTATCTTCTGTTTCACCTGAACGGTGGGAGATAACTGCAGTGTAGCCAGCGCGTTTTGCCATTTCAATTGCGTCAAATGTTTCAGTAAGGGTACCGATTTGGTTAACCTTGATTAGGATAGAGTTGCCAATTCCTTTTTCAATACCTTCAGCAAGTTTTTTCGTATTCGTAACAAATAAATCGTCACCAACTAATTGAACTTTTTTACCAAGACGCTCTGTTAAAAGCTTGTGGCCTTCCCAGTCGTTTTCGTCTAAGCCGTCTTCAATAGAGATGATAGGGTATTTATTAGCAAGCTGTTCATACCAATCAACCATTTCTGCAGAAGTCTTCACAACGCCTTCGCCAGCAAGATGGTATTTTCCGTCTTCTTTGTTGTAGAACTCAGAAGATGCAGCGTCCATCGCAAGCATAACTTCTTCGCCCGGTTTGTAGCCAGCTTTTTCGATTGCTTCTACAATTGTTTGAAGTGCTTCTTCGTTTGATCCTAGGTTTGGAGCAAAACCGCCTTCGTCACCAACAGCTGTGTTAAGACCTTTGCCTTTAAGAACTGTTTTTAACGTGTGGAAAATTTCTGCGCCCATACGAAGAGCTTCTTTAAAGCTTGGTGCACCTACAGGCATAATCATGAATTCTTGAATATCAACGTTGTTGTCAGCATGCTCGCCGCCGTTCACGATGTTCATCATTGGCACTGGAAGCTGTTTAGAATTGAAGCCGCCAAGGTATTGATACAAAGGAATATCTAAGTAGTTAGCTGCAGCATGAGCAACCGCCATAGACACACCAAGGATTGCGTTAGCGCCTAATTTGCCTTTGTTGTCCGTTCCGTCAAGTTCGATTAACGCTTGGTCAACAGCCACTTGATCAAGAACGCTGTATTCTTCGCCAACAAGATGTGGAGCAATAATTTCGTTTACGTTGTCAACCGCTTTAAGAACACCTTTTCCAAGGTAGCGTTCTTTGTCGCCGTCGCGAAGCTCTACTGCTTCATATTCACCAGTTGAAGCACCACTTGGAACTAACGCGCGTCCAAACGCACCTGATTCTGTAAAAACTTCAACCTCAACTGTTGGATTACCACGGGAATCTAATACTTCACGAGCGTATACGTCTGCAATAAATGGCATGTAAATCTCTCCTTAGAAATTATTTAATTAATGTTTTTCCAGTCATTTCAGCTGGTTGCTGAAGCTTTAATAAATCTAGCATAGTTGGGGCTAAATCACCAAGAATTCCGCCTTCACGTAATTCCACGCCCTGTTTTGTGATAATAACTGGCACTGGATTCGTAGTATGTGCGGTCATTGGTTCACCCTCAAGTGTTATCACTTCATCGGCATTTCCGTGGTCAGCGGTAATGATGGCTGCTCCGCCTTTTTCAAGGATTAAATCAACAATTTTCCCTAAACATTCGTCCACTGTTTCGATGGCCTTAATCGTTGGCTCAAGCATTCCAGAGTGCCCAACCATATCAGGATTAGCGAAATTTAAGATAATCGCATCGACTTTATCGTTTTGAATTTCATTGATCAAGGCATCCGTTACTTCATAAGCGCTCATTTCAGGTTGAAGGTCATAGGTTGCAACCTTTGGCGAGTTGATTAAAATCCGCTCTTCCCCAGGGAACTTTTCTTCACGGCCGCCGCTCATAAAGAAGGTAACATGCGGATATTTCTCGGTTTCGGCAATTCGCAGTTGCTTAAGATTATTTTGTGACAATACTTCACCAAGGGTGTTATCAAGGTTCGTTGGCTTAAAGGCCACATACCCGTTCACTGATTCACTGAAGTGTGTTAAGCAGACAAAGAATAGATCCTTTGGATGCTTTGGTCCACGGTCAAAAGCACGGAAATCTTCGTTCGTGAACGTATTGGAAATCTGAATGGCACGATCCGGACGGAAGTTGTAAAAAATAACGGCATCATTATCTTTTATCGTTGCGACCGGCTGGCCATCTTCTTTTGTAATGACAGATGGGATAACGAATTCGTCAAAAATTCCATGTTGATAGGAATCCTCGACAACCTCTAATGGATTATTGTACGAAGGACCTTCGCCATAAACCATGGAGCGGTATGATTTTTCGACACGCTCCCAGCGCTTATCGCGGTCCATCGAATAATAACGTCCAGAGATCGTGGCGAATTCGCCAACACCAATCTCCTTCATTTTATCCAGTGTCTGTTGAATATATTTAGCTGCTGTTTTCGGACCGACATCACGGCCATCAAGAAACGCATGCACATATACCTTTTCCACGCCTTCTTCTTTTGCCAGCTTTAGAAGCGCAAACATGTGTTGAATATGACTGTGAACGCCACCGTCTGACAGTAAGCCGAATAAGTGAAGAGCAGTGCCTTGTTTTTTCACATGCTCCATTGCCCCTGTGAAGGTTTCATTTTTTTCAAATTCACCTTCACGGATGGCGATGTTCACTCGGGTTAAGCTTTGGTAAACAATCCGGCCGGCACCGATGTTCAAGTGTCCAACTTCTGAGTTACCCATTTGGCCTTCAGGAAGACCGACTGCCTCACCGGAAGCTGTTAAATGGGAGTGAGGAAAGGTGCTCCAGAAACGGTCGAAGTTTGGCTTTTTCGATTGTGCGACCGCATTCCCTTTTGTCTCGCCCCTGCATCCGAAACCATCGAGGATGATGAGGGCAACTGGAGATTTACTCATACTGACCTGCCTCCAGTAGCTTTAAAAATGATTGTGCTTCAAGGCTTGCTCCGCCTACTAATGCACCATCAATATCCGGTTGTGCCATGTATTCTTTAATGTTTTCCGGTTTCACGCTGCCGCCGTACTGAATTCTTACGGCCTCCGCTACATCTTGCGAGAATTGCTGTGCCACAACTTGACGGATGTGAGCACAAACGTCATTAGCATCTTGAGATGTTGACGATTTGCCTGTTCCAATGGCCCAAATTGGCTCATAGGCAATAACCGTTTGTTTTACTTGATCGTCTGTTAATCCTGCAAGTGCTTTAGCAATCTGGTCACCAACTAATTGATTGGTTTCACCATTTTCACGCTGCTCTAGTGTTTCACCGCAGCAAACGATTGGAGTAATATTATATTTAAACGCTGCAAGCGTCTTTTGGTTGACAGATTCATCTGTTTCATTGAACATTTCACGGCGTTCGGAGTGTCCAATAATGACATATTGAACTCCAAGGTCAGCGAGTGCTTTCGGGCTAATTTCCCCTGTAAACGCTCCTGATTCTTCAAAGTGCATGTTTTGAGCACCAATTTTCACTTCGGTTCCTTGTGCTGTTTCTACAAGACTTTGTAAAAATAAAGCTGGTGCGCAAATGACAGATTCCATTGTGTCAGAGGCAGGTACAAGTCCTTTTACTTCTTCCGCAAAGCTTTTTGCTTCCGCTAATGTTTTGTTCATTTTCCAGTTACCTGCAATGATCGGTTTACGCATGGGTGGCACATCCTTTCTTGGAAAAAGTAATTTGTTTATATCTTGGTGAATTTTGTTCATATTTTTTAAAAATTGTTCATATCCTACAGAAGTTTGTTCATATATTGAAAAATTTGTTCATATTGAGTAAAAATTTGTCTATAAAATTATTTATCGTTCAATGCTACGACGCCTGGCAGTGCTTTGCCTTCCATAAACTCAAGGGAAGCGCCGCCGCCTGTGGAAATGTGACTCATTTTTTCGGCCAAGCCAAACTTTTCAACTGCTGCTGCTGAGTCGCCGCCGCCAATAACTGAATATGTACCTTCTGCTTCGGCAAGTGCTTCAGCAACGGCTTTTGTACCGCCGGCAAATTTATCAATTTCGAACACGCCCATTGGTCCATTCCAAATAACCAATTTTGATTTTTGAATGACATCACGGTAAATTTCCGCTGTTTTTGGTCCGATATCGAGTGCTTCCCAATCAGCTGGAATTTCTTCGATTGCCACTACTTTAGAGTTTGCATCTGCTGAGAAATCATCCGCAACAATTACATCCACTGGCATGTAGAAATTAACGCCCTTTGCCTTTGCTTTTTCAATGAAGGAATTCGCAAGGTCAATCTTGTCTGCTTCAAGCAAGGATTTACCGACTTCATGTCCTTGAGCTTTAACAAAGGTATAAGCAAGTCCACCGCCAATAATCAAGTTATCGACTAATTCTAACAGATTTTCTATAACACCAATCTTATCCTTTACCTTCGCACCACCGATGATCGCTGTAAAAGGACGCTCTGGATTGGATAATGCTTTCCCAAGTACGTCGAGTTCTTTTTCCATTAAAAAGCCGGATACAGCCGGAAGATTGTTGGCAATTCCTTCTGTTGACGCATGGGCACGGTGTGCTGCACCAAATGCATCATTCACATACACATCTGCAAGCTCAGCGAATGCTTTTGCGAGTTCAGGATCATTCTTTTCTTCACCAGGATAGAAGCGGACATTTTCAAGTAAAAGCACATCGCCTTCACTCATCGTGCTAATCACAGCTTTAACCGAATCGCCGTATGCTTCGTCAACCTTTTTCACGTCTTTTCCAAGAAGCTCAGCAAGTCTTACGCCAACAGGAGTTAAACGCATTTCTTCGACTACTTTTCCTTTTGGACGGCCGAAATGGCTTGCCAAAATAACCTTTGCACCTTGATCCATTAAATATTGAATGGTTGGCAATGCTGCTCGAATTCGCGTTTCATCCGTAATTTTTCCATCTTGCATTGGAACGTTAAAATCCACTCGGCAAAATACGCGTTTCCCTTTCACATCGATATCCTTCAGTGTTTTCTTGTTCATGTAAAGGACCTCCTCAAGTATTGGCTGATGAAAATTACAGTAAAAAAGGAGGGGGAATCCTCCCCGCTCCCCTTTGGAATACCATTAACAATTATATATGTTTTCTTATTGGAAATTCAATCCAATCTTATAGTCCTTTTGAAGCGATGTAATCAACAAGGTCAACTACACGGTTAGAGTAACCAACTTCGTTATCGTACCAAGAAAGTACTTTTACCATGTTGCCTTCAAGAACCATTGTTGATAATGCATCAATTGTAGAAGAAACTGTTGCACCGTTGTAGTCACTTGAAACTAATGGAAGTTCGCTGTATGCTAAAATGCCTTTTAATGGGCCTTCAGCAGCTGCTTTTAATGCTGCATTAATTTCTTCAGCTGTTACGTCTTTTTCCAATTCAGCAACTAGGTCAACAATTGAAACGTTTGGAGTTGGAACACGCATTGCCATACCATTTAATTTACCTTTAAGTTCAGGTAGAACTAAAGAAACTGCTTTTGCTGCACCAGTTGAAGTTGGGATCATGTTTTCTGCTGCTGCACGTGCACGACGGTAGTCCTTGTGTGGCAAGTCAAGGATTTGTTGGTCATTTGTATATGAGTGAACAGTTGTCATCATACCGCGTTTGATTCCGAATGTATCGTTTAATACTTTTGCAAACGGCGCTAAGCAGTTTGTTGTACAAGAAGCGTTTGAAAGTACGTGGTGGTTGTTTGCATCATATTTGTCTTCGTTAACACCCATAACGATTGTGATATCTTCGTTGTTTGCCGGTGCAGAGATAATAACCTTTTTTGCACCTGCTTCAAGGTGTTTCGCTGCATCTTCGCGCTTTGTGAAACGGCCAGTTGATTCAACAACCACGTCAACACCTAGGTCGCCCCAGCCAAGTTGTGCAGGATCGCGTTCAGCGATAACCTTTACTTTGTGTCCGCCAACAACTAGATATTCGCCGTCAACTGTTACGTCTTCTGCAAGAGTTCCGTGAACAGTATCATATTTTAAAAGGTGTGCAAGCATGTTTGCATCAGTTAAGTCATTAATTGCTACGATTTCCACATTGCTATTGTTTAAAGCCGCACGAAATACGTTACGACCAATACGTCCAAATCCGTTAATACCAACTTTTACTGCCATGATAAAATTCCTCCTTTTAATAGGTAAAGATATAAATTTTTTTTAAAAAGGATTTACCCTTTCAATAACCGTTTTGCCACACCTTCATCCGTTATTAAAATCGTCGATGCCGGTGCTTGTTTAAAGTATGCCTTGATTGCCTTTGCCTTTGATGCCCCGCCTGCCACCGCAATGACATTTGGGATATTGGCAAGGTCTTCGAGCTGAAGTCCAATGGTTGATACCTTATGGACAATCTCGCCCTCTTCGGAAAAATAATAGCCAAAAGCTTCGCCGACAGCCTTCCCATTCTCTAGCCTTTGCTTCGTTTCTGGGTTGGATTTCCGCCGCTTAGCCATTGTGATAGCATCCCCAATTCCGTGGATAACCATGCTAGCTGATTTAATCAGCTCTAAAACCTCATGGATCTCAGGCTCTTTAATCAAGGATTCGTAAATTTCTGAACTGACCTGATCGGGCACGTAGAAAACGCGATATTTAGAATCCGTATTTTTTGCCATATTCGAGCAAATTGTATTCGCTTGATTGGTGACATCCTCACCAACCCCGCCGCGTGCCGGAACAAAAAGTAACTCATTATTGTGATGATTGGGTGATAATCTTTCTGCAACTGCAGCCATGGTTGAACCACCAGTAACAGCGATAATATTTTTTCCGACTAAAAGCTTTTTCATGCAATTCGCACAAGCCCTGCCTAACTCACCTTTGACCAATGGTGATTCATCACTATCTCCGGGTACAATGATTACTTTCTTAATGCCAAGCCGGTGCTTTAATTCCAGCTCCATCACATCAATACCCTTTAATTCACGCATTAAACCTTCCAAATCTTCGAGTAAATTTTTCCCTTCCAAGGTTAAACTCATTCCCACATTGTTTGCGTAAATAAGATTTTGCTCTTTGAGGAAGTCTACTTCACTACGAAGGATTCTTTCGGTGAAGCCAAGGCTCACGGCCAGACTCCTTCTGCCTACCGGCTGCATAAATCCTATATATCTTAGGATGGTATATCGTTTTTGCAGGACCTGAAGGAGATCGGGTAATAATCTTTTTTGAATATCGATAAATGACTGCATGGATTGCATGCTCCTTTATTCTATGTAGTTGGTCTTAAAATGTCCACCATAGACAAATTATGTCCCACCTACACTAAAAAAAATCACCCCTTGTACATTTTTTATTGTATCAGGAGTGTAAATCTATTTCAACTCATTTGATTCGGTTTTTTTCTTGCAAACGGTTACTTATGGCAAATTTGTCAATAAAGCCAAATCCGACTTCTTCCCCGTCAAAATGGACAACCGGAATCATCAATCCATAGCGTTCGGTTAAGTCATCGCTTGTTTCGATATCAATTTCTTCGAGCCCGAAATTCCATTCCTGTTTCAGCTCTTCGAGGGCGGCTTTTGCTTTATCACATAATGGGCAGCGATTCCGTGTATATAATGTGATTGTTGTTTGTGTCATCGTTCTATTCCTTTCTTAGTTAAACCTTTTTCGTTTGGATGAAGACGGGATTCCCAGCTGATCGCGGTACTTAGCAATTGTCCGCCTTGAGACAACTATACCCTCCGTCATCTTTAATTGTTCCACTATTTCCTGATCTGATAATGGCTTTTCCTTGTTTTCTTGTTCTATTAATTTACTAATCACATTTTTCACTTGAGTAGAAGAGGTATTTTCATCAGCCGAAGTAGTCTGAATCGTACTCGTGAAAAACGTTTTTAAGGCAAAGGTCCCTGTGGGCGTTTGCACATATTTTTCGCGGACTGCCCGGCTGACAGTTGATTCATGAATATCAAGTTCAGCAGCGACTTCCTTCATCGTCATTGGTACTAAATATTGCGTCCCTTTTTGAAAAAATGCCGGTTGCTTTTCAACGATTTTAGCAACGACCCTTGTAAGTGTCTCTTTTCTCTGTTCAATACTTTTTAGAATCCATTGATAGTCCTGAACCTTATCCTGCAAAAAGCGACTGACTTGCTGGTCCTGGTCTTTGAATTTTTTAAAATATTGCTCATTAAAGCTGATCCTTGGCAAGGAATCATCAAACATCCGGACTGTCAGGCCATCTGTTGAGTGCTCCACGATCGCATCTGGAATAATATACGTTGTGGTTTCTCTACCTAACATGGCCCCTGGCTTTGGATTAAGCAATAGAATTTGGTCAAACACATCTTGAATGTCCTTTAAGGATACCTTTAATTCCTTGGCAATTTGCTTCCATTTCTTTTCGGCAAACGGGACAAAAAAGTTGGAGAGAATATTCTGTGCCAGTTCATTATTTGGATTTTCATAATACATTTGCATCAAAAGGCACTCCTGAAGGTTCCTTGCGCCGATTCCAGCCGGTTCAAGCGTTTGAATCACCGCTAAACAATCATCCACTAATTCTTCGGTTACCCGCAGGTTTTCGGTGATTTCACCAAGGTCCCCAAGAAAGTAACCGTTTTCATCAAGATTTTGTATAAGATGACGGATCACTCGTAACTGCTCCGCCGATAAATTTGTTACTTTTAATTGTGAAATTAAATGGTCCTCAAGGGAAAATGGTTTGTCAGCGATTTGTTCAATCCAGTCCTTTTCCGCTTTTTGATGTTTCCGCCGACTGCGGTCAATAAGGGGATTCATCGGCTTAACATTGGAATTTTCAATCTGCATTAGGGGATTTTCCAGCGCCTTATCTTCTAAAAAAGCAGCCAGCTCCTGGGCCGAGTATTGCAATAAAGCAATGGCCTGCGACAATTCCTGTGTCATCGTTAATTTTAACGTCTGCTGCTGCCATAAACCTGCCTTTAAGTTCATCAGTATCCCCCCTTTTTTCTATTTTACACGAAGAAGGATAAATGGGGTATGGAAAAAAATAAAAACCCCCTGTTTGCAGGAAACAGGAGGCATTTGTGACGCGCTCGGAGGGAAGCGAACCCCCATTTTAAGAACCGGAATCTTACGTGCTATCCGTTGCACCAATTTCGTATTCTAAAACTTTATATTTCAAATTATTCCTATATTTTTCACATTCATTACGGAACTAATTTTTTTACAAGCGGGATTTTTTTTAGAATTAAAGTCAAAACGGTACTCAAGATAACTGTAATCAGGAGATTAATGGGAAGCGCAATAATAGGATGAAAGTGTGCACCAACTTGAGGATATACTTTCCATAAAAAGTTGTTCATTAACCAAAAGTGGAAAATATAAATCCCTAAACTAGCTTGGTTGATCCCACGAAGCAAGAGTGGAAGTGGCTGTACACTTTCTTGAAAATGATATCTAAACCATACGAATATTCCTATAGTAAAAAGAAGTACGGTCGGCGAAAAGTAAGAGTACCAATTTTCGTTGAGTATACCATTTCCTTTTAGGGTGTAATAATACGTACCCCAAAACGTACCGATAAATCCTAAACATGCACCAATGTAAGAAATGACTCTCCATCGTTTTGGAACTTCAAAATGTGATAAAAAATAGCCTAATAGAAAATAACCTACATAGTCTGTTACAAAAAACAATTCAATAGAAAAGCGAACTCCAATCAAAAAGTCAGACAACCTTGTTGCTACGGATGCGTAAAGCCAAAGTAGTAAAAAGTATTGAATATGCTGCTTACTAGCTTGCCTTACAAAAATCTGTAAAAGCGGTGTAATAAGATAGATTCCTACAATCATATACAAGAACCATAGATGATAACTAATACCATTGGTAATAAATAGTTTAATACCACTTTTAATTGAAGCAGGGAAATATCCTATATATGCTCCGTATATATAAAAAAATATACTCCAGACAATAAAGGGGATTACCACCTTACTGGCACGTTTTTTTAGAAACTCTGTCAATGTTAACATTCTTTGGTCTTGCAACAGTAAAGCACCACTAATCATTACAAAACCAGGAACGGACCAACGTGATAAAGTCTCAAACAAGTTCGCCTCTAACCAGCTTATGTGTTGACCTGGCTGTATTTTGCTTACAGAACCTGCTGTCACGTGAATCGTAACAACTGCGATAGTTGCTAGGACACGTAGCCAGTCTAAGTACACCAATCGTTTCAAGAATTATCCCCCTAACATTTTTATCCTGATTCATCTTTAGTAGAGAAATTTGCAGTAACTTGTAAACCTATATACTAGGTTTCAAAAGTAATAAATCATTAAAAATACCTTACGCTTTTAAAAAAAGCATAAGGCACTATAATTGGGACGCGCTCGGAGGGAATCGAACCCCCATTTTAAGAACCGGAATCTTACGTGCTATCCGTTGCACCACGAGCGCTAAATTGTTGCGACTTATATATTATATGCCAGATTCGTAAACTTTGCAAGTGAATTGTAGGTTTAAAATCAAGTGAAATGGTTATGATGGATTAGGGAGAAGTTGTCGAGGAATTTTAAAGTCAAATTGTTTGACCTTTATTGACCATCAGTGTATGATTACATTACATAAGTTATTACCTTTTCCATTCAAAGGAGGAAGAAAAATGAATTTGATTCCTACAGTTATTGAACAAACAAACCGCGGCGAACGTGCCTATGACATTTATTCTCGTCTGTTAAAAGACCGGATTATTATGCTTGGCAGCGCCATTGATGACAATGTTGCCAATAGCATTGTAGCACAATTATTATTTTTAGAGGCGGAAAATCCTGAAAAAGATATTACGATTTACATCAATAGTCCAGGCGGAAGCATCACAGCCGGGATGGCAATTTACGATACAATGCAATTTATTAAATCAAATGTTTCAACTGTTTGTATCGGTATGGCTGCTTCCATGGGCGCTTTCTTACTTGCTGCAGGGGAAAAAGGCAAGCGTTATGCATTGCCAAATGCGGAAGTTATGATCCACCAGCCACTAGGCGGTGCACAAGGACAAGCAACGGAAATCGAGATTGCAGCAAAGCGTATTCTTTTCCTTCGTGAAAAATTAAATGGCATCCTATCAGAACGCACTGGCCAGCCGCTTGAAGTGATTCAACGCGATACAGACCGCGACAACTTCATGACTGCTGAACGAGCAAAGGAATACGGTCTAATTGACAGCATCATTACTCGCAACCCTATTGAAACAAAAGATAAAAAGTAATTTCATGAGCAATCGGCTTCCGGCCGGTTGCTTTTTTCTTTAGGATTTTTTTTTGTGACCCAAGCAACTCTATTTTCCCATCCGCAGGCACAATAAAAGGGTTCAGCCTCAAAATGCAAGCTGAACCCTCCTTAAATTAATGTTCTTTTTCAATAAAATCTGTTAACGCATTGATGGCTCTGTCTTCATCGTCGCCGTCAGCGATAATATTAATCACGACTCCCGAGCCAACTGCAAGGCTCATTAATCCCATGATGCTTTTGGCATTGACTTTTTTGCCATCTTTCTCTAGAAAAATATCAGCCGAAAAACGGTTTGCTTCCTGTACAAAAAGTGCTGCTGGTCGTGCTTGAAGACCCGTTTTCAATTTTACTTCTACTTGTTTCGCCAACATTATACAATTCCTCCTCATGTTAATCTATATGCATATAACTAATTCACTATTTCACAAACTTCCATGTTTTGATGCCATTTCTCCGGCACGCAGTTTCTCGGCGATCTCATCAATTTTTCGTAAACGATGATTAATTCCTGACTTGCTGATGGTTCCTCCGGAGACCATTTCTCCTAATTCTTTAAGGGTAACATCAGGGTATTGGACACGGAGTTCGGCAATTTCCCTTAGCTTATCGGGCAAAATCTGCAAGCCCACGGTTGCATCGATGAAGCGGATGTTTTCTACCTGCCTGATGGAAGCACCTATCGTTTTATTGAGATTGGCGGTTTCACAATTAACCAGCCGGTTAACGGAGTTTCGCATATCCCTAACAATCCGGACGTCCTCAAAGCGGAGCAGGGCATTATGGGCACCGACAATATTGAGAAACTCGGTAATTTTCTCAGCTTCCTTTAAATAAGTAATAAAGCCTTTTTTACGCTCTAGTGTTTTACTGTTAAGATCAAATGTATTCATCAATTCGCATAAAGAGTCATTATGTTCTTTATAAAGCGAAGAAATTTCCAAATGATAGGAAGATGTTTCCGGGTTATTTACAGAGCCCCCGGCAAGAAAGGCGCCGCGTAAATAAGAACGCTTACAACACTTCTTCTTTATCAGGCCAGGTGAAATATCATGAATAATGGTAAATCCCTCACCCAAAATTTTTGTATCCTCAAGAATTTCCTTTGCCTGCTGGGATAAACGAACGATATAGACGTTGTTTTTCTTCAGGCGCATTTTTTTTCGAACTAAGAGTTCAACTTGTACTTGATAGCTCTTTTTTAACAATGTATAAATTCTTCTGGCAATCGCAGCATTTTCGGTTTGAATATCAACCACTAACTTACGATTAGAAAAGGAAAGGGAACCGTTCATGCGAATCAACGCGGAAAGCTCAGATTGAATGCAGCATGTTTTCACTTCCAAGTTCGTTAATTCCTTTTTCGTCTCCGAAGCGAAAGACATCTCCCTCACTCCTTTATAAAAAGCACTATTTTAACGTTGCAATACTATCTACGCTTCATACCGCTTTTTGGTTTCATCTATTAGCAAATTATATAAAATTTTTGCCACCTTTTTCGGATCGTGCCTTAGTGCGCCGTTTTCCTGATAGGCAATATCCGCATGCACCACTTCGAGCCCTAGCTCAAAAAGCTGCGGCAAATCGTATAGAACCGGGTCTGCCAGTTCCTCATTATAGCGAAGCTGAATGTGCTGCGGAATTTCTTCGTTATTCACGAGGATTGTATTCACAAAGGCACAGCTCATATGCTCATAAATCGCCTTCACATGGTCGCTCGCGGTATAGCCATGGGTTTCCCCTGCCTGCGTCATGAGGTTGCAGATATACACCTTTTTTGCACGGGAACGGCACACCTCATCCCCTAACCTTGGTACGAGCAGATTGGGCAGGATGCTCGTATACAAGCTCCCAGGGCCAATAATAATTAAGTCTGCCTGCCGAATGGCTTGAATTGTCTCCGGCAAGGGACGAATCGTACTTTTGGATGTTAAATAAACTCGTTTAATTTTTTTCCCTGAATAAGGAATTTTCGATTCCCCGGAAACAATCGCGCCGTCCTCCATCTCCGCATGCAAAACCACGCTTTGGTTTGCAGCTGGAAGCACTTTGCCGTGGACATTTAAGATTTTGCTCATTTCTTGAATCGCATGAACAAAATTTCCGGTAATCGAGGTCATCGCCGCCAAGATTAAATTACCAAGCGAATGTCCGGAAAGTTCATTCGACGTTTTAAAACGATGCTGGAACATCTCTTCAACGAGCGGTTCTACATCTGACAGTGATGCTAACACATTGCGAATGTCACCGGGTGGAGGAATATGCAGATCCTCGCGCAAGCGTCCCGAGCTGCCGCCATCATCCGCGACAGTCACAATGGCGGTAATATCCACAGGATACTGTTTTAATCCTCGCAATAAAACCGGTAATCCTGTTCCCCCGCCAATGACGACAATACGAGGCTGTCCTAACTCTCTCATGTTGTTTTTTCCTTTCTCCTCTCAATGTCACGGTGGGTGACGCATGTCTTATAATCATTTTGGAAAAATCGGCCCAGATACTCTGCTAAGGTTACAGATCGATGCTGCCCGCCGGTACAGCCAATCGCAATCACCAGCTGTGCCTTCCCCTCTCTTTTATAATGAGGAAGCATGAAACTGAGCAAGTCGGTCACTTTTTCCAAAAACTTATTTGTTTCATTCCATTTTAATACATAGCTTGAGACTTCTTCATCCAAGCCTGTTTTTGGCCGCATGTGTTCGATATAAAAAGGATTTGGCAAAAAGCGCACATCAAAAACTAGATCTGCATCGATGGGAATCCCATGTTTAAAGCCAAATGACATGACATTGACAGTAAAGATTAATTGTTTATTCGCCGTAAACTCCGTTAATATTTTCTCACGTAATTCACGAGGTTTCATCTGGGAAGTATTGTAAATCAACTGTGCCCGGCCTTTTAATTCCTCAAGTAGTTCACGCTCAAGCGTGATGCCTTCAAGTGGAAGCCCTGAATGAGCAAGCGGATGCGACCGCCTTGTTTCCTTATACCTGCGTACTAATGTAGAATCATCCGCATCTAAAAATAAAATCTGCGGTGTTACCCATGATGTTTCAGCGAGCTCATCGAGTCCTTTAAAGAGGTGATCAAAGAATTCTCTTCCTCTTAGGTCCATGACTAGGGCAACTTTATTCATCTTATTCCCTGATTCCTTCATAAGTTCAAGGAATTTTGGGAGCAGTGTGGGAGGCAGATTATCAACACAGAAGAATCCTAAATCTTCAAAGCTTTGAATGGCGACAGTTTTTCCAGCCCCAGACATTCCGGTAATAATGACCATCTGAGTTTCGCTTGACGAACCGGTACTCATGGCAATTCCCCCTATAATTTCGCTCATCACATTGATAAAAATACTAATTCAACTTTCGTCTCATGAACCGCCTTTAGGAGCTCGCCAGACGATACGTTTTCATTAGCTTGGATCTAATCGATAACTAATCAGTTGAAAATCTTTTGTATAAGTAAAAGTACCGTAAATAATTCCTTTTCCATGAACCATATAATCAATGATATGTAGGTCACCCGCAGCCATTGGCAAACCTTTTATCTGGTCAATCGGCTGCCATGCCAGCTTACCTTCTTCCGATTCTTCTAAATCAATACCATCTGAATCGGTTGCCACAAAGGTAAACATCATCCATTCGGAAAGCAGTTCGTCGCTTTCCTTCATAATCATCGTAAAGATCCCTTTTAATTGTGGGTTTTTTAAATAAATCCCCGTTTCTTCACGGTATTCCCTGATGCAAGAGTCTCGAACCGACTCGCCCGGCTCCATTTTCCCGCCTGGAGCAACCCACCAGCCGCGGCGCGGTTTCTGCAGCAACAAAATTTGATTGTTTCTTATCAATACACAATTAGTGACCCGCTGCATTGTTTATACACCTCTTAATCATTCACAAGCCCCTTGAACAGGGCTCGAGTTAGAATGTGAATGCAATTATCCTGCGATATATTCTTTTCATTATACTATTTTTAGATTACAGTCACAATGAATACAAAATTGATATTGTGTTAAATATTTTAGACAAAAAAGGTGGCAAAAAAAAATTGCACAAGCTGCTGGGCTTGTGCAGGAAAGGTATATATTTTAAAGGGGGTCAATTTCTATTATCATACCCTATCTATATTTCACCACTGTTACAGGAGAATTACTTTTTTGTGAATTGTGTGGGCACTTTCTTAACAATCACTTTCCCTTTGCAAATATACATGCTATTTATTTAATTTCATTTCTTCCTTAAGCTCTTCCACATAATGCTGTGCACTTTGGGCTGCAATACTGCCGTCACCGGTTGCCGTCACAATCTGACGAAGTGTCTTTTCACGAATATCTCCCGCAGCGAGAATCCCAGGTACCTTCGTTTCCATGAGCTCATTCGTCTCAATATAGCCATTTTCGTTTGTAATGCCAATGCTTTCAAATGGTTTCGACAGCGGCAACATCCCGATATAAATGAAAACACCATCCGCCGGTAAGGTTTGCTCTTCACCCGTTTGGGTCGAAGCAAGTGTCACACTGCCAACCTTGCCGTCTTTATTATTAATCGATTTAATCGTGTGATTCCAGATAAAATCCACTTTTTCGTTCGCAAAAGCACGGTCTTGGAGAATCTTTTGTGCCCGCAGCTGATCGCGTCTGTGCACAATGGTAACTTTGGAAGCAAAACGGGTTAAGTACACGCCTTCCTCAACGGCAGAGTCACCGCCGCCAATGACATAAAGTTCTTTTCCTTTAAAAAATGCCCCATCACAAACAGCGCAATAGGAAACACCGCGGCCGCCCAGCTCTTTTTCACCAGGTACGCCGATTTTCTTGTACTCAGCACCTGTTGAGATAATAACAGAGTATGCTTTATATTGCTTTGCACCCGCAGTCACGATTTTGTAATCAACGTGATCAACGATTTCCTTAATATCACCATAGGCATATTCGGCACCAAACTTTTTGGCATGCTCAAACATTTTTGTTGATAAATCCGGTCCTAAAATACTTTCAAAGCCCGGGTAGTTCTCCACATCCTCGGTGTTGGCCATTTGTCCGCCCGGCATCCCGCGCTCAATCATGAGTGTTGAAAGGTTTGCACGTGATGTATAAACAGCGGCTGTCATCCCCGCAGGGCCAGCCCCAGCAATAATTACGTCATAAATTTTTTCTTCAGACATGGTTGGTTGTCACTCCTTATTTTAAAAGCGGTAGCGCCTTTTCTAGACACCCGCTGTCATAATATAAAAAAATACGATTAAGTATTAGCTTTCCCTACTTAATCGTATAAAACAATTGGATTATAGTCCATTTTTCTGCTTAGTTTAAATAGTTGTTCACTAATTTTACATATTTGCCAATGGTTGCTGATGATAGTCCGTAGCGATCGGCAACCTCCTGCTGGGAAACCTTTTCGTTGCGCAGCTTGTGCCATACGTATTCTACTGCTCCAGCCCAGGCATGTTTATTTTTCAAACTGACATTTGCATTGAATACTTCGACGAACACCGAGAACCACATCAAGTACAATCCGGACTCAACCGTGCCAATTGGCTGGAAAGTTTCATAAAAAAGCTCAGCAATTTCCTGTGCATCCGCGGTCATCGATGGTTTTCCCGACCTGATTAACGAAATATACTCTTTTTCCAATTTGGTAAATTTCTGATTCTGAAAAAGCCGCTGTGAGGTGATGATTTCCTCTTTTTTACTTGAAACAGTTGTCAGGAAAAGTGCAAATAATCTTTCCTCCACGTAGTCACTTTCGAGCTTTTGAAAAATAGATCCTTGGATGTCCTCAAACCCGTTTGTTCGCTCATTTTTCTCGTTCCAAGGTTCATTACCTTCCTTGTCAGGACTTAATTCGAGAGCCTTTTTCCACATGCTTTTTGCAAAATTTTCATAGCCCATGTAATAGGCTGAATGGGAGAGCCAATAATAAAATGGGCCATCCCCATTGAAACCATGCTTATATAACTTTTTCAACCAGAAATAGGCAAGTTCATATTCCCCGACTAACGCAAAGGTAGCACCCAGTTTAAATTGATACTCACTAAGCATGGGCTGGATTTTTTTCAATGATTCCAGCAATTGTGATGCATTTTGTGACTGCCCTTGATAATGGGCAAATACAAGCCTGTTACATAATGCATGAAGATTCCCGGGATTTCGCTCGAGCACATCTTCTAAGATGGCTTCCGCTTTTTCCACTTTTCCTAAATAAAAGTATGCGAGCGCTAAATTGTTGTAAGCAGACCAGTATTCCGGATATTCCTTGACGACATCTTTTAACAGCTCAACGGCCTTTGGAAAGTAGCCTGACTCTAACAGTTCACGAGCCTGTTCTTGTTTGATGATGAGATCATCCTCTTGATACAACTCATCCTCAAAATCCTCTGATTCCATGGTGAGCAAATCCAACAAATCCTCTGTGTCTTCCGAAAAATCACCATCAGGATCTAGCTGTAAATAGAGTTTGCTGTGGTGATATGCATCTTTAAAAAATCCCATATGGGCATAATTATTTGCTAATAAGTAGTGGCATTCGGCCATTTCTGGGTCAAGCTCTTCAAGGATCAGATGCAAGAGTCGGTTGGAATTTTCAAACTCGCCAAGTTCTGTTGACACAATCGCCAACTGGCATGTAATCATCGGTTCACCCGGCTCAAGCTGCATCGCCCGCCCAAGATATTTTTTTGCCTTTACAAAATCACGTCGATGGTATGCCTTTAAACCCTTCGTGAAATAATATTCCCCCGTAGGAACAAATGATAAAATTTTTCCCTTTTGAATTCTAGCCTTCGAGTCTTTTCCCATGAAGTCCTCCACATTTTTCAACATAACTTATGTAGTATATCATATTTAGGAGTTGTTCGAGAAGGTTTTGGACCGGCGGAAATAAAAAAAGGCCCTAATTAGGACCGGTCTTTGTGTCTTTCTTCTAGTGTTTTTAATACTTCTTTAAATGGAAGTCCTTGTTCGACCAACAGCACTTGCAAGTGATAAAGTAAATCCGCCGCTTCCCACCTTAGTTCCTCATGATCGCGGTTCTTGGCTGCGATAATCACCTCGGCGGCTTCTTCGCCGACTTTTTTCAAAATCTTATCAACGCCTTTTTCAAAAAGATACGTCGTATAAGCTCCCTCTGGCCGCTCCTGCTCACGCTCAGTTATCACTTTTTCAAGCTTTTGCAAAATTTTATAGTCCTCAAGGCTGGAGCTATTTTCGAAGACCCGTTCTGAAAAACAGCTTACCGCTCCGGTATGACAGGCAGGTCCTTTTGGATAAACAAGCACCAATAACGCATCCTGGTCACAATCATAGTTCATGCTGACGACCGTTTGTGTGTTGCCGCTTGTCGCTCCTTTATGCCATAATTCCTGACGTGAGCGGCTGTAAAACCATGTCTCCCCTGTTTCAATTGTTTTCGCCAGTGATTCCTCGTTCATATAGGCAAGTGTTAACACTTCCTTTGTTCCGGCATCCTGTATAATGGCAGGGACTAGACCTTTTTCATCAAATCGAACGTTCATCGTATGCTCACTCCTTTTTCCAGCAAATAGCTTTTTACTTCATGAACTGATGTTTCTTTGTAATGAAAAATAGAGGCAGCGAGGGCAGCATCGGCTTTTCCTGCCAAAAATGCCTCTTCAAAATGCCCGGCATTCCCGGCTCCGCCTGATGCTATCACCGGAATCGAGACTGATTCGCTAATCGCCCTCGTCAAGTTTAGATCAAAGCCATTTTTCTCACCGTCGCAGTCCATGCTGGTTAATAAAATTTCACCGGCGCCAAGCTTGGCTGCTTCCATCGCCCATTCAATAGCCTTTTTTTCCGTAGGTTTGCGGCCGCCGTGGGTAAACACTCGCCACGTTCCAAGCTCAGGGTCAAATTTGGCATCCATCGCGACAACAATGCACTGGGAGCCAAAGTAGCTAGCGCCTTCACGAATCAATTCTGGATTCAAAACGGCAGCGGTATTCAATGACACCTTATCCGCACCGGCCCGAAGGATTTTTTTCATGTCCTCCAGGGAATTGATGCCGCCGCCAACGGTAAAGGGAATCGCAAGTTCAGAGGCGACAGCCTTGACGACTTCAATCATCGTCTTTCTGCCCTCCACGGAAGCAGAGATATCAAGAAACACCAGTTCATCTGCACCCTGCTCATCGTAAAAACGAGCGAGTTCAACGGGATCTCCGGCATCCCGAAGCTGGACAAATTGAATGCCTTTCACTACCCGGCCGTCTTTGACATCAAGGCAGGGAATAATTCGCTTTGTTAATGTCATTTGCGTTTCACCTCTTCCAACGCTTCCTTTAAGGTAAAACGATTTTCGTACAGGGCTTTTCCAACAATCGCTCCGCTTACACCCTTAGCCGTCGATAATGCTCTTAAATCAGCCAGACTGCTTACTCCTCCGGAGGCGATGATATTTTTTCCAGTCACTTCGGCCATTTCACAAACGGCTGTAATATTAGGGCCTGCAAGCGTACCATCTGTCGCAATATCGGTAAAAATAAACGTCTCTGCTCCCGCATCCGCAAACCGTTTCCCCAGTTCAACCGCTTTAAGTGCGGATGTTTCAATCCAGCCGTGCGTCGCGACATATCCGTCTTTCGCATCAATCCCAATGGCAATTTTTTCACGGTATTTCTTAATCATTTCGATGGCAAAATCAGGCTTGGAAACGGCAATACTGCCTATAATTACACGATTGACGCCATTTTCTAGGTAGTGAAGAATATCTTCTTCGGAGCGAATCCCGCCGCCAATTTGGATGTTTACGTTGTTGAGTTTTTGAGCCGCTGTGATCACAAAACGGTCATTGACTCTCATGCCATCTTTTGCTCCGTCAAGGTCAACCATGTGAATCCACTCGGTGCCTGACGCGGCAAAACTTTGGGCCATATCGAATGGCGAATCCCCATAGATTGTTTCTTGATCATAATCCCCTTTGAGAAGGCGAACGCAATTGCCGCCGCGCATATCGATCGCCGGATAAATTGTGAAGCTCATTGTACCGCCTTCCTTTCCTCTACCATTTGTAAGAAATTATATAGCAGGGCCATTCCAAGCCTACTGCTTTTTTCAGGGTGAAATTGCATCCCTAGGACATTGTTTTTACCAACTACCGCTGAAACCTGCTCATGGTAATCAGCTTTCGCCAGCAGTACCTCTTCAGAGTGTTCCGCGTCTACAAAATAGGAGTGGACGAAATAGACGTAATCTTCGGTGAGATTTTTCAAAAGTGGCGACTCTTTGACAAATTCAAGCTTGTTCCAGCCCATGTGCGGAACCTTGTAGGGTTGGCCTTGCTGTGATCGGCCTTGGAAACGACGGACGCTTCCAGGTAATAGGCCTAAGCCTGCGGTTGGGCCGTTTTCCTCACTTTGTTCAAACAGCAGCTGCATGCCGAGGCAGATACCAAGCAAGGGTTTCCCTGTTGCCGCAAATTCCTTTATCGTTTCTGCCGGCAACCGCTCCATTGCATCACGGAATGACCCGACTCCCGGGAGAATCAAGGCATCAGCTTTAAGTAATTTATTTCTATCAGCGGAAATGAAATAGTCGGCGTTTAAACGTTCAAGCGCCTTACTCACGCTAAAAAGATTTCCCATACCATAGTCAACGATACCAATCATCTTGCCAGCCCCCTTTCATTTGGCAGTGACAGACACCACCCGGTATTTGTCGAATACATAAAATCCTTTTCATGGTGCCAGACGTAGAAATGGTGTCAGGCACCATTTACAACATCCCCTTAGTGGAAGGTACGCCTTTGATGCGGGGGTCGATTGTTGTGGCTTCGTCGAGCGCCCGGCCTAGTGCTTTAAAGACGGCTTCAATCATATGGTGTGTGTTGTTTCCATAATGTACGATTACATGGAGGTTCATCCGCGCCTCAAGGGCGAGTTTCCAGAGAAATTCGTGAACTAGTTCGGTATCGAAGGTTCCTACCTTCTGGCTCGGGAATGCCGCACGCATTTCGAGATGCGGCCGGTTGCTGAGGTCGACTACGACCTGTGCCAGTGCCTCGTCCATGGGAACAAAGGCATTCCCATATCGTTTAATACCTTTCTTGTCGCCTAATGCTTCACGGAGCGCGTGTCCCAAACAAATACCGATATCTTCGGTTGTGTGGTGATCATCGACTTCAATATCGCCTTGGGCGTCAACAGTCAGGTTGAATTGACCATGTTTCGTGAATAAATCAAGCATATGACTCATGAAAGGTACACCCGTTTCGAGGTTAGACTGGCCCTCTCCGTCAATTGCTAACGATAATTGAATTTTTGTCTCGTTTGTATTCCGTTCAATACTTGCCGTTCTTTCCATGAAAGGGGCCTCCTATTTATCATTATTAAGCCGTATTTCCACCGCCCGGGCGTGTGCTTCAAGCCCTTCCTTCCGGGCAAAGGCGGCGATTTTTGCGCCATTCTCCTTTAACGCCCTCTTGCTGTAAACGATTACGCTAGATTTCTTCTGAAAATCATCCACATTTAGCGGGCTGGAGAACCGCGCTGTTCCGTTTGTTGGCAGTACATGGTTCGGGCCGGCAAAATAATCGCCAACGGGCTCCGTGCTATAACGGCCAACAAATATCGCTCCGGCGTGACGAATTTTCCCAAGAAGCTCCATCGCGTTTTCCGTGATGATTTCGAGATGTTCCGGTGCTAGCTGGTTCACCGTTTCAACCGCTTCGTCAAGATCAGTAGTGACATAAATAGCCCCGAAATCCGCAATCGAACGTGCTGCAATGTCCTGCCTCGGCAGCAACGCCAGCTGCTTTTCAACTTCCGCTGACACTTTTTCGGCCAACTCCAACGATGGTGTAACCAAAACACTGCAGGCACGCGGATCGTGCTCCGCCTGTGATAGCAGATCGGCCGCAACCTCGTCTGCCCTTGCTGTTTCATCTGCTAAAACGGCAATTTCGCTCGGCCCGGCAATCATATCAATATCGACATCGCCGAATACCTCCCGTTTCGCCAAAGCAACATAGATATTTCCAGGTCCGGTTATTTTATCAACAGCGGCAATGGACTCAGTTCCGTACGCAAGCGCTGCAATCGCCTGGGCACCCCCAATTTTATAAATTTCTTCAACGCCGGCTTCTTTGGCTGCAACGAGCACGGCTGCCGGCAATTTTCCATCATTTCCGGGAGGCGACACCATCACGATTCTTTTTACCCCGGCCACTTTCGCAGGAATCACGTTCATCAACACTGATGACGGGTAGGCCGCCGTTCCACCAGGTACATACACCCCAACCGAATCTAGCGGGGTTATTTTTTGACCAAGAATCGTGCCATTTTCTTCAGTCGTCATCCACGATGGCCGGAGCTGCTTTTCATGAAAAGAGCGGATATTTTCTGCAGCCTCACGAATGATTGTGATCAGCCCCTGGTCTACTTCGCCATAAGCGTCCGCGATTTCTTTTTCAGTAACGGAAAAAGAAGAAAGATGGACGCGATCGAATTTTTCTGTATATTCCCGTAATGCCTCATCACCGCGGTCCCGAATGTCCGAAATAATATTTTTTACAACAGACTGCTGCTCGGAGGTGCCCGCTTCAATCGAGCGTTTAATTGAAACAAGCTCATTTACTTTTAGTATTTTCATCTTAAAAAACCTCCATTAAACTACTTCACTGAGACGCGTAACCATTTCATCTATCTGTTTATCTTTCATGCGATAACTGACGGGGTTCACGATGAACCGCGATGTTACGTCAATAATTCTTTCATATTCACTCAGGCCGTTTTCCTTTAAGGTCCGGCCGGTTGACACAATATCAACTATCCGGTCCGATAAGCCGATTATCGGGGCAAGCTCGATCGAACCGTTTAATTTGATAATTTCAACCTGTTCTCCTTGCTCGCGAAAATAGGCCTCGGCCACATTCGGATATTTTGTTGCAACTCTTGGGGCCACTTCGTTCATTTTTGTATCCAGAAGTCCGGCAACCGCCAAGTAACAATGACTGATTTTAAGATCCAGGAGTTCATACACATCGCGCTCCTCCTCAAGCAAAACGTCCTTCCCGGCAATTCCGACGTCGGCCACACCATGCTCTACATATGTAGCGACGTCCATCGGCTTTGCTAAAATAAACCGCAAGCCCTCTTCGGCCACGTCTATAATCAATTTTCGCGAATCATCAAATTCCGGTGGCAGTTTATAGTCCGCTTTTCGTAGCAATTCAACGGCTTCTTCAAAAATTCGCCCCTTTGGCATCGCAATCGTTAGGATGTTACTCATCGGCGCTCCCTCCAATTAAATAGGTAGTCTCGGCAAATCTTTTTGTAAAAGCATCAAGATTTTTGACACCGGTAATGTCCTGGAGAACGGCCTTTTTCCCCTGTTTGTGCATATTTTTTGAAAGTTGAAAGGCTTCTTTCCGCCGCTCCTGGCTGAAAAAAATGCAGTGCATAGTATTTTCAAGCTGAGCGCTCCCCAGTGCCTCAAGCAGCATGTCAATCCGAACGGCGAATCCGGTGGCACTGGCGGTTTTTCCAAACTTTTCAATTAAACTATAACGTCCGCCGTTTCCGATTGGAAAACCGACATTCCCGGCATAGGCTTCAAATAAAATGCCGGAATAGTAGCTCATATGGCTGACAATCGTAAAATCAAATTTCACAAATTCTTCAACACCGTAATCCTTAATGACATCCCAAAGCTCTTTCAACTCAAGGATTGCTTGCTTGCCTTTATCATTTTCAGTAATATCGAGGGCCTGGCCGATTGCTTCTTCCCTGCCTCTTAATTGAAGGAGTTGTAAAAGTCGTTGCTTATCAATCGATGATAGCTGCAATGAGTTCACATGTTCACGGTAGCCGACATAATTTTTTTCATATAAAAATTTGCGCAATGTATTGGCCCGTCCATTCGTTCCCAGAATTTGCACGAACAGTTCCTGGGCAAAGCCAACATGACCAATCGAAACTTGGAAATCGGTGAGGCCCGCTTTTTTTAAGGAAGAAATCAGCAAGGCAACGACCTCGCCATCGCATGAAACGGTATCTTCATTCAAGCATTCGATACCAATTTGCTCAAACTCTGCCGGCCGGCCGCCTTCACGCTGCTGAGCACGGAAAACAGTGGCGGAGTAGGCTAACCTCACGGGAAGATCCTCGTCTAAAAGCTTTGACGCTGCCACGCGGGCGATTGGTGCAGTCATGTCAGGCCTGAGCACCAGTGTATGACCTTCTTTATCAAGCAATTTAAAAAGCTGCTGATCAGCAATCGCTGATGCCGCTCCAACGGTTTCGTAGTATTCAAGTGCCGGGGTTTCGATAAATTGGTAGCCCCAAAGTTTCATCGTTTCCGCCATACTAGACCGAACGCGATGCTTCTTTTCATATAACTCCGGCAGCGTATCCCGCATCCCTAAAGGCTTTTCAAACATAAACAAGCGGCTCAATGTGTTCACCCTTTTCTTTTCGTTTGCTTTAGTCTGCTAAATTGGTAGTGAATTAAAGTTAATAATTAGTAGTTTACCCTTTGGTTTTCGTTTCGTCAATGAAAAAATCTTCGGTATTTAGGATTGTTGCTGAAGGTGAATTCCGCGGACTTTTGGATTTATTCCGCGGGAATTCGTATTTATTCCGCGGACTTTGCGATTAATTCCGCGGGTTTTGACTAGAATTCCGCCAACTTTTGGTTTTATTCCGCCAAACTGAGCAAGAATACCGTCAAACCCCTTTTAAGTTACTTTTTATAGTGATTCCAAGCCGGGTTATCCTTTTTTGTATCACCTTGCCTCGGGATTCCGCCAACTTGAGCTGGAATTCCGCCAAAATTCGGGTTTTTTCCGCCAAACTCGGCTGGATTTCTGCCAAACTAGGACAGAATTCCGCCAATTAACCTGGTTATTCCGCCAACTTAGCTTTTTCCATACAAAAAAGAACCCGGTTGCATGTAAACCGAGCTCTTTTCAAACTATTTTTCCCTACCATAAATCGGATCATCCGCCCAACGCGCAGCCATTTCTTCTTTCGTATAAATTACGTGCATTGGGTTGCCGCCGACGAACGAACCTGCGGGAACGTCCTTATGCACGAGCGTCCCGGCAGAGACAATGGCACCATCGCCAATTGTCACCCCGGGGAGAATCGTGGAGTTCGCGCCAATCATGACCTCGCTGCCAATCGCAACGGCTCCGAGCCGGTATTCCTTAATCAAATACTCATGGGCAAGGATGGTTGTGTTGTAGCCGATGACCGTATTGCGGCCGACGCTTATTTTTTCCGGAAACATAACGTCCAGCATTACCATCAAGGCGAAGGAAGTTTGCTCGCCCACCTTTAGCCCTAAAAACACGCGGTAAAGCCAATTCTTCATCCCTAAAAATGGCGTGTAACGGGCCAGCTGAATCACGATAAAATTTTTAACAACCTTCCAAAATGGCACGGTCTTGTAGACGTGCCATAGGGAGTTGGCTCCTGTGACCGGGTAGCGGGTCGTATTCCTCATATTCTCACTCTCCGAGGATGTTTAATAGGTCATGCATGTGGTCTAGGATGTAATCCGGTTCGTATTTTGCAATGTAATCTCTGCCTTTAATTGACCAGGCGACACCTGCAGTCAAAGTGCCGGCATTTTTCCCTGCTAAAATATCATGAAAATTGTCGCCGACCATGAGAGTTTCTTCCGGTACAGCCTCTATCTGCTCTAGCGCAGTAAAAATAGGTTCGGGATCAGGCTTTACTTTTTTCACATGATCGAGTGCAACAACTACTTCAAAAAATTGATCAAGGTTTGTCAGACGCAAACCCTTCAAAGCGGTGTCATGACGTTTCGTTGTGACAATTCCGAGTTTGTAGCCTTTTTCGAATAATGTTTGAACGGTGTCAAATACCCCTTCAAATTCTTTCACAAGCGCATCATGATTTGCGAGATTAAATGTCCGGTATTCCACGATCATCTCCTCCACACGTTCCGGATCAATCGTACTAAATGCTTCGTGGAGAGTCGGACCCATAAACGGCAAAACATCCTCGCGGCTATACTTGCTAGGATAATATTTTTCAAGCGTATGCAAATAGGTGGTAATAATTAATTCATTCGTATCAATTAATGTCCCATCTAAATCAAAGAGAATTGTCGTAATTTTGTTGTTCATATGTTGCATCCTTTCCTTTTACTAGCCCCGAGCGTTTCCAAATCGTACCGACCACTAAGGTTAACACAACCGCCACACCAAGCCGGATTAAAAACAGCGGCAGCACCGGGATGCCGAGCGGAACAAAGATTAAGGTATCTTCAACAACCGCATGGCAGGCCATTAGAAAAATAAACGCCAGGGTAATATCCTTTTTGCTGACTCCATCCTCTTTCACAGCTTGGATCATCACCCCTGCACCATATGCTAGGCCGAATAATAAACCGGCGGCCATCGTTGTTGAGGTATTTTCCTTCATGCCAAGCGTTTTCGTGATTGGAGACATTGTTTTGGAAAATTTATTTAACCATTGTAAATCTTTTAAAATTTGAATTACCACCATAAGCGGGATGACAATCATCGCTAGCTGAAAAATCCCCAGCCCTGCTTTTTGAATCGCCTCTGTCAAAATCTCCACAACACCATCTGGCGGTGACGTGCTCGGCTGAATTAAACCATACTTCGCGGTCTCCCCACCGCCACGCCAAACTAGATTAATGACGACGCCAGAAAGGAGGGCAAGCCCCGGCCTTGTGACCAGAACGACCCACAGCTTTACGCCGGCTTTCATCGCCACGCTGGATTCGATGAATAAATTATGGGAAAAGGACAGCATTACCGCTAAGATAAACACTTCTTTTACCGAAAAATCCAGCGTGAGAATCGCACCGATCGCGGCATAAAGGTTGAGGAAATTCCCGAGTACAAGTGGAATCGCAGCATCCCCTGACAACCCAAGCAGTTTCATCAGCGGTGAAACCATTTTTATAACCCATGGCAAAACTGGTGTATACTGCAGCAATGCCACAATAAGGGTAACCGGAAAAATAATTTTCCCTAATGTCCATGTTGTCTTTAAACCAACCAGGAACCCCTTTTTTAATGAGCTGAATAGCATTTCCCCGTTCTCCCTCTTAATTAGTTTGATCTAAGTAGCGTGTTTCCGACTGCTTCTTTGTCCGGCGATAAAGAATAATCGCCACGGCCACAACAATCAGGGCAATCGAAATCGTTTGCGCCATCCGCAGGCTGCCGAGCATTAAGCTATCCGTCCGCAATCCTTCCACGAAAAAGCGGCCAATCGAATACCAAATGACATAAGAAAGGAAAAGCTCTCCGCGGCGAAAATTCACACGGCGAAGCAAGATTAATAGGAAAAAGCCGGCAAAGTCCCAGATGGATTCATATAAAAAGGTTGGGTGATAGTACGTGCCATTAATATACATTTGATTGATAATAAAATCCGGTAAATGCAGGTTCTCAAGGAATGACCTGGTCACTTCACCGCCATGGGCTTCCTGATTCATGAAGTTCCCCCAGCGGCCAATTGCCTGTCCGAGAATAATACTTGGCGCCGCAATGTCGGTAATTTTCCAAAAGGAAATGCCTCGTTTTTTGGCGAAAACTAACGTCGTTAGGACGGAACCAATTAATGCTCCGTGAATCGCAATCCCGCCGTTCCAAATTTGCGGGATCTCTGCCGGGTGATTGACATAATACTTCCATTCAAAAATCACATAATAGATCCGTGCCGAAATAATCGCTATCGGAATTGCCCACAGCATCAAATCGGCAAACGTGTCTTTTGGAAGGCCGCGGCGGTTTCCTTCTCTAATGGCCAGAAACAGCGCAAGCGCCAGGCCGGAGCCAATAATAATCCCATACCAGTGCACGTCAATCGGGCCAAGCGAAAAGGCAATTGGGTTAAGCGGCTGAAACGTTTCATTCATACTCTCTTCTCCCCTTACATATCTTCATGTTCCCCATCTTCAATCACATCTGAAAGCCGCTCG
Organism: Neobacillus sp. NPDC097160; assembly: GCF_044762155.1. NCBI lineage: Bacteria > Bacillati > Bacillota > Bacilli > Caryophanales > Bacillaceae > Neobacillus > Neobacillus sp. NPDC097160. Next base: position 82,721 of record NZ_JBIWDU010000014.1, on the reverse strand, counting down.
GTAAATTGCTGCGCAGCATTCACACCCATTCGTTTAAGACGGAAATTCATCGCTGCTACTTCAATAATGACAGCCAGGTTCCGTCCAGGGCGAACTGGAACGGTCAGCTTCGTGACTTCTGTGTCAATAATCTTCATTTTCTCCTCATCGAGACCAAGGCGGTCGTATTGCTTTTTGGAATCCCAGATTTCTAAATCCATGATCAGCGTGATGCGTTTATTGCTGCGGACCGCACCGGCACCGAAAAGTGTCATCACGTTGATAATCCCGAGGCCGCGGATTTCTAATAAATGCTCGATTAAATCCGGTGATGTGCCGACTAACGTATCCTGATCTTCCTGACGGATTTCCACGCAATCATCGGCAACAAGGCGATGGCCGCGCTTAACGAGCTCCAGCGCCGTTTCACTTTTACCCACACCACTTTTTCCGGTAATTAACACACCAATTCCATAAACGTCCACCAATACGCCGTGGACTGCTGTTGTCGGTGCCAGCTTGCTCTCTAAAAAATTGGTTAGACGGCTAGAAAAACGAGTGGTCTTCATGCTTGTCCTTAAAACAGGAACAGATTCCCGCTCTGCTGCCTCTACTAACTCCACCGGTACCTCAATATCCCTTGTGACGATGATTGCCGGCGTGATATCGGTACATAACCGTTCCATTCTGGAAATGCGTTCCCCTTCAGGCAGCTCTTCAAAAAATGATAATTCTGTTTTTCCTAGCAGCTGGATTCGTTCCGCTGGATAAAATTCGAAATAGCCGGCTATTTCAATTCCCGGCCGGGAAATATCACTTGTGGGAATGGGGCGGTTAATCCCTTCTTCACCACTGACCAATTCAAGTTGAAATTTTTCCATTATATCTTTGGTGCGTACTTTAGGCAAGAAGCTTCCTCCTTATTTGAAAAGCTTTAGGCGCCAGCTTATCGGTGATCATCCGTCATTTCACCTTCATAACGGATTGGCATATGATCCGAGCCGATGACTTCTAGAGCTAGACAGTAATCGAATTTTAAAAATATGAGAAAAATCATTTCCTCTTATTTTACCATTCTTTGAATAAGAACCAAATGAAGTTGTTCAAAAAACCTGAAGAAAAGGAAAAGGTGCAGACCGGTCGAAAATGGTGTGCACCTTTTGCCATTAATTTTTCGCTTTTCGTGATGGCTCCAGAATGGTTTTTTGAATAATGATGTTAACAAGCGACATCAGCACCGCAAAAAACAGGGCCATCGTGAAGCCGTGGATTTCAAAGGCATCGCCCATTAAATAATCGGTCAGTTCCAGCGTAATCCCGTTGATAACAAATAAAAACAGGCCCATCGTTAAAACCGTCACCGGTAGTGTAAATAAAATTAGGAGCGGACGCACCAGCACATTTAAGATGGATAATAAAATGCTCGCCTGAAGTGCAGCCCAAAAACCATTTAGTTGAAAGCTTTCGTGAAAATAGCCTGCAAGTGCTATAAATATAACTGCATTAATCAAACATCCAATCAGCCATCTCATCTTCAACGTCCCCTGTTTATTCTTCTAGTGATTTGTGAATCGTAATCGAGCCTGTTTTCGTATCGGCATAGATTCTCATCATTTTATCAGGATGGTTAACCGATTGAAAGCGAAGCGATTTTTGAATCATTTCGCTTTTTTCCTCGAGCACCTGAACACCTATAAGCTTCACATTAAATCCGCCAAGATTTGTCTTGAGTTCGCCATTCACCGGCACTCCCTCTGGGACAAAAAGGTCAATGCCTCCAGTGGTCGTTTTTGTTTGAATCCATTCGGAGCGATTCCCCAGCAGGTTTACGCTGATATTTCCGTTGAACGCCTCTGCAGCTACCTTTCTAAAATCGCCATCAAGTTGAATCGCACCGTTAATGGTCTCTGTTTCCACTTCATTAATTTGGCTGCCGGTAACCGCGATTTTCCCGTTTGCCGTTTCCACCTCTGCCTTTTTTCCGTTTATGTGATGGAGGTTTATTTTTCCATTTGCGGTTTTTACCCGAAGGTCATGGACATTCATTTCTTCACCGGTAACCCCGCCATTAAACATGCGAATCCTTACTCGTTCATATTGCGCTTTGGGCACATAAATGATTGCCTCAACCTTCATCCATTTTTGCTGCGTGCTAAACCGCAATTTTTGGTGTTCAACGGTAAAAAGCACATCGCGGAGAAAGTTCTGCCGGGCCTGATCCTGATTGTCCACCCGGTATACCTTTGCCTGGCATTCAATCCTAACGTCCGGCTGCTCCCAGGGGGCGAGCCTCACGGAACCATTGGCGACATCGATGTCCATATCTTTTAAATCTACTTCGCCATGATGGAAAATATGAGAGATATCAACGGATTGGCCGAAGTTTAGATCAAAATCAAAATCTTTAATTTTTTTCAATGCTGAATCGACAAATTCAAAAATCTTATCCTTTGTTGATTGGGATTTCGCATGGAAAGGGTCCTCTTTTTTTGCTTCTTCAAATTGTACTGCCGTCGAAAGCTCGTTCACCATTTGTTCCTGCTTCTGCTCCATCGTTTGCTTTGCCTTTTCCAGTTCATCGAGCAGCGATAACGCTTCGTCCACCTTCAGCTTTCCTTCTTCGACCATTTGCAGAATTCGTTTTTTTTCCTCTTTCATCTTTCCCACCTCAGATATATAATTTTTTCCACTACTAACTTATTCAGCCAGGAGCACCTTTACGCCTTTGACAATGTTCCAAATCACAACAACAATCCAAATGATGACCAGCACCACGACGCTAATGATCGTAAAAGCAGGAACAGTATCTCGAATATTGGTAAAATCATAAAACGCAGCAAATATGATAAGCGGTGTCGGAATAAGCGGAATTAAATGCGATAATAATGACTTCTTGGCATGCCTTTTCGTCGCATCATCTCCAGTCGCAATATAGACAGCAAGTGGAAAAATAAATCCGGCGAAAAATATACTGAAATAACACAAACTTGAAAGTACTTTTCTTGTTTCCATTTCGTTCATCACCCCTATCTTTTATGTACGCATGGGAAAGTAAAAAGTTTCTATAAATCTGGCCGAAATGTCCGGTATTTTTTTTAAAAAAGTTTTGCAGGGGGTTTTGGCGGGACGAGTCTCCCTGATTGGCGTGGGATTCCGCGGACTTTTGTGGTTATTCCGCGGACTTTCAGGTTTATTCCGCGAACTTTTGAGTTATTTCCGCGAACTTTTGCGAGAATTCCGCGGACTTTACCATTTATTCCGCGAAACACATTATTTCGGGGGTGAATTGCCGGACAGAGGGGAGCATTTTCACCAATCTGGCGCGGAATTCCGCCAAACTTCGATGGAATTCCTCCAAACTCATAAAAACCAAGAGTTCAACTCCTTAAAAAGCAAAAAAAGAGTCGAATTCATCGACTCTTCTTCATAATTTATGCCTTTACAGCACTTTTATCATCAATTTGCTGTTTCATTCGCAGCCGATCCCGCTCAAGGATTGGCTTTAAGTATTTTCCGGTATATGACGCGGGGGTTTCTGCAATCTTTTCTGGTGTTCCGGTGGCGATAATCGTTCCGCCCTTGTCGCCACCTTCAGGACCGAGGTCGATTAGGTAATCGGCGGCCTTGATGACGTCAAGATTGTGCTCGATTACCAATACGGTATCGCCATTTTCGACCAAGCGCTGTAACACAACAAGCAAACGTGAAATGTCGTCAACATGCAGTCCGGTCGTCGGTTCATCCAAAATGTAGAACGATTTACCATTTGAACGACGGTGCAGCTCTGAGGCAAGCTTCACACGCTGGGCCTCACCTCCGGACAGCGTTGTCGCCGGCTGGCCGAGTTTAACATATCCAAGTCCGACATCCAAAATCGTCTGCAGCTTGCGGCTGATTTTTGGAATGTTTTCGAAAAATTCAACTGCAGCTTCAACGGTCATATCAAGAATATCGGAAATGTTTTTCCCTTTGTATTTCACTTCCAGCGTTTCACGATTATAGCGCTTCCCGTGGCATACTTCACAAGGAACATAAACATCAGGCAAAAAGTGCATTTCAATTTTGATAATCCCGTCGCCGCGGCAGGCCTCACAGCGGCCGCCCTTCACATTAAAACTGAAGCGTCCTTTTTTGTAACCGCGGACCTTTGCTTCATTCGTGGTCGCAAACACATCGCGAACATCATCAAATACACCGGTATAGGTGGCCGGGTTGGAGCGCGGTGTCCGTCCGATTGGCGACTGATCCACATCAACAACTTTTTCTAAATAATCAATCCCTTTGATGCTCTTATGTTCACCGGGCTTGGTTTTTGCATGGTGAAGCTTTTGTGCCAGCGATTTATGAAGGATTTCATTAATCAGCGTACTTTTTCCTGACCCCGACACACCGGTAACAGCGATAAACAGCCCAAGTGGAATCTTCGCATTGACATTTTTTAAATTGTTTTCGGACGCGCCCTTGATTTCAATATAGCGGCCATCTGGCTTTCGGCGTTCCAATGGCAGCGGAATAAATTTCTTTCCGGACAAATATTGGCCCGTCAACGAGTTCGGATCCGCCATTACTTCGGCAGGTGTTCCGGCCGAGACAATTTCACCGCCATGGATACCAGCACCCGGGCCGATATCAATCAAATAATCGGCGGCGAGCATCGTGTCTTCATCGTGCTCGACGACAATCAAGGTGTTGCCGATATCGCGCATGCTTTGCAGTGTGCCGATTAATCGGTCATTGTCACGCTGATGAAGACCGATGGACGGCTCATCCAAAATGTATAACACACCGGTTAAACGCGAACCAATTTGCGTTGCCAAGCGAATCCGCTGGGCCTCACCGCCGGACAACGTACCAGCCATTCGGCTCAACGTTAAATAATCTAGGCCGACATTAATTAAGAAGCCAAGGCGTTCCTTGATTTCACGAAAAATCAGCTTGGCAATTTGCATTTCTTTTTCCGAAAGCTGTAATTCAGAGAAAAATTGATAGGCTTCCTCAATCGAAAGGTCTGTCACTTTGGCAATATGACGACCGTTTATCAATACCGCTAAGGTTTCTTTTTTCAAACGGTAGCCTTTACAAGTGGGACATGGCTGCTGACCCATGTATTTTTCCATTTGTTCACGGATATAATCAGAGCTTGTCTCCTTAAAGCGGCGTTCCACGTTACGGATGACACCTTCAAATTCGATATGCCCCTCACGGATTTGGCCAAAATCGTTCTCATAGCGAAAGTAAATTTTTTCACGACCAGAGCCGTAAAGTACTTTTTCCAATAGGTGTTCAGGAATGTCCTTAACTGGAATCGTCATATCCACCCCGAAATGATTACAGACGGCCTCCAGGAGCTGAGGGTAATACTGTGAACTCGTCGGCTCCCATGGGGCAATTGCATGCTGTTTGAGCGTTAGATCCTTATTGGGAATAACGAGATCGACATCGACTTCGAGCTTGGAGCCGAGCCCGTCGCATTCAGGGCAGGCACCGAATGGGCTGTTGAAGGAAAACATTCGCGGCTCGAGCTCTCCGATGGAAAAACCACAGAGCGGACAAGCATGGTTTTCACTGAATAATAGCTCTTCTTCACCGATGACGTCGACAATTACCTTTCCTTCGCCTAGTTTCAACGCCGTTTCAAGCGAGTCAGCCACCCTTGCAGCAATGCCATCCTTGACGACGATTCGGTCGATGACCACTTCGATCGAGTGCTTTTTATTTTTTTCAAGTTCAATCTCATCGCCGATATCCACCATTTCTCCGTCAACGCGGACCCGAACAAAGCCTTGCTTCTTCACATCTTCGAAGACCTTCACATGCGTTCCTTTCCTCCCGGAAACAACCGGGGCGAGGATTTGCATTTTCGTCCGTTCCGAATATTCGAGAATCCGGTCGACCATCTGCTCAATCGTTTGTGAAGAAATTTCAATATGATGAATCGGGCAAGTTGGATGCCCAACTCTTGCATATAATAATCGTAAATAATCATAGATTTCGGTCACCGTCCCGACTGTTGAGCGCGGGTTCCGGCTTGTTGTTTTTTGATCGATCGAAATGGCCGGGGATAGGCCCTCAATCGCGTCAACGTCTGGCTTATCCATTTGGCCAAGAAATTGCCGGGCATAGGCCGAAAGTGATTCGACATACCGCCGCTGTCCTTCAGCATAAATTGTATCAAATGCGAGCGAAGACTTTCCTGAACCGGAAAGTCCCGTCACGACAACAAGCTTATCTCTCGGAATGGTGACATCAATATTTTTCAAATTGTGGGCTCTGGCGCCTTTCACGATCAGTTTTTCCATTGCCATTTCTATACGTCATCCTTCCGCTTTCAACTCTAATAGTAAATCACGAAGCTCGGCCGCTCGTTCAAAATTAAGCGCTTTGGCTTCGGTCTTCATTTCTTTTTCCATTGTTGCAATCAGTTTATCTCTTTCCTTCTTGCTCATCTTGCTAAACGATGCAGCTGGTTTATACTTTTCCTGTTCCTCAGCCGCATGCGTGGCGCGTATGACATCACGGATTTCCTTTTGAATCGTCTGAGGTGTGACGCCATGTTTCTTATTATATGCCTCTTGGATCTCACGGCGCCGTTTCGTCTCACTGATCGCCTTCTCCATCGAATCCGTTATTCGGTCCGCATACATAATGACGTGCCCATTTGCATTCCGAGCGGCACGGCCGATTGTTTGGATTAAGGAACGCTCGGAACGGAGGAAGCCTTCTTTGTCCGCATCGAGAATGGTAATGAGCGAAACCTCTGGTATGTCCAAGCCTTCTCGAAGCAGGTTGATTCCGATCAAAACATCGTATTTTCCGAGGCGCAGTTCACGAATAATTTCAATCCGCTCAAGTGTCTTGACCTCCGAATGCAAGTATTGAACTTTAATGCCGATTTCTTTTAAGTAATCCGTTAAATCCTCTGACATTTTTTTCGTCAAAGTCGTCACAAGCACCCGTTCATTTTTCTTCACTCGATCCTGAATTTCACCAATCAAGTCATCAATTTGCCCTTCAATTGGACGAACTTCAAGTGTAGGGTCAAGCAGTCCGGTCGGGCGAATGATTTGTTGAATCATTTCCGGGGTATGCTCCAGCTCATACGGCCCAGGGGTGGCTGAAACAAAAATAGCATTGTGTACATGCTTCTCAAATTCATCAAAGGTGAGAGGCCGGTTATCAAGTGCTGACGGCAGACGGAAGCCATGGTCCACAAGCACCTGTTTCCGTGCTTTGTCACCATTGAACATCCCTCTGACTTGCGGCAGGGTAACATGCGACTCATCGATAATCATCAGGAAATCTTCCGGAAAATAATCGAGCAAGGTATACGGTGTGGAACCGGCAGGCCTTAATGTTAAATGGCGCGAGTAATTTTCGATTCCCGAGCAAAAGCCCATTTCCCGCATCATTTCCAGGTCATAACGGGTACGCTGTTCAATCCGCTGTGCTTCAAGCAATTTATCGTCAGCTCGAAGGACGGCAAGCCGTTCCTCCAGTTCTTTTTCAATATTCTCGATTGCTACTCGCATTTTCTCTTCTCTTGTTACGAAGTGGGATGCCGGGAAAATGGCCACGTGCTCGCGTTCGCCGATTATTTCACCGGTAAGGGCATCGACCTCGCGAATGCGTTCGATTTCATCACCGAAAAATTCGACACGCATGCAATGTTCATCACGGGAAACCGGGAAAATCTCGACGACGTCACCGCGGACACGGAACGTCCCGCGCTTAAAATCAATATCATTCCGTTCATATTGGATATCAATGAGCCGGTGCAGCAGTTGATTGCGCTCAATCTCCATACCGGTTCTAAGTGACAGCACCATCTCGCTGTATTCTTCCGGCGAACCTAAGCCGTATATACAAGAGACACTGGCAATGATAATGACGTCCTTCCGCTCAAATAAGGATGAGGTCGCCGAGTGGCGCAGTTTATCAATCTCATCGTTGATGCTGGCATCTTTTTCAATGAATGTATCTGTCTGTGGAACGTAGGCTTCCGGCTGATAGTAATCATAGTAACTGACAAAATACTCAACAGCATTGTTTGGGAAAAATTCCTTGAACTCGCTGTAAAGCTGACCGGCCAGTGTTTTGTTGTGGGCAATGACAAGGGTTGGTTTGTTTACCTCTTTAATTACGTTTGAAACGGTAAATGTCTTCCCCGTACCGGTGGCGCCAAGGAGTGTTTGATGGCGTTTATTTTGCTTAATGCCTTCCACTAACTCGCGGATGGCCGCTGGCTGATCTCCTTGTGGCGAGTATTTTGACACTAATTCAAATTGGTCCTTCATTAAAGTTTCCTCCCGTTTTAAAAAAGTCACTTTACAGCTTGAAAAACTTGTTTTAGCGACCGGGATAGCGCTGGAAAGTGTATTCTCTAAATTTGCATATTAACATTCTACCACATTCACCCAAAAACAAACCAATAATATGCGAACTAGTATTCGTTTTTATTTTTTAAAAAGCAAAAAAGCCTGCCGATATGGACAGACTTGTTAAGGAAACTAACTCCTTTTCACTGCTCGCGGTTTCATTTTTGCCGCCAGCCAGAAGCCGGCTGTTAACGAGAAGGCATCAATCACGATGAGCAGAAAGTTGGTGGTATAACCTTTATAGGCAGACGCAGCGATGAGTGCAATGGTTAAGACAAGGCCGATGAGACGATTGTAAGTGACCCTTGTAAAAAGTAAGACTAGTAACCCTGGCAAAATAATTGCCGATAAAAATTGAATAACGCTTATCAATGGGCTCCCACCTTATTTAAAGATTTCTGTTTATTCATTCTAGAAATTTATTAACAAAATTGCAACAAAAAGTTGAACTACTTTTCGAGCTCGACATGTCTAACATCACCCTTTTGATTGGAAACGAGGCTGACTGCCACAAATCCAAGCAATGAAAGCACGATTGGCATGACAACCGTATGGAGCCCGAATGCATTCGGATAAAATCGATCTAGTAGAATATAAGAACCCATCCCTAAAATCATCGAGGTGATGGCCCCGTATTTATTTCCTTTACTCCAATACAGTCCTAAAATAACGGGCCAGATAAAGACGGACTCGAGACCGCCAAAAGAGAATAAATTCAACCACACAATTAAATCAGGCGGACTCAATGCCAGAAGAATGACCAAGATGCCAATGATCGCTGTTACACTAAAGCTGACCTTTTTCACTTGATCGTCCCCGGCATCGGGCTTGATGTAATTTAAATAAACATCCTTAACTAATGCGGAGCTCACCAAAATCAGCAGGGCATCGACTGTCGACATGATGGCCGCCATTGGGGCAGCGAGGACAATTCCGGCCACAAACGGCGGCAGGACCTTCATGGATAGCATTGGCATGACGGTATCACCGATTTTTACCCCCGGAAGGACCGGTCTTGCGAAAACGCCGATAAGATGCATGCCGAGCATGATGAAGCCGACAACAATGGTTCCAATAATGATGGCGCTGTGCATGGCTTTAGAGTTTTTATAGGACATTGCTCTTACCGTTATTTGCGGCAGCCCGACCACACCAATCCCTACTAATATCCAAAAAGAAGAAACATAGGCGGGAGTGAGATTTCGCTCAGCACCAAAGGGAGTGATTAAATTTGGATTTTCTGCTGCTAAATCAGAGATAATCTTCGGGATTCCTCCGCCTGCTTTAATGGTGGCTATCAGAAGAATAAGTGTTCCCATAAACATTACGACACCCTGAACGGCATCTGTAAGGGCCACTGCGCGAAATCCGCCCACTATGACAAAGACGAGAACGGAAAAGGCAAAGATCAATAAAGCCGTTGTATACGGTAAGCCTGTTAGCGATTCAACAAGCCGCGCCCCGCCAATCCATTGGGCGGTCATCGATGAAAAAAGAAAGATAATGATACTTGCCGCTGATACGATGACAACGGTTTTACTTTTATACCGTTCTTTAAGAAAGTCGATGAGGGTGATCGCCTTGTATTGCCGCGACACGATGGCAAATTTCTTTCCTAAAACCATTAACGTAAAATAACCGGTTGCCAGCTGGGCCATGGCCAGCAGCACCCAGCCTAGCCCTTGGGTATAGGCGATACCTGGGCCGCCAATAAAGCTGCTTGCACTGCCATAGGTTGCCACCATCGTCATTGCGAGGATGAAGCCGCCCATTTGCCGTTCACCTAGAAAGTATTCTTCTAGGAACGAATTGGATTTCAGGACAAATTTGTTTGACCAAAACCCTACAGCAAAGATGATCAGAAGGAAAATAAGTAACGGTGTGATGACAGCCCAATTCATTTCAGGTCCCCCTCTTCTTCATCGAAGGGAACTTCTTTAAATAAAAATTTCACCGTCAAAATCACGAGTATGACCATGACGATAAATCCGGCAATACAGCTGTAAAAGAACCATGCCGGTAAACCAAAAATGTATGTATACTTTTCAACCTTGGTGGAACCGAGTCCGTAAGCAAACCCATACCACCAGATAAAATTGATGATCACGAGGACAACTCCGATTAGAGCTTCCCTGTGGGCGATTTTGAAACGCTTGTCCAGCGGATTGACTGTTTTTTTCAACAGTATCCCCCCTCAAATTTGTGGTCATTATATTCTTAACGAACAAAGAACATTTTACCAAATAAACTCGAGAGATAAAGAAAAATGCATAAAAAACCTTATTTGGGTGAGTACGTGCGTTCACACTGTACATCCAAATAAGGTTTAAATGAAGGCCGTGACAGCCACCATTAGCTGCTTTCCACTATATTTAAATTTCAAAGGGTAGTTTGGGTGACAGGCACCATTAACTGCTTCCCCACTTTATTTAAGTTTCAAGGGGTGGTTTGGGTGTCAGGTACCTCTACAGGCACCTCTACCCTCGTGCCGTCTGAACCGATTTGATAGCCATCGATTTCAGTGTTTACGGCCATTAGTCCTGTGCTGTAAAGGTAATACCATTTCTCTTTAGTTTGAATCCAGCCGGTGGCCATTGTTCCATCATTGTTGAGGAAGTATTTGCCTTCGGATGTTTCTAACCAGCCGGTTTTTCTGACTCCATTATTTTCAAAGTAATACCACTTTCCACTAACAGCTGCCCAGCCCGTTCTCATGGAACCGCCGCCATCAAGGTAGTAAGTATCCCCTGCAGATTGCAGCCAGCCAGTTTTCATCGCTCCGCTTGGCTCCAAGTAATACCAGGTTCCATCTGATTTCAACCAGCCAGTTTTCATCGCTCCGCTTGGCTCTAAGAAGTACCAATATCCATCCGATTTAACCCAACCGGTTTTCATCGCTCCGCTTGGCTCCAAGTAATACCAGGTTCCATCTGATTTCACCCAGCCGGTTTTCATGGCCCCGCTTGGCTCCAAGTAATACCAGGTTCCATCTGATTTCACCCAGCCGGTTTTCATCGCCCCGTTTGACCCTAAGTAATACCAGTTCCCATCTGATTTCACCCAGCCCGTTCTCATCGCTCCGCTTTGTTCTAAGAGGTACCAGGTTCCATCCGATTTCACCCAGCCAGTTCTCATCGCTCCGCTTTGGTCAAAATAGTACCAATTAGCCCCCTGCTTATTCCAGCCTGTTAACATTATGCCGCTGTTCTCAAAAAAGTACCAGGAGCTGCCTGATTTGACCCAACCAGTCTTCATTGCACCGCTTTGATCCAAATAGAACCAGTATCTGCCCCATTTTAACCAGCCGGTCTGTTTGGCACCATTCGCATCCAAGTAATACCATTTAGTTCCTGACCTTGTCCACCCCTCAATAGAGGAGCCGCTTTTCACCATTTCTTTGAAGGCCGCCATAGTTGTAGAAGGCCCTACCGCTTTTCTGCCAATTTCATATGAGTTATTTCCACTTTTCGCATTTGCTGGTGTGGTGGTAAACGCAAATTTATAACCTGACATATTGACTAGTTCAGTCGTTCGCTTATTATGTCCTCCATAGGGGTATGCAAAGAATGGAGTGTTTACTATTTTTCTGCTAGTCTCGAAGTCTTTTAAAATAACTTGTTCTGATTCAGTTAATAATGCTGGGACCCCTTTGTTTGTATAATGAAGAGCATTCGTATGACCTCCGTATTCGAACACGCCTCTCATCTCATTTAACTCCGGCCAGCTTAAAAACTGAAGACCTGTAGGATTAAACGTAACCGGCTTATCTGAAATCCAGCTCGTCACCAGGAAGAGACCGGCTTTTAATCCGTATTTTTTCAAAACAGGATAGGCATATAAATAATTTGATTTATATCCATCATCGAAAGTGATGACAACCGTCCTATTTGGAAGACTAATCTGGCCGTTCATATAAGCGGCGAACTCAGATAATGTGGCAGTATAATAGCCTTGCTCGCTTAAATACTTCATTTGCTCTTCAAAAGCTTCAAGATTAAGAATACTAGCATTTTGGGGTTGACCATTCTCACTCTTTTTTAAAATATGGTGGTACATAAGGATCGGTATTCCATCTTGATTTCCACTCGCTTTTGCAGGTACAGTATTAATTCCAAAAAATAAGGTACTACATAATAAAATGGCAAAAATTATCAATAGTTTTTTTTCTCTCATTCTATAACCTCGCAAAATCAGTCTTAATATATATTATATAGGTAATAATTGGTATTATAATATGAAATTACTACTATTTCAATAAATGTTTTCAGCAGTATCTATTTTAATATTAAGCGATCAAGAGCGTCACCTCTACAGACAGCAAAAAGACATCTAGAAAATTAGATGTCTTTTCGGAGTTTTTATTTATTTTTATATGACTTCAGTTACAGGTCCCATGCGGACTTGGACAGCCATTTGCTTCTTTTTCGACCTGAATGGTGCTATGTTCGATGTGGAAATCGTCATGAAGGATTCGCTGTGACTGCGATAGGATTTCATCGTGAACTCCTTCATCAGAAATGGTAATATGACAGCTTAAGACCGGAAATCCGGATGTAATCGTCCAAATATGCAAATCATGGACTTCCTTCACGAGCGGGATCCGCCTGAGCGCCTTTTTCACTTGAATTATATCTATTTGCGTTGGGGCACCCTCCATTAAAATATGGAAAGAGTCCTTTGTTACACGAAATCCGCTGACTAGGATCAGCGCAGCAACTATGACGCTGGCAATCGGGTCGGCAATGCCCCAGCCGAAAAACATAATGAGGAGTGCCGCAATAATTGCCCCGACTGAACCGAGCATATCACCAATCACATGCAAGAAAGCACTTCTAACATTCAAATTTTCTTCCTTGTCACCTTGCATTAAAATCAAGAAAGCAATGATGTTTACAACCAATCCCGTTATCGAAATGACCAGCATCCCCGTGCTTTGCACTTCCGGTGGTGTAAAAAAGCGCTGGATAGCTTCATAGAAAATAAACAAAGAAATGACAATCAGCGTTAAGCCGTTCAGTGCTGCCGCAATGATTTCAAATCGTTTATATCCATAGGTTTTTTCCTGCGAAACCTGCTTTTCACCAAGCTTAATTGCGAAGAAACTCAGGCCCAATGCCGCGGCGTCACTGAGCATGTGGCCCGCATCTGACAATAGCGCCAAACTGTTTGTAAGTATCCCGCCGATTACTTCGACAACCATAAACACAGCAATCAGAATAAAGGAACTTAATAAAGCTTTTTTGTTGCTAGTATGTGAATGGCCGTGTCCGTGGCTGTGTCCATGCGAATGACCGTGATGGTGGTGATGACCCATGTTTATCCCCCCAAGAGCTCCATGGTGGCGGCTCATATATTTATCTCTTTCTAAAACGAAATTGTTACGAATAAGGGTAGTTTTTTCCAAAAAATTAAATTCGATTCAGTCCTCGGAATAATACGGAGGATCTAAACATTTCTATCTGAAAATTCAATTCGCAAATAAATGGACTAGTTTCGCAAATAAAGTAGCCACTTTCGCAAATAAACAGGTGCTTTTCGCAAATAAACTCACCACTTTCGCAAATAAGATTGATTTTAACGAACATCATAACAGCCCATTTATCGGCGAAAAATTACGTTTTATCTGAGAATTCACCTAATTTATCAGCGAAAATTCATGATTGATCAGCGATTTAACAAACTAACCGATATTCTTTTACCCGCAAATTCCTCAACCCGGATGTCTATGTTAAGGTATGCTGCTTTTTTGAAAATGGCACCGGCAACAATGCTTTAAAAAGCTTTGACACTTCAAGGATATGGCTGCCTTTTTCAAGATGCTGCTGCACTCGGATCGTTTTTTCGCTATCCACACATGTAATCTCGTAAACATCACGCTCTTTCATATGGGTCACATCCTTCATTCAAATGTTCATTTGATTACATAATATTCAAATGATGGTTTGAATGTCAATGTTTTTTTACAAAAAAAAAGGGCGACAACATTAGTCCCCCCATACTTACATTATATTTTCTTAGTTAACCAGTTCTTTGCCTCTTCGACTCGAATCGGCATATCTTCTTTATTGCCATTCCAAATGGCGGTCATTAATTCGACAATCGGCGGCAGCGTCAAATTCGCCTGTTTCATAATATCATGGCGCCCGAAAAGCTCTCTTGCTTGAAATGTCCCTAGGCACTGACCCTGATGAATGACAATCACATCGTCCGCCCACTCCGCAACAAATTGCATATCATGTGTGGTCACAATCACCGTTTTGCCTTGATCCTGCAGCAATTGTAAAATCGATGCCATCCGTTCTTTTCCATAGGGATCAAGAAACGCCATCGGCTCATCTAAAATAAACACATCTGACTCCATCGCCAGCACCCCGGCAACGGTGACATGCTTTTTTTGCCCATAGCTTAGTTCGGATGGATTGTCCGTCAGTAAATGCTCAATTCCTAATAGCTTGATATATTTTTCCACTCTTTCCTGGGTCTCTTCAGCCGTTACATCCATTTGCAAAGGTCCAAACGCAATATCATCGGACACCGTTAACGAAATAAGCTGGTCGTCAGGGTCTTGAAAAACGATGCCAACATGCCTAAATAATTCTTTCCGTACCTTCTTATCAAGCTTCTGATCGCGGAAAAAAATATCCCCTTGCTGCTGGGTATACAGCCCATTCAAATGAAACAAAATCGTCGACTTTCCCGCTCCATTTGCGCCGACAATCGCTGTCTTCCTCCCTTCAAGAATCGAGAAAGAGATATCGCGTAATATCGGCTTGTCCTTCGTATAGCCATACGACACACTATTAAATCGAAATATATCCACTATCGCTTACCTCCTACAAAAAACAAGCAAAGAACGCCGACGACCCACACTGCACAATGCAGCCATTCATATTTAGGCACAATTTCTGTTTTCAATGGCTTGCGTTCTCCTTTATAGCCCTTGCTTAACATCCCTAAATAAATCCGTTCCGAGCGTTGAAAGGAGCGAAGCAGCAAGCTTCCCAACAGTCCGCCTAACACCCGGTACTTCTTAACCTGAAACCAATTTCCTGTATAAAAGCCTCTGCTCCGCAGGCTTAATAGCATTTGCCGCACCTCTCCGCGAAACACGTCCATAAATCGCAATGTAAACATGATGAGCTCTATAAAAATCGATGGAAGCCGGAGTTCAGCTAACACTTGTAAAAAAGGGATGATCCCCATGCGATAAAACAAAAAGGTGAGCACCTGGGCGACAAACAGCAAGCGGCCGCTGTATTGGAGTGCTTTTATCCAGCCATGGCCGCCTTCATAGATTGGAAAAAATAGAAACGTAAACAGCATAAAGAAGGCGATGGGCTTTAGCTGTTTGACAAACGCCCGAAGCGGAATACGATAAATAAGCAGAAGCAGTGTACCGATGACGAGATTTCCCCCAATCATCACCAGATCCTTCGGTAAAACACCTAGAATGATCAGGAAAAGGGACATCACCACTTTTACTCTTGGCTTTGGCAGTACAATCATCTGCGTTTTCCAGCCATTTTTCCAAGCAACAAAAAGATGAAAAATGTAATTGCAACGCCTATGAGTCCGGCAAGACTTGACGACAACCATGAATGTACACCTGGAATAGTGTAATCAGGTAGCGGAGAATGGAGAATCGATGTTGCCCTGTCAATAAACCCCAACTGTTCACCTGCTTTTTCATAGCCATCCGGATGCTCGGATGCAAGTAAAGATACAGCACCGGCAATTACTAGCGATACCGCGATCCACAGATAGATTCGTTTCTTCATTATGAATGCTCCTCTCTGCTTCTAAGGAAAAAGGACGACCGTCGGGCAAATGGAACGACCGCTGCTGTAATCAAGCCTTCCCCTATCCCAATTATCGCATGCCACAAAATAAGTGTTTGCAATGCCAATTGATAGGAAACAACGTGTGACGCACCGAGCTGAAGGGCGGCAAAAGCGGATGTAACGACAACCGACACCCAGCCGGCGATAAAGACCATTACCGAGACAGGTACTTTACTTTTTCGTAAAAGTTTATAAACAAGCGAAGCGGCTAGCGGCGCAAGGATTGCCATATTTAGGATATTGACACCCAGCACGCTGATTCCACCATCCTGGAACACAACCGCTTGGATCGTAACCACCGTTGTCATAATGAGCGTCGTCGGCCAGAATCCAAACAGATAGGCAGCCAGCGCCCCCCCAATCAAATGGCCGGATGCTGCCGCACCTAATAGCGGGAAATTTACCATTTGTGCCGCAAAGATAAAGGCAGCCATCACTCCCATAATCGGAACAGCCGTTTGCTCAAGATTTTTTTTCGATTTTTGAACACTCTTGGCAAGGACGACAACCGACACAGCTGCACCTGCCGCTAAAATAGTTGGACTTAATATTCCATCAGGAATGTGCATAATGATTCTCCTTTTCACTTTTTCTATAAAAATATTTATGATATGGTTACTTTATTAGGAAGGAGGCACGCTACTTTGACTTCAAATAATTTAAGCCGGTTTGGCGTATCCATGGAAGAGGGCCTACTCGAAAGCTTCGATCAATTAATCGAGGAAAAAGGATATAAAACCCGCTCCGAGGCTGTTCGTGATTTAGTCCGTGAAAAGTTGGTCAAACATAAATGGGAACAAGATGATCATGAGGTTGCAGGATGTCTCCTAATCTTTTACGACCATCATCAACGCCATCTTATGGGAGAACTAACCACAATTCAGCATGACTATCATGATACTATTCTAGCGACGACCCATTTTCACCTAGATCATCATAATTGCCTCGAGATGATTGTCGTTCGCGGGAATGCCCAAAATATCCGTACTTTACGTGATAAATTACTTAGTTTAAAAGGGGTAAAGTATGGTTCGCTGTCCGTTTCCCCTGTAGATGCACCTTAATCGTGTTACTTTTCTATTAAATCGTAACACCAATATATGTTATTGGATAAAGTTATATGTGTCAATTTTTTTAATTATAAAAGGAGGACCTTTAAGGTAGAAAAGGTCCCGATTAATTGTATTAAAAATAACATTAAAAATGACGTGTGAATTGGCACACGTCATTTCTGTATTTATGTTATTTTTCCACTGCATCATCTTTCGGGGCGATCCAAAACGCGGCTAGGATGGATGCAATCAGCACTAGAAATGGTGCATAAAACATCAAAAACTCGTCCAACACGCTGCTAGCCCCCTTTACGCATGATCATTTCGATCACCTTGTACATATGCCTTGTTAAACAAGAACAGCCTGAGCAACAAATACAGCGACGGCAGGAGCAGGCATAGCCCGGCAATAAACGCAATCACCAGCGCGGTCGCCATTGCCTGATTCGTAAAGCTGTCATAAAGCGTTAAGTACGGATACATTAAATAAGGATAATGAGAAATCCCATAAGCTAAAAAGGCGAGCGTGAATTGTCCGATCAGCAGCCAAAACGCAAAACCATAGGCAATCCGCTGCCAAAGTAAATAAACGGTTCCCAAGAAGAAAATCAAGGATAATCCAAAAAGCCACCAAAGATCGACTAATCGTTCATAATGCTCCGGATTATGATTCTTCATTTCCACAATAATGCCGGCAGCGGTGATGATCGCCGGTCCCGCCCACACAAGCGCATATTTCCGCAGCAGATTCGCCGCCTGCCTGTCTTTTGCTTTTTGGGCATACCATGTTAAAAACGCGGCGGAAATATATAAGACGGATGTCAGACTGAGAACAACAATACTCCAAGTTAATGGACTCGTAAACAAAGCCCAATAATCGAGTACCGGTCCCGAATCCTTCAGGGTTACAAAGCCACCCTCGGAAATCGTCAAAACAATTGATAAGGAGGCTGGGATAAATAATCCTGTCAGACCGTACAAGATGGTGTAACGTTTATGCTTCAATCCTCCATAGGTGGTAAACGCATAATAGGCACCGCGAATCGCCAGAAGAATAATCGCGATGCTCGCCGGGACAAGTAAGGTTGAGCCAAAATAATATGCGGTTTTCGGAAAAAAACCGACAATCCCGACGAAGAAAAAGACGAGAAAGACGTTCGTGACTTCCCAAACAGGTGATAAATACCGTTGAATCACCTTCGTTAAAATATGCTCTTTGCCTGTAATTGTACTGAAGGCATTAAAAAACCCAGCGCCAAAGTCAATCGAGGCGACAATAATATACCCAAATAGAAAGATGCCCAATACGGTAATGCCGAGGATTTCAAGTGTCATTTCATGTCACCAGCCCTATCTGCTGCCCTGTCAGCTAATTCCTGTTCCACAGGATTACTGCGGAACATCCGCCATAATACGAACACACTGCCAATGCCGAGGATAAGATATAATCCGGCAAACAGCCATAGCATCGTATCCACTTGTCCGCTTGAGGTAGCCGCATCCTTTGTCCGCATAATTCCGCGCAAAACCCACGGCTGGCGCCCAACCTCGTCGAGCCACCAACCCGCTTCAATCGCGATAATCGACAGGGGACCGCCGAGCACCATCAGCCATCTAAACCATTTTGTTAAAATAAACCGCCATTTACGCCATGTCCCGACGACATACACCAATGATAAAAGCACCATCCACATCCCAATGGTCACCATTAAGTCAAACATATAATGGATATAAAGCGGCGGCTGGTCGGCCTCCTTAAATTGGTCTAATCCGATGACTTCGGCATTTGGGCTGCTGTGGGCTAAGATGCTCAGTCCAAATGGAATTTTAATGGCATACTTTATTTCTCCGTCATCAAGGACACCGTACAAAATCAGTGGTGCTCCTTTTTCTGTTTCAAAATGCCACTCCGCTGCAGCTAATTTTTCCGGCTGATATTCCGCTAAATACTTTCCGGAAAAATCGCCGAGAACCGCTGTAGCAATCGAAAAAATGAGCCCGAGCTTCATTGTTAAAAATACTGCCTTTTGATGGTACACCTGGTTGGACCCCTTCAGCAGCCGAAAAGCGCCGATGGAAGCCAGTACAAAAGCCGAAGTCATATAAGCTGTTATCACGACGTGGGCCACTTTTGACGGCATCGCCGGGTTAAACATTGCCAAGAGCGGGCTAACATTTACCAGTTGCCCGTTAACGAGGTCAAAGCCTTGCGGTGCATTCATAAACGCATTCACAATTGTGATAAACACGGCGGAAAAAGAGGCCCCCAACGCAACGGGAATCAGCAGCAGCAGATGCTTTCTCTGATTCTCAAATCGATCCCATGTATATAGGTAGATGCCTAAAAATATTGCCTCAAAAAAGAAGGCGAAGGTTTCCATAAATAATGGCAGGGCAATCGTGTTCCCCGCAAGCTCCATAAAATTCGGCCATAACAGTGAGAGCTGCAGGCCGATTGCTGTCCCGGTCACAACCCCAACCGCGACGGTAATCACGAATCCCCGTGTCCACCGTCTTGCCAGTAAAATATAATGCTCGTCATTTTTCCGAATCCCAACCCATTGGGCAATCATGATCATCAGTGGTATACCGACACCAATGGTTGCATAAATGATGTGAAAGGATAAGGTCATTTCTGTTAATACACGGCTTAAAAATACTGTTTCTTCATTTCCCATTTGCGGCCTCCCTACCTTAGCCCGATACGATCCGTCCAATAATCGCTAGTCCTAGAATCGAAGCAACAATAAAGGACAGCCAAATGAGCTTCCGTTCCTGTTTTTTATAAATGGAAATCGCCCCCTGATGTTTAAAATTCTAAACACTCCACTAGTAATATACCCCATTTTATTTTGTAATATATTTAACTGCATACGAGGCAAGCTGTACCCTATTTTCAAGACCAAGCTTTTCGAGCAGATTTTTGATGTGATTTTTTACCGTATTTTCAGCAATAAACAGGTGTTCGGCAATCTGTTTATTGGTTCGGCCTTCTGATACTAGAAGGAGAATTTCCTTTTCCCTCGGGGTCAATGAACTGATTGCCGGCGTGTTTTGCAAATCGCGTTCACGAAATTGATAGAGCAGTTTTCCAGCCATATCCCTTGTTGTTGCGTTTGACCCGTCAACAATGGAATGAAGATACTGAAGCCAATCATCGGGGTCCATATTTTTTAATAAATAGCCCTGGGCGCCGTACTGAATGCTGGTAAATAAATCCCCGACATTGTCGGAGACACTTAAGATAATCACTTTGATAAACGGATATTTCTCCTTGATGATTTTCGTTGCCTCCAACCCATCTAAAATCGGCATTTCAATATCAATTAATAAAATGTCGGGAAGATGTTCGCTGCACAGTTCGATCGCTTCCTTGCCATTCCTCGCTTGACCTACAATGGTAAACAGCGGTTCTTCTTCCAGGATTGCCATAATGGCCTGCCTTGCATGGGGGTGATCGTCAGCAATCAAAACTCGATAAGGAACCATCATGTATCGCTCCCTTTTACCGTTATTTTTGTCCCGTGATTTTTTTCTGAGGTGATGTCAAGCACCGCCCCCATTTTTTCAGCTCGTTCCTTTAACATGATGAGACCATATTGATTCAGACTCCGTTCGTTTTTCGTAAACCCGTTCCCATCGTCTGAAATGTTCATTTCCCAACCATTGGGGATCAGCTGCAGTAGTAAAACGGCCGAATGTGCCCCGGAGTGTTTTCTGATATTTGTAAATGCCTCCTGGATAATACCGAAAAGCTGAACCTCTTCCGCAGGGCTAAAATAGCCTTCCGGTATCTGAATGGTCGCATTTGTTTCAATCCCGGAAACTGTACTCCAGTCATTCAGCCAATTCTCCACCCGTTTCGGAAAGGAAATAATCTCAAGCGGGTTCACGCGCAAATTATAAATCGCTTGCCTGAGATTTGCATCGATGGAATTGACGAGTCCGCTCGCTTCATTTATTTTTCCCTTTTTTAAATTCACCTTTAACAAAAATAAAGTCTGGGCAATGTTATCGTGTAATTCTTTTGCCAGTCGTTCTCTTTCTTCATAAACGGCACGCATTTCCCGCTCTGTTGTAAGGCGGTGATTTTTTTCCTCAATCATCTTAAACATCCAAGTGGAAAACCCATAAGAAACAACCAATGTTAAAAGAATTATCAAGTAGTTACCTGTCTCCATCGACAAATTTTGCAGTAATAAAGTATTATGACGGATGAGTTCAAATCCCCCTATAAGCAGGGGAGGGATTAAAATTGCGATTAATTTTAATGTACGATACGACATCCACACCACCTCTTTCACTTCATTAAAACATATCGGTCCGGATTATTCCTCCTTTTGACGGTAGCGGCCTAGCAGTTCCATCATAAATTGTTTTGGATTACTGTGATCATTTTGAATTGCTTCAATCATCCTTCCATTTTCCATAAAGATGATCCGGTCAGCCACTTCGGCGGCCACATCCATCATATGGGTCGAAAAAATAATCGTCGTGCCGCTTTGTTTTATTTTTTTCAGCATTCCAATAAATACATCAATCCAATACGGATCGAGGCCGTTTGTCGGTTCATCAAGAATTAGCACCGAGGGGTTTGCCAGCCATGCCTGACCAAATAACAGCCGTTGGCGCATCCCCTTTGATAGGTGTTTCATCATCACATCTTTTTTAGCCGCTAACCCAAGAAGGTGGATCACATCCTCCACCCGGGATTGCGAAGTCTTACGGAATGTTCCATAAAAAGTTAAAAACTCCTTGACCGTCAGTGTTTCTTGGGCAAAAAATTCATCCGGCATATAACCGATTAACGAAACATATTGCATACGATTTTGTTTGATATCAACCTGATTGATCAGGACAGTGCCGTCGTTTGGTGCAGAAATTCCGGCAATGATATGCAGTAGTGTGCTTTTCCCGGCGCCATTTCCACCACAGAGGACGATGCACTCACCATCTGCTGCTGTTAATGACAATGGGTAAAGGGCTGTTTTCTGTTTAAAAACCTTGGAAACATTTTTGATATCAATCATAGAAATCTCCTTCTTTTTAGGAACAGGATCGAGAGGGAAAACAAAATCAATAGGTAGACCATCATGTAGCCAATCAAAATGATCCAGCCGGCACCTGATTGGAATAGATGAACAACCGCATCATACGACGCACCAAAAATTGCGCCGCTATCCCATTGAATGATTAAAAAGAAACGCAAAAACTCAGCAGGATTGAGGAGCATCGCTACTTTCATTAACGGATCAATCATTGGGTAAGGAAAGAGCCCTAAAATGGCAATCAAAGCGGTTGGCCAAATCATAATGAGGAAGAACCAGGCGGCAACTGACGCCATTAATGCCTTCCATCTTGTTTTCGCTGCTGTTCCAAGAAATAGTCCAAGTATTAGAAACACATAGATCAAGAGTAGTGAAAAGAGATAGATTCCCAGCAGCCATGGCAGTGAGAGCTTGATGCCTGAAAGATTTCCTACCACCATGCTTATCCCAAAACTCAGCGTGAACACAGCCGACTGTGCCGTCATCAGCCCGGCAAATTTCCCAAAAAGGTAGGCGGGAATACTGACAGGATATGTACAGAGTAGCTGCCACTGCCCGCTTTCCATTTCATTGGTAATCGAAAAAGATCCGATAATCAACATGAATAGCGGGAGTAAATAGAGCAAGATATTGACAATCGTTCCCGTGACATTCGTAAAGCTGGAAAGCCCGGCATTATTTCGTTCCAGTAAAAACAACAAGGAAAACACCAGCACCCAAAGGATTAGAAATAAATAGTAGGAACGCTGCCTCGTCATTGTCTTCCATTCAGAAAGCCATAAGTTTGTCATTCGTCATTTCCTTTCATGTAAAGGACAATCATGGCAGACTGTCCTTTTGCTCATTTTGTTATTCATCCATTAGTGGCTTTCCTCTGAATGTTCCATCTCCATGCTATCCTGACTGTCATGCATTTTCATCTTTTCCTTCATTTCTTTGACCATTTCTTCATTCTTTTCCCAGGAATGGTGCTCCAGCTTTTCATAGGTTAATAGACTGCCGCCATGTTGATTGATAAAACTTTGGGCACCTTTTTTATCAGTAAACGAGATGACATTATAGGCCATTGGGGTTTTGATTGGTTTGTCATACACATATGAAGCGGTATCTGCTTCAATCCATTCCTTTGTGTCATAGTCTTTCACAAAGGAATGGGCGATTTTTTTATCGGAATTTTCCTGCATCCATTTGTACATGCAGCCAATATCATCAAATACCATTGATTTTCCATTTTCAAGCATAATTTCAGTAGCAAACTCGTTATCTTTTACGGCCATATGGCAGATTTCACATTTATCCGTTTCTTCATTGATGGCTACTGGTTTCACTTCCTTTTTACCACAGCCGACGATAATGAATAAGGCTAGAATAGCCATCAAGCATGTTTTTATTTGTTTTTGATTCATGTTCTTTTCCTCCCAAAATAGATTACTAGCAAACTAACGAAAATCATTGACAGACAGATGCCCCAGAAGATAGTCTCCGGCTGTTCGGATTGTCGCTGGCTGTTTAACTCATTCTTCATTAATGGTTCCTGGTCGGTTACAAGCATGTTCGCGGGGCTTTTTAGCATTTTTTGCAATAACATCATCCCCGGGTGTTGAAAGAATAGCTGGTATGGCGGTGTTTCTCTTGCTAGATTAAGAAAAAACGGATCAGCACTGTGAGGCAAATTACTTTTTCCATCGCCGTCGATATCAAGCTTCATGGCGGCATCCCAATAATTATGTTGAATCGTATTATCTGTTCCATCCGTCGCTTGAAAGTCGTTTACATTACTGATAAAGGCATTGCCAGTAATCACATTGTTCTCAATCCGATTAATTTGCGCCCCAACAAAATTAGCGGTTATTTCGTTGTCCGTGATTTCATTCCCGCTTGAATCTTCGATAAACATCCCGACCCGATTATCGGTTATGCGATTGTGATGAACCGTTGAATTGTGGACATCGTAGAGAAGCAGACCTTGGGCGTTCACATTTTGGTTATTTTCCAGCAGCTGATTTTCAGCAATGACGGAATGGTTGGTACCCATTACCATCGCACCGGTATAATTCCGTTTTGATACATTCTTGATTGCAGTAATATTGTCGGAAAACATCACGTGCAGCCCGTACCGTGAATCGCTAATGGTGTTGCCTGTAAAGGTGTTATTATGGCTGTTCTCCAAATAAAATCCGTCTTGGACATGCTCAATCTTGATTCCTTCAAACGTATTATGGTGGGAGTCCCACAGATCAAACCCATTACCCTTGCCGTTTCCTGTTAGTCTAAGATTTCGAAAACTTGTTTTTTCAACCTTGTCGAGGTTTATTCCGGATTTCCACATTTTCAGGGTTACATCTTCAAGGTGATGATTCTTCCCACTCATTTTAATCACTGCTGTACTTTTATCTTTTTTACAGCTTGAAATCTGGATCCCTTTTACGGTCACACTTTTCCCCTTGATGGTAATGGCTGGTTTAGAGGTACAAGCTTTGAGAACGGTCCCATTTTCAGCCTCTAATACTATCGGCTTATTTAAAACTATCTGTTCCTGATAGGTACCAGCCACTATTTTTAGTGTTCCGCCTGCTGGTACAGCATTGATTTGTGCTTGAAGCGACCCATTTGCAGATGTCTCCTTTCCTCCAACTAAACTAATCATCCCCACAAATAAAATCAGTTTCAGTAAAACTTTCATATTCATAATTCCTTCCTGAGAGCCTTAAAGATTACTACATAGTCAAGCTAACTTTTTAAAGGGATTGAAATCTGTAACAAGTCTAAAGTAAACGATACGAAGGGGATTTCCTATGACTCAGAGGGGCTATTTTTTCGTTCATATATGAAATTTTTTTGGCAAAGAACCTTTTATTTATTGAGGAATGTATGAATAGAAAAAGGGAGAGATGGTTGTTACCCCATTCTCCCCCATTCATGCACGTGTACTTTTTTTCCGAAACGAACTGTTAGAAATAACGCAAATTTATGCATAACGATCATGAGAATTCCTGCCATTATTTGGTCTATTCCGGTATTGAATGGAGGTGGAAGGATATGAAGAGAACTTAATGCCGAGGGTGAAATACAAAGATTAGCGGTCATTTGCGCGAGGAAAGGATTATTCAATCCGCCAATAAAGCCAGTTATGATGAATAGCACACAAGCAGGCATCAATAAGAGCCCACTCAAAAAGACGTACCGTTTATTTTGCCCCTTTACAATGGGGCGCCACATACTTAATGCCAGGATTAACAGTAGCACTAGATATCCATTATGAACAAATGAATTTTTTGAAAGGAACGTTAACACTATCGGCAAATGGTACATCAAGAAGAGGACGGCAAAGGTGTACAAGGCAACCAACGGAGAGAGGAATAATTTATTTATTCCTTTTTGTATTTTTGGAAAAGATTCCGGAATTCCAATTAGAAAAAGAGGCGGTATGATGAAGTATAAAATACTCATTTGCATCATGTGAAAACTGAATGATAAGTGACTGAGTGTAGATAAAGGGCTGCCCAGGGTTACGAATAATATGAATAGGCAGAGGAAAAACAGCAGGGGTTGTTTATGATAGATGTTTATGTTCGTATAAAATGTTACTAAGCAGCCGTAGAGGACAGCGATACAAATCAGTCCCGTTAATAATGGGATATTCCACACCAATTGACCTTCCAGCCATACAGCATAGAACATGAAAAATCCTTCCCCCTTTTGTTATCAATTCACTAACCTTAGATTCTATGTTAGATTAAACGATTTATGACAAAAAAAAGGGGGCGGACGCATAGCATAGCATTGATAAGCTCCTCATAGTGTAAAGGGTGTCAGGCACCATTTAATGCTCTAGCACTGTGAAAACGTTGAGAATGTATGACTAATTCTGACGGGATTGCTTTTGAGTGTTGATCAAGGACTTTTTTGATTAATTCCACCATTTCTTCTTTGGTTGCTATCTCTATTCCTTTTTGATAGGAATCAATAGCCTGCTCCCAGTGATTCATTTTTTTCTGATCCTTTAACACTGTAAGTAATTGCTTTTCTAAGGAAGTGTTGTGGTCAAGTTCAAATACTAGCTTTTGATCCGTTAAATAGCGTAGGTTAACTTTTTCCTGACCTGGAAGCATCGTATGAACAATGATGGGAAGTCTCTTTTGTAAGGCTTCACTTATGGTGACCCCGCCAGGTTTTGTCATGATGGCATCAACCGCTTCATAGAGCTTGTTCATTTCTGACCTTGATGATAGGTAGGGCAATGGTTTAATGTGCTTAATATTCCAGGAAAGAATTTCATCATACAGCTTTCGGTTCTTGCCGCAAAGGACGAAGTAATCCAATTCCGTGGAGTGTTTTAACTCATCCGCTAGCTTGACGATTCCCCCTAAACCACTATTCCCTCCTGCTATTAAAACTTTCGGCCGTCCATTATTGCTTTTACGTATAGCTTCATTCCTCATGATTTCTTTATGAACGGGAATACCTGTGACAATCATTTGCTGTTTCGGAATGTGATACCGCTCGAACAGCGTTTCTTTCACCTGCTGGCTTGGAAGAAAATGAAGGTCAATTCCATCCTTCCCCCAAACATTATTGACAAAGAAATCCGTATACACATTAATAACTGGGATGTTGCATTTCCCTTTCCTCTTTAATTTGCTGAGAAGGTAGGAAGGGAATCCATGGGTACAAACAAGTAAATCCGGCTTTTCCTCTTCCAGCAATTGTTCCATTTTCTTTAAAAAGAAGGGTTGGTACCATTTAAAGGAATGTTCTTTAGCGGCTGGCATATAGAAAAAGCTTTTGTAAGCAAGATTGTACGTTTCCGGTGCATAGCGAATCCAATTTAAATAGCCATTGGTAATCATTTTTTCTAAAGATTTATTGGTATAGCTTAGTAAGTCAATTTTCTTAACACTTATATTGTCGGTATGATTTTTTAACAGGTCCATTAATGCCTCAGCAACTTGATGATGACCTGACTGCATTTGTAAGAGTGGTAAAAACAAAATCTTTTTCATTTGTTCCATCTCCTGTTCATTTAGAAATCGTTCCTTGAAATGGGATGATGTCTGCTTTCCATTTCAAATGTATCACTGATTTCCTGTAAAACGCGGTTTTTAATGGATTTTTAATGATTCATTCAGTGTTTTTTTATAAATGATTGGCGAGTCCAGTTGGACGAAGACAGAGGCGTTATTGAATTTAGCTAAAATAAAAAACCCGAAAAATGACGCTTCGGGTTTTGTTCTATATTGCTCTATTTAGTTGATTTGCGTTTTTTTCCTTTTATATACTTTAATATAACATATAGGAAAAAAAGGACTAAGAAAATGATGCCCAAATAAGGAGCAAAATTTGGATTAATATGGAATATCTTTCCCGTGAAATATCCCGCCAAAATAAAGGGGATTGTCCAGAGAAGTGTACCAAGCAGAGAAAAAAGGAAAAACTTCGTGAAAGGAATGTGTGCGATCCCGGCAAAGTATGGGCTTATTTGCCTGATACCGGGAAGATAAAAACCAAACAAGATGCTTTTACGGACATTTTTCGTATATTTACTGCTTACTTTTTCCAAGCGCTCATCGGTAATGCCTACATACTTGCCGTATTTTTTGATAAAAGGCACCCCGGCGTACCGCCCACAGACATAGGCTGTCAGCATGCCGGCAAAGGCACCGAGAACGGAAGAGACCATGACCAGTTCCAACGAGAGCTTGTGATGTAGACACAGCACCCCGACAAGAAAGAGCAGCGATTCTTCAGGAGCAGGAATGCCAACAATACCGAAGAATAAAAAGAGAAAAATGACTAGGTAGCCATATACATTAATATAATTTACGATTGTCTCTACATTCATGGTGCCCTCACAGGTCTTTAAAGGTTACAAATTTTGTTCCGTTATTTTTGTTTTGTTGTAAATAGATTTCTAAGCTTTTGAGCATGTAGTAAGGAGCTTCCTTATCCGCACCCAACGTTTCCCCGCAGTCATGGAGCAATAGTATCGAACCGGGTTCTGTGGCTGTCAGCAATTCCTCTAGCAATCCGTTTTTACCTTTTGCAGCCTTCCAATCACCGAAGATGTGCGACCACAGAATCACCTTATATCGATTACTCACCAGCAGGCTGAATAAATTAAAACTCCCCCATGGCGGCCGGTAAAAAGTAACCTTCTCTCCAGTGCATTCCGTGATGGCTTGTTCTGTCATCTGAAGCTGTTTTTTTATTCGAGATGGTGAATGGATCCAGCTTGAAATATGTTCAAAGTGATGGATTCCAATCGTATGTCCCTCCCGGCTCATCCGTTTAATGATATCCGGATAGGATTTTACCTTGCTGCCCACTACAAAAAATGTTGCCTTCACATCATATTTTTTCAAAAGATCAAGCAATTGGGGTGTATAGACAGGATTGGGACCATCATCAAACGTTAAGGCGATGGCGTCAGTATTGGTTCTTTTTGTAATTCCCAAACTGAAAACACGAATCATTACGGTTGGCAAGATAGCATAAACAAGAAAGAGGATGAGTAAAAGAATTACAGTAACAATTATGATTTTGATCACTTAAAGGTCAGTTCCTTTCCTCTTTGGCAGGTACAATTCCACTTCTGTCCCCACTCCCTCCGTACTTCTTACTTTAATTTCCCCGTGATGCTGTTTGATAATATTTTTGGCGATTGCCAATCCAAGGCCGGTTCCCCCTGTCTCGCGGCTTCTAGCCTTGTCCACCCGATAAAAACGTTCAAAGATATTGCCAATTTCAGATTCAGGTATGCCAATCCCGTAATCCTTCACCCTAATGACAGTAAATGGTTCCTTTTTCTCTAGATAGACATCTATTTTTTCCGAACTGTATTTAATGGCGTTATCCATTAATATAATGATGGCCTGCTTAAGCTTTAATTCATCAGCAATCACGGTAATGGAATCACCTTGATAATGGAGGTCAATCTCCCTCTTATAGGCACTTTTTAACTGTTTTCGGATATTCTCGCAAAGGGCTGTTAAATTGATTGGTTTTGTTTCTAACAGATTGCCTGATTCTGTATCTGCTAAATCGAGAAACCTTTCTGTCATTCTTTGTATTCTCGTCGCTTCTGAATGAATCGATTCAATGGCATCGTGGGCAACCTCTTTATTTTGGATCCCCCGTCTTAGCAATAGGTCCGCATAACTTTTAATCACCGTGAGCGGGGTCTTTAATTCATGCGAAGCATCAGAAATAAATTGCTTCTGTTTTTCCAAGTTACTCTCCAATCTTTCAATCATTCGATTAAACGTAACCGCTAATTTTTGCAATTCATCCTTTGTTTCATGTTGGATGACAATTTTTTTCGGGATCCCGCTTTGTTCGATGTCCTCCATCGTATTAATCATGTTGGAAATGGGCCTCATAATCAGATTAGACAGCCACCTGCCACCCAGCAGTGATAGTAAAGCTCCTAAAACTGTACAAAACACAAGAATAGACAGTAATAAGTCCTTTCCTAATTCCAATCCCTTTAACTTCTCTCCGAACTCCAGCGTACCGATAACCTGCCCATCTTTCTTGATCGGTACCCTGACAATCGCAATTTGTTCTTCTTGATTATTTAGTCTAATAGTACTCCTCGTCGTCCCTTTTTCACTGGAAAATTGCGGTTTAATTTTTGCAGCCAAGTGCGTATCATTCGTTACTTGATGGGTAACTTTCCCACCCGATTGAATAATTCTAATGAACGAATGCGGTGTCAGATATGGGGTTAATTGGACTTTAGTAGCTGCCGATGTATCATCCTGTTTTAGCTCCTTTATCAATTGACCTGCCTTTTGGAACAGGGCATTATCCTCCATATTGACGGTAATTTTCATAAACGAAAAAAAGACCACTGCGTTTACAGCAATTAACACGACTAGGATCCATGCGGTTGTAATCAAATTAATTTTGGTCGTAATCTTCATTCGCTTACTTCTCCCTTATTGTATAGCCGATTCCCCTGATCGTCTGAATAATGGTAGGGTCTGAAAAGCCTTCTTCGATTTTCTTTCGTAAATGTCTGATAAACACATCAATGACGTTTGTTTCCCCTTCATATTCATAGCCCCATACATGAAGAATGATATTTTCCCGGGTGACAATTTTATTTTTATTGGAAAGCAAATAGGCTAACAAATCAAATTCCTTGGGCGTTAACGTAATGGAAGCCTCCCCCCTGATTACCTCTCTCGTATCAAGGTTTACAGTTAAATCCCCTATAGAAAGTACGGTTTCCTCAGACTGCTGCACCGCCTTAACAGCAATGGAGTTCTGGCGAAGACAAGAGCGAATTCTTGCCAATACTTCTTCCATTTCAAAGGGCTTCGTAATATAATCATTTGCTCCCTGATCAAGTCCGGTTACCTTATCCATCGTCATATTCCTGGCTGTTAGTAAGATGATAGGCAGCACGTTGTTCTCTACACGTATTTTTCTTAAAACCTCTATCCCGTTCATTTCGGGCAGCATGACATCTAATAGGATTAAATCCAATTGCTCGCTCAAAGCGGCTTGCAATCCCGATTTTCCGTCATAGGCAACCACCACTTCATAGCCTTCAAACTCTAGTTCAATCTTTAAAATTTTCGCGATCTGTTTTTCATCCTCAACAACCAAAATTCGCTTTTTCACAATAAGCCCTCCTTTTTAGTGATGATCCCAAGGCGGCAAATCAAAATAGTTTGTTTGTGTAGAACCCTCCCCTACAATGTAGCACTATTTATTCCTATCTTTCATATTTTCATTGAATTTTAATCTTTTATGTACACAGAGCTTCAAGAGCTCCTTAAAATAAATAACCATTAAAACAAAAAACTCCTTCTTTCTACTATCGAAGGAGTGCAAAGGGTGTCAGGCACCATTTGTTAAATTTTGTAAAGCATGTTTTCGGATTGTTAAAGCTAGGTCGGCGAGGAAGTATAGTCCTGCTGCTGACCATACCCATGCCCAGTATGGTTCTATGGATCCATACATAGTGGCAATTACCGGGTGGACCCATTTTATACATATAAGGGATAAGAACACCCAGCAGATGGAGAAGGGCAGGCAGATATGTCCATGCAGCTGCATGGGTGTTTCTGAATAATCCCACCATTGCTTATTGAATAATTTCTGGAGCATCGCCCCGCTCACATACTCGACTAGAGTCGGAATGAAGAGGCATAAAAGAATCAGGATGCCCCAATTTGTTCCTGGCGGAATTAAATAAACCAATAGCACCGGAGCAAATCCGTACATCGGTTTAAAGGGGCCAAATAAAAAATTCTCTTTGAAAAATTTTCGCTTTGTAACGAAGCTATAGCTATTTTCAAGTAGCCAACCAATGAAGGAGTATACCGCGAAATAAAACACAATGGCCGCCGCTCCTTCAATTGTAAAAATTTCTTGATTTTGATACTGAATACCTTGCAACAAACTAATAATCATGGCTAAACCACCTTTCATTAACGGTAAATTTACCATTATAGGTTTAGCAGCCATACCGAAAAATATACCAAAAGTTCCCTTTATACAAAACCAATAAAAGGCCTGACATCACAAAAATAATGAACAATATGTTGATTAACAGTCAATAAGTTTATTATAATTTGTTTATTGTTGATAGCAATAAACAATTTGTTAATAAATGTCTATTAATAAACACGACTATAGTTCGTGTTTATTTTTCGATAAAAAGGGTTTGCTGGAGGTATGTGGACATGACAGAGCGATTGTCAGACAGACGAATTATTCGTACAAAACGGATGATCCGCGATGCGCTTACAGAGCTAATGGAGAAAAAAGGATTTGAAGCGATTACCGTCCGTGATTTAACAGAAACTGCGGATATTAATCGCGGCACCTTTTATTTACATTACCGCGATAAATACGATTTATTAGAGCAATGTGAAGATGAGATTATCAATGGGATCAAACAGTTTACGCATAATATCAATCCTAAGGATGCCTTAACCTTTGATGGTCAACAGGAGCCCTTTCCATTTATTGTTTACTTATTTGAATACTTGCATGAGAATTCCAGTTTTATGAAGGTTGTCCTCGGCCCAAATGGAGATGCAGCATTTCAGGTAAAATTGAAGGATTTCATTAAAGGGACTTTTTTTCAAAAAATCATTACCTCGTTAAAACAAGAGGAGATGCTGGTTCCCGTTGATTTTCTTATAGCCTATGTAAGTTCAGCCCACCTCGGAGTGATCCAGCATTGGCTTGAAAGCGGAATGGAAAAATCCCCTCAAGAAATGGCCCTGATCTTATCGCGCATCACCCTATTGGGTCCTAGACAGGTTACGGGATTAAATGGAAAATGACGATGGGAAATAGTGTCACCAGAAATGGAAAATATTTTTGTTGCACAAATTGAGACGCAAATGATATTATTGTTGGTACTTGAAATAAAGGTACAAAAAAGTAGACTACTAGTTCAAGGAGGACAATAATGGAAAACGTCAATACAAATCATGCACGGCCACCATATGGGATACTTGCCATCCTGATGATTGGGGCTTTTATTGCCATGTTAAACGAAACCCTCTTAAATGTGGCACTTCCTTCGATCATGAAGGATTTAGATGTCGGGGCATCGACTGTCCAATGGCTTGCAACAGGTTATATGCTGGTGAATGGGATTATGATTCCGGCAACAGCCTTTTTGATTCAAAGATACTCTGTTAGAGGTTTATTCCTAACCGCAATTAGTTTATTTACAGTAGGTACATTTCTTGCAGGTTTCTCCACCGCCTTTCCAGTCTTGTTAGTTGCGCGGCTCATTCAAGCTTCCGGATCTGCCATTATGATGCCGCTGTTAATGAACGTCATGTTAACAAGCTTTCCACCTGAAAAAAGAGGCGGAGCGATGGGGCTTTTCGGGCTTATATTCATTTTTGCACCGGCTGTTGGCCCGACATTATCCGGTTGGATGCTTGAGCATTTCGACTGGAGAATGTTATTCCACTTCGTATCACCGATTGCCGTGATTGTTCTTTTAATCGGTATTTTCTTACTTAAAGATAAAAAAGAAAAAGTCGAGATCAGTCTTGACGCCCTATCACTTGTGTTATCAAGTCTTGGCTTTGGCGGATTGCTGTATGGATTTAGCTCTGCCGGTGATAAGGGCTGGGATAGTTCACTAGTATATGGCACGATTATCGTCGGCGCCATTTCATTAATTTTGTTTATCTTACGTCAATTTAAACTTGAAAAACCAATGCTTGAATTTAGAATCTATAAATACCCAATGTTTGCTTTATCGTCAGCTATCTCGGTTGTCATTTCGATGGCGATGTTTTCAGCGATGCTGCTTTTACCGATCTATGTTCAAACAATACGTGGGATTTCTCCTATGAAATCCGGCTTGATGATGCTTCCAGGTGCCATATTGATGGGGATCATGTCACCTATTACCGGAAAATTATTTGATAAGTTTGGCGGCCGCATTTTAGCGATTATCGGCCTATCGATTACGATTGTAACAAGTTATTTTTTCAGTAAATTAGCACTTGATACCTCTTATTCCCATTTAATTCTCTTATATTCAGCAAGGATGTTTGGGATGTCAATGGTAATGATGCCTGTCATGACAAATGGTTTAAACCAATTACCGGCCAGGTATTATCCGCACGGTACTGCGATGAACAGTACATTGCAGCAGGTTTCGGGCGCAATTGGTTCGGCGCTGCTCGTGACCATCATGACCAATCGGACAAAAACACATGCGGTGGATCTAGGCGCAGCGGCGATGAAACATTTAACCGAGCAGCCTACTCCAGCCTTGTTAGCTGACATGAAGCAACAGATTGCCATGAAAGCGATGTTGGAAGGAATTAATGATTCATTTGTTGTATCGGTTGGAATTGCCAGTATTGCGCTTATCCTTGCTTTCTTTATTAAACGCGCAAAACAAGCGGAGGATCCAAACGAAGTGAAATCAACTGAACAAAAAGTGGTAAATAAATTTGCAGAAAATTAAACTGTCTTAGGGGTGACGATTTGTCACCTCTTTTTTTCATTTGATGCATTTTTCAAAAAGTTCATCCATAAACATTGTTGTGGGTGCACTTTGGGTACCTCAATTTGAAATGATAGACATAATTCACCAATCTGTTCATTGTTAAAATTGCCTGAAGCTGTAAAATAAATATAAGAATGATTTTACCTCTAGGGGGGAATGACAATGAATCCAACCATTAAAGTTGAACAGGTGAATAAGAGCTTTGGAAAAAGGCCGGTTTTGAATGATGTTAACGTAACCATCCCGAAAGGCCAATTATTCGGGTTAATCGGTCCGTCAGGTGCCGGGAAAACAACACTTGTAAAAATGATTGTCGGAATGGAAAAAGCGGATACAGGTTCAATACATGTTTTGGGTGAAAAAATGCCGAATCTACGGTTATTACAGGAAATTGGTTATATGGCGCAGTCCGATGCCTTGTATGTCGAGTTAACAGGTGAAGAAAATCTGAAGTTTTTTGCTTCCCTCTATCGATTAAATAAGGGCGAACAGAAAAAGCGGATTGCCTATGTGGCCAATTTAGTAAATCTGACGGAGGATCTAAAGAAGCGTGTAGCTGCCTATTCAGGGGGAATGAAACGACGCTTATCACTGGCAATCGCGCTCATTCAAGACCCAAAAATCTTAATTTTAGATGAACCAACCGTGGGAATTGACCCGGAATTGAAATTGTCGATCTGGAAGGAATTTTTACGTTTGAAAAATGAAGAAGAAAAAACCATTATTGTGACTACGCATGTGATGGATGAGGCGGTTAAATGCGATTATGTCGCCATGGTACGTGATGGCTGCATTCTTACAAGCGGCACACCTAGCGAGTTAAAAGCGTTATACGGAACAGACGATTTCGATGAGGTTTTCCTGAAAGCGGGGGTGAAACAGTCATGAGAATTACCGCGCTAATCAAAAGAATCTGTCAGCAAATGCTTCGCGATAAACGAACTTTAGCTTTGATGTTTGTCGCTCCGTTATTAATTTTGACCCTGATGTACTTTTTATTTAATGGCAATACCGTGGAACCGAAATTAGGTGTTGTCGGGGTTGATTCCAGTCTTGTTAAAGCCTTTAAAGATGCCGATATAAAGGTGAAGGAATATGAGACGGTAACGAAAGACACCGTGGTTGATGATGACCTGAACGGATTGTTGCAGCAGGAAGACGGCACCATGGAATTAACGCTTCAGAATGACGATCCTAGTTCTGCTAAGGGCCTACAAGCAAAGGTAAACCAAACTGTTTCAGCCCTTGCACAAGCCAAACTGATCCAGCAAAATCCGGCAATAGCAGGGATGATGCCAAAAAAGATTGAAACAAACTATGTTTATGGAAATAAAGACACAGTGTTTTTTGATGTATTAAGCCCGATATTGGTTGGTTTCTTTGTCTTCTTCTTTGTTTTTATCATTTCAGGGATTGGATTATTGCGCGAGCGGACAACAGGAACATTAGAACGGTTATTATCTACTCCAATCCAAAGGGGCGAAATCGTTACAGCCTATTTGATTGGCTATGGCATGTTTGCGGTTATTCAAACGGTTATTGTTGTTTTCTATTCGATTACTGTTTTAGATATTGTGCTCGTTGGATCGATATGGAATGTCCTTTTGATTAATCTGCTCTTAGCATTGGTGGCATTATCTTTAGGCATATTGTTATCGACGTTTGCCGCTTCCGAATTTCAAATGATGCAATTTATCCCGATTGCGGTCATTCCACAAATATTTTTTGCCGGGATTTTCCCGCTTGAGGGGATGGCGAATTGGCTCCAGGTGATTGCGAAGGTGTTCCCGATGTATTATGCAGGGGATGCATTAAGAGGCGTTATGTATAAGGGATACAGTGTTAGTGAGATTAGCGGGGACCTTATGGCCTTAGTGGTCTTCGCTGCACTATTCATCCTGCTTAACATCTTTTCATTGAAAAAGTATCGTACATTATAAGGAGGAGGGGATGAATACTCATCCCCTCTCTTTTTTTAAAAGATAAGAATATATAAATTTGGACTTTGAGAATTGTCCAGCTCCAGCGCCCTAGCGGCTAGTGTCCTTCGCTCTCCGCCCTACGATAAGTACAACATCGAATCGCCTCCGGCTCTTCGTGTTTCCTTTATCTCAGTTGGAGCGCTCCAGGCCATACGCCGCTGACCAGGGCGCTTGCGCTTTTCTTATCGAATAGTTTTTAATGCTCCGCTCCAAGCAACAACTTCGTCAAGCATTGCATTTACATTTGTAAGATGCAATTCAGCTGGTTTGAAGACACTTCCGTTTTCAAAATCTGTAAATAATGACAATGTTGGATGTGTGCGAACGTCGGCAATTTTCAATTCACCGCAAATTCCACGTAAATGTTCTGCTGCACGAGCACCGCCAGTTGAACCATAGCTTACGATCCCAGCAGCTTTGTCATTCCATGCCTCACGCGCAAAATCAAGGGCATTTTTTAATGCACCTGTGATACTGTGGTTGTATTCTTGAACAATGAATACGAACCCGTCTAAGTTAGCAAGTTTTTGGTTCCATTCTGCGATGCCTGGTTCTGAACCATCAGTTGTGCCCAAGAATGGCAATTTGAAGTCTGCAATATCAACGATTTCATAATTTGCATCACCACGTTTGTCAGCAATCCCTTTCACCCATTCTCCTACTTGTGGACTTACGCGTCCTTGACGTGTACTTCCTAAAATAATACCAATGTTTAATTTTGTCATTGTCGTTTCCTCCTCAACTGTTTTCCCAAATAATTTATCCAAAAAACCCATACCTTACACCACCTTAAAAAGTAATCTCTAATTCATGTATTTCAAATTAAAATATTATCAATTCGAGATAATAATATAATATTTTTCTCATCCTGTCAACAATTTTGTCTCTTAAGCAGCTAAGGGAACATTTCCTATCAAGAAATAAAAAAACCACATAGCCAATATAGACTAAGTGGTAATCTTAAAAAGGGTGTCAGGCACCATTATCCAATTTTTTCCTTGTATTTTCGCTCATCTTGGACAAAGAGGACGCCGAGTTCGTGGTGGTCGCCTTCGTAGAGGGCGCGTTGGACGAAGCGAATTTCGCCCTTGGTATCTAAGACTTCGAGCTTGCAGTGGGCACGGTTTTTTTGCAGTGCTTCATAGAAGCTTTTTTCATCCCGAACCAGTACTCCATTAGCCTTTGTGATAATCTCCCCCGTCTTAAGACCCATTTTATTAGCAGGTGATTCTGGAATAATCCCAATAATCATCAAGCCATTATTTTTTTTTGAAAAATAAAACGGTAAACTATCGTCCTTCATAATAGTGATTAATGCTAATGATTCCCGCCCAATCACAGCAAGTGCGGCAACCACGATCGATAGGAGCGGGTACCAATAACCTACGATCGAAAGGAGCGATATAAGCACTCCGAGTACGATCACCCTCCTGCCATGAAGCTCGATGGCTTCATTCGGAAGCATCCCTTTGATTTGCTGATGAAAGCCAATCGCAAATGGAACAAGAATTAGCGAGTACTCGTTGGCTCCTAAATGAAAGACCGGCCACCAATCGAAGGGAAGCTGGAGTGCATCCCCGGGGATCAGCAAGAACAAAGGCAGCATCCAAAGCCGTTTCACCTCATGGGCACCAACGCTTTGACCGCGTTTGCTTTTTGTAATTTTTGGTGAAGTCCCCTTGCTTCCATTTTTAAATATGAGGATTCCTTCTGCGATTAGCAATAGGCCAAGAACAACAACAACAGAAGGATAAACCTTATCACTAATCGAATCAAATGCTTTTGAAAAAAGTGGTATCGACCAGTTATTTTCTGCAAGTAAAATAATGGTGAAAAATGCAGCGCCAACCGTGTATACCGGTGACATCAACCGAACATTTGTGGTCAGTGACCACAATAGCGTAAATCCTGCAATAAGAAGGATGGCCGCGAATGGTACGGTGATCCCTGCTGCAACCACAACAATGGATAGAAACATTCCAACAACAAGTCCTAAGGGGAATACCTGACGGAGCTCGAAATAAGCATCTTGTGCCCGAATATGAAAGTTTTTCCGTTCACGTTTTACCCTCATTACACCTAAAATCCCTGCAAGGAAAACGAGATAGTATAAAACAGGATGAAGAAATAACTTGCCAATTCCTTTAAGAAGTTCCACAAGCCATATTTGCACCATTTCCTGTCACCTGCCTCTATTAAAGTTTCTAGTAAGTTATGATATAAAAGTCTCTTAAAGATTATTTTACCAAATTAGAACCATAAAACCTATTGCTAGTTTCTAGAAAAAAGTGAAAATGTCGTAGCATTCTAGTTTTCAGTTGTCATTGAAGAGTTTAATTCTAGTTTTCTCGACAGATTAAATGCAGATTCCGCCAAATATTGCTTGGATTCTGCAAGATTCCGACTTATTTCCGCCAACTCAACTACTATTTCCGCGGAAATTCCCGATAATTCCGCCAACCTAGACACTATTTCCACCAAAGTCCTAATTTACGAAAATAAACACAAAAACAGAGGCCGCAGCCTCTGCTTTTTGGTTATTTCGTGATCATCTTCAACGCCATTTGCAACTGAAGGTCATTTTTCTCTTTCTTCATTTCTTTCACAACTGCTTCTTCAAGTTTAGCAGCGGTTTTGGCATCAATTTTTCCAGTTGGCTCGATGTCATTTTGCTGCTGGAAGCCCTTAATGGCTACCTTGGTTTTGGCACTAAAGTATCCATCTGTCCGTCCAGGTGCAAATCCCAAACCATCTAATATTTCTTGGGCGTTTTTGATCTGTTCATTGTTCATATCCTCAACAAGTGTTTTCTCAACTTGAATCGGATGGGTTGCGAATATGGCCGGCTGTTTGATCGCCACATCCGGTTTGATTCCCTTTTTGTGTATCCAATTTCCATCCGGGGTCAGCCATTTCGCTAATGTCAGCTTAATATTGCTGCCATCCCCCATTGGCACCGCTTGCTGGACTGTTCCTTTGCCAAACGTCGTTTCGCCAACAAGCTGATAGCCGGCCGCTTCCTTCAATGAGCCTGCTAAAATTTCCGATGCGGAAGCACTGCCTTTATTGACAAGGACAAGCACGGGATAATCCTTTTTCTCGGAAATGGTGGAGAAGTAGCGTCGTTTTTTTCCGTTACGCTCTTCAATCTGAACATATGGCCTATCATTCGGGACAAATTCTTTTAAGATTTCTCCGACACTGTCTAAAAGTCCGCCGGGGTTGCCGCGTACATCAATAATCAGGCCTTTAATATCGTCGTTTTCCTGCGCTTTTAATTCCTTTTTAAAATCTGCCGCCGTATCTTCAGAAAAAGATGTTATTTCAATATAGCCAATCTTTTTGCCGTCTTGCTTCTTAATGGAAGCGTGCACGGTGTCCAGCGGAATTTGATCACGCTTGACATCAATGGATAGAGATTCTTTTAACCCTTTTCTAGCAATTTCTAATTTTACTGTTGTCCCTTTTTTTCCACGAATCTTAAGCGTTGCTTTATTTAGGTCTAGGCCTTCGACACTTTTCCCGTCAACCTTTAAAATTTGATCATTCGGTTTGATGCCTGCTTTTTCAGCGGGAGAATTTTTAAAAGGTGAGACGATGACAATTTTTCCATCTTCCATACCTACTTCTGCTCCAATTCCTTCAAAAGACGATTCCAGTGTTTGCGTGAATTGCTGGGCTGTTTCCTTATCCATATAAACGGAATATGGATCCTTTAAAACCGAAAGCATCCCTTGGATCGCACCTTCAACCAACTTTTCCTGATCCACTTTTTCAACATAGCGGTTTACTATTAGATCATAGGCTTGCTCTACTTTCTCCAGTTCATCTGTATCAGCCTCGGAATTAATAGCTTTTTCTTTAGGTGTTCCCACCTGCTCCAATTTGGGGGCTGCTTCGGTTTTATTTAAAACGTTCATTCCGGCATAGGTGCCCCCTGCGCCTGTAAGAAGCGAACCCGTTACCAATAGGGCAATCCATTTACGATTCATCCAGAATCCTCCTCAAATTAACTACCTGTCATATTAATTGAATAAAAAGGCACCGAATTCCTGCCCGATTATTAACTTATATGTGAGGAATGGACGAGTTATGAGTAATTGATAGGCAAAAAAAAGAAGAAGCAAAAAGCTTCTCCCAAACAGCTTAACGTCCTGGAAGCGGCACGATGCCCACTGGATCAATGGCATATCGTTTATCCTGTGTCCAAGGACCTTTATGAAGTTCAAAGTGTAAATGTTGGCCCTCAGAAGCACCAGTATTCCCCATGACGCCAATTTGCTGGCCCTTTTTCACTACAGCACCATTGCTGGCTATACGTGAAGACATATGAGCATAGACAGTTGTATAAACCTGGCCATTAATTGAGTGTGATATAAAGATACATTCTCCATAACTCGTAGAACTATAGGATTTAATCACAACACCATCAGCAGCTGCAACAATTGGTACTTGCGTAGCATTGGCAATGTCGACTCCATAATGATTGCCACCACTACGGCCTCCAAAACCTGAGCTGAAACGCCCGACAGCGGGCTGGGTCCAATATCCACTTGAATTGTTCGGAATCACCGTAGAGGCACCACCGCCACCGCTTGCTTGGTTATTTTTTGCAGCTTCTGCAGCGGCTCTGGCTTGAGCTTCCTGCTCCATCTTGATTGCCTTTTGGATCGCAGCCTCTTGCGCCGCTAGGAGTTGCTCTTGCTCCGTCAAATCCATTATGTGTTCGTGTTCTTCTGCTTCTTGATTTTTTAATGTTGCTAATAATTTATCTTTTTCCGCTTTTTGCGCACTCAATTGCTGATTCATTTTTTCTAAGTCTGCTAGCATTGTTTCCAGACTAGCCAGTTCTTTTTCAACTTGAGATTGTTTTGACTCAAGCTCCTTTTTGTCGGCCTCATGCTGCTTTAAAATATCTTGGTCTGCCTGCATAATCGTTGCGACAGCATTTGCACGGTCAATGAAATCGCTAAAGCTTGTTGAGCCCATTAGGACA
This sequence comes from Neobacillus sp. NPDC097160, assembly GCF_044762155.1. Lineage (NCBI taxonomy): Bacteria > Bacillati > Bacillota > Bacilli > Caryophanales > Bacillaceae > Neobacillus > Neobacillus sp. NPDC097160. The sequence continues at coordinate 41,441 of NZ_JBIWDU010000014.1, read as the reverse complement.
TCTAAATAATTGACCATTCCGCCTGTTTCCTGATAGCTGCGGGCCCGATCCTTCAAAAGCATATTACGCTTTTCAATGCGCTCTTTGATGACCTTCGTCTCTTCTTGTAATTTCGCAACCTCGGCTTTTGTTTCTTCTATTTTGGCTGTTTTTTCATTAATTTTCGTTGTTGTATCACCAATCGCAAAATCAATCCGTTTCATTTCACTCTTCACGTCTGCCTGCTGATTTTGGATATCACTAATTTTATCATTCGCTTGATTAATACCTGATTTTAAATCGGAACGCTTCTCTTGAATTTTATTTTGTTCACCTTTCAATTTTGAGATCGATTCCGCCTCAATTTTTGAAGGAGCCGCTCCAAAAATCGTCCCCAAACCGACCGTTGCAGCAACGGCAATCGTGATCACTGACTTCTTCATTTCTGATGTTTCCCCTCCATCTCGCTATGTACAGATAAACCGTTCTTTATCTATGTAAATCAAAAGTTGTTATTCTGAGAATTTTTTCTATTAAACTAAATCCAGGAAGGACAGAAAAACGTCCTCCCTGAAGAAATTTATACCTTTAAAAACTTTCTTACGGACATAACGCTGCCCCATACACCAATCAAAGCCCCCATTAAAATCAAAATGCCGGAAACCTGATAAACAAATGGTTCAAAAGGCAGGATCTTAATAAATGTTCCCTCAAGCCTCGGGCCAATATAATCATAGGCACGATAATAGGCAATCGAAATAAGGATAATTGGCAAAATCGATCCAAGAATGCCGAGCCATAAACCTTCCAGGAAGAATGGCCAGCGGATAAAGGTATTCGTTGCCCCTACTAATCTCATAATCTTAATTTCTCGTCGTCTAGCAATAATCGTAATTTTAATTGTATTCGAGATTAAGAAAATGGCCGTAAAGAACAAACCAATGATTAAGACGATACCAACGTTACGGCTTGCATTAATAAACTTAAATAATTTTTCAACCTTGCCCTGGCCGTATTTTACTTTTGCCACATAATTGAACTTTTCAAGCTTATTTGCGACTTTCATTGTGTCTGCCGGGTTTTTCGTTTTTACGATAAATACATCGTTTAGCGGATTATCCTGTTCAAAAAGCTTAAAAGCCTTTCCATCTTCACCGAGACTATCAACTAAATTATCTAGTTCTTTCTTTTTCGGTGAAAATTTAACACTTTTCACTTCTGAAATTTTGTCAATCTCACTTTTTAATGATTGCTGATCTTGTTTGTTCGCAGCAACATCGATGTGAACGCGGATTTGCACGTCATCTTCTATGGTTTGTGCCACTCTATTTAGATTCATCATAATAACGAAAAAGACACCGACTAATATTAGGGTCACAGTCACGGCACTCACGGATGCAAAGGTCATCCAGCCATTTCTGCTAATGTTCTTTAAGCTTTCACGGGCGTGACGGCCAATTGTTCTAATTTTCATAACCGTAATCACCTCTTTGTTCATCGCGAACAATCCTGCCGCCTTCAATGGCAATGACGCGATGTTTCAATGTGTTAACAATCTCCCTGTTATGGGTTGCCATAACAATCGTTGTTCCTCTTGTATTAATTTCCTCAAAAATATTCATGATTTCCCATGAAGTTTCAGGATCAAGATTTCCCGTAGGTTCGTCCGCAATCACAACCTTTGGTGAGTTGACGATCGAGCGGGCAATCGAAACACGCTGCTGCTCCCCGCCGGAAAGCTCAGTCGGAAGCATTCTCGCCTTATGCTTTAGGTTAACAAGATCAAGAACTTCCATTACACGCTTTTTGATGAACTTCGGCTGTGCCTCAATGACCTCAAGGGCAAAGGCTACATTTTCATATACGGTTAAGGACGGAAGCAGTTTAAAGTCTTGAAAAACCACACCAAGGTTCCTTCTAAAAACCGGAACCTTTTTCATTTTTAATTTGGCGAGATTAACGCCATTCATTGAAATAGTCCCGGAAGATGGTACTTCTTCACGGTACATCATTTTTATGAAAGTCGATTTCCCTGCACCACTTGGGCCCACGACATAAACAAATTCACCCTGGTTAATTCGGACGTCTATTCCATTAATGGCTGTGACACCATTCGGATATTTTTTATATACCTCTTGCAGTTCTATCATTTTTATCACCTATAGTTAAAGTTATTTTCGAATCTTGGTCTTCGACAATAATCTTTGTTTATTTGCAAAATGAATTAAAATACAAAATAATATGTGCATAATTTCGCATGGTTTTATTATAACATCATAATTCGCTAAAAAAAGCGGTAAAATTATTACAGTTTCTTTTCAAACAATACAAAAGTCGACAAAATTCTCCATTATCGAAAAATAAAAAACGCTCCGCTAATGAAGTGACCCCAAAAAGTTAGACATTTATTTTGATTAGGCAGCTTCTATGGTTTGAGTTCGGTATTGTACTGGGCTCAAACCTTTTAATTTTGCCTTAATTCGTTTGTGATTATAGTAATCAATATATTTCGCTAATTCTTGTTTAAAATGTTCAACACTTTCAAACTCCTGTGTATATAACAATTCCGATTTTAGGATACCAAAGAAGTTCTCCATTACAGCGTTATCGTAACAGTTTCCTTTACGTGACATACTCTGCGTAATGTTATTTTCTTTTAATGCGTGTTGGTATTGGGGCATTCTGTAATGCCAACCTTGATCCGAGTGGATAAGAAGTTTATCTCCTTCTGATAGTCGTTCAAATGCTTGTTCTAGCATTGTTTTAACAAGAGTATATTTTGGTCTTGAAGCGATAGTATAGATGATAATTTCCCCGTTATATAGATCTAACATGGGGGATAAATAGAGCTTCTCGCCAAACAATTTAAATTCTGTAATGTCGGTTACCCATTTCTTATTTGGTTCCTCTGTATGGAAGTTACGCGCTAAAATATTTGGTGCTGTCTTGCCGGCTTCCCCTCTATATGAACGATATTTTTTCATGCGAACAATGCTCTTTAACCCTAACTCTTTCATTAGTCGCTGTACTTTTTTATGGTTCACCCTATGCCCTTGATTCTTTAGCTCATCCGTAATACGCCTGTACCCGTACCGTCCTTTATGTTCGTGATAAATAGCCTGAATCAATGTTTTTAATTCGGCATCTTTGTCAGGGCGATTGAATGTACTTACCCAGTAATAGTACGTACTACGTGGAATAACAGCTAGTTTGAGTAATGCATTTACAGGAAATTCAGCCCTTAGTTCAAAAACTACTTTCGCTTTGTCTTGCTTTGTAATTTTTCCTTATCGTGAACTAAGGCATTCAACTTTTTTAAGTAAGCATTCTCCATGCGTAATCGTTCTATTTCTGCTAGTAGTGATTCAACGGAACCTTCAACGGGTGTTAATTTCTTTTTTTCGTTCTTCATGGTTTGACGCCCCTTTTTCTTTGATTCGAGGGCGTCTATTCCTTGTGATTCGAATTGTATTCTCCATTTTCGAATTAAAGCAGGAGAAGTAATGTTAAAAATCATAGCTGTTTCATTCGGAGACGTCCCATGTTCATTCATATAATTAAGTACGTCTAGTTTAAACTGTGCAGAATAGCTTGTATAGGATTTTTTTAATAACCCTTCAACCCCATGATGCTGGTATTGCATAACCCAGTTCATAACCACACTAGTAGATGTACCAAGGGACTCTCCAATCAATGGATAACTCTTTCCACCTTCTAAATAACGCTGAACAGCTACTAATTTATCTTCTGCGGTAAATTTAGTCATACAAAAAACTGCACCCCTTATTGTTAGATTGTGTCTAACAATTGGGGTGCAGTTCACTAATTTCTAACAGAACGTTTTTTGATTATTTATTTTTTCCCTGAAAGCCAGTCTGCCACTTTATCAGCGTCATCGCCAGAGGCCATCCCAGGAGGCATTGTGCCTTTATCACCGGTTTTACCGTTTTTAATTATATCTAGAATTTCATCTTTGGAGTACGTTGCTCCGACCTTTGTTAAATCTGGACCAACTGCACCCTTAAGATCGCCGCCGTGACAGCTTGAACATTTTTGATCGTAAATCTTTTGGGCATCACCTGCTGAAGCCGTTTCGGTTCCACCGCCGTTGCCTTTATCTTTTGTTGTGTTATCATTGCCGCCCCCACAAGCAGCAAGACCCATTACTAGGGAAGTTCCCAGCAGCAATGTTAGTAGCTTTTTCTTCATAACTAATCCCCTTTCAGAAATAAATACCACCACTGTGTTATTATACCAGTGACTATGAGCGTTTAAAACCCTCACCTAGAACCTCTGCTGCATCCATAACGACCACAAAGGCAGATGGGTCAAGGGTTTTGACCAATTGTTTCAATTTTGTGAACTCAGTTTGATCAACCACGCACATTAGAACCGGCCTTTCATGGTCAGTAAAACCACCATATGCAGATAGTTTTGTCACACCACGGTCAATTTTATTCAAAATTCCTGCACGAACTTCCTCTTGTTTATTGGTAATAATCATTGCCATTTTGGATCGGCCAAACCCGACTTGAATAAGGTCAATCGTTTTGCTTGTCACATACAGGGCAATTAATGCATACAATCCCTTTTCAATATCAAAAACAATGGCGGCCGTTAGGACAATCAATCCGTCGATCATGACCACGCATCTGCCAAGTGTAAAACCTGTATATTTATTAATAATCTGCGCAGCAAGGTCTGTCCCGCCGGTAGATGCCTTTCCCCGGAACACAATCCCAAGGCCAAGTCCCACGCCAATTCCCCCGAACAAAGCAGCTAACAATGCGTCATGAGTCCATGGCTCCAAATGCTTTGTCAAAAAAACAACAAACGGTAAAAAAATCGTACCAACAAGTGTCTTCACGCCAAATTGCTTTCCTAATAATACGACACCGGCAATAAATAAAGGAATATTAAAGGCCCATTGGACATAGGCCGGCTCCCATCCAACCACTGTTTTTAGAATGGTGCTGATTCCGCTAACGCCGCCTGAAGCCACCTGGTTAGGGAGCAAAAACACGTTAAACGACAGGGCAATAATTGCGGCACCAATCAGAACAAAAAGATAATCAATTGCCACGCTCGTTTTCGGAAAGGTTTGTGTAAGATTGCTTAAAATATTCATACCGATATTCTCCTCAAAAATTCCTTCTTCTACTATAATTTCTTTTAACCGAAAGTGAGTATAGCATGGGAAAAATATGGTGTAAATGGCAGTAAAGTGACGTGGTAAAGGGCTAAATTTAAGATTAGCTTTTGCCAATGACCTCATTTTCATAAGGAAGCGAATTTGATAAATTATTGCCCAAATAGAATACCAAAAATCTTATCATATTATGGTATAATCTGTTGAGAAGGAGGTGGAATAAATGGAGCAATTGTTGAAGCAAATGATGGAACAAATAAACAAGCAATTCGAAGCAATGGACCAGCGTTTCGATAGCATGGACCAGCAGTTTGTTGGGGTGAACCAGCGATTAGAGAAGGTGGAAGAAAGCATTTACTCGCTAGAGAATACGGTTAACAATCATGCCTCTGAATTTCGAAGTCATCTCCGTCATATTGGAGATAAACTGGACAGAAATGGAACAATGCTTGGCATTATTAATGAAGTAATTGAATTACCCCCATTCGACATTAAAACATCTTCAAAAAAGGAATAGACATTTAACATTAATCACGTGCCTCGTTTTCTCACCATGATCGGCAATAAATCCCAAAAATCAAGCCTTTGCCGAATGGGTCGACAAAGGCTTTACTATTTTCATCTAGTTACGAAATTCTTGAACGCAGATAAGCGTTAATAAACTGATCTAAATCTCCGTCCATGACGGCTTGAACATTTCCGCTCTCGGTATTTGTCCTGTGATCCTTTACCATCGAATATGGATGGAAAACGTAGGAACGGATTTGACTCCCCCAGCCGATTTCCTTTTGCTCGCCGCGGATTTCCAAAAGTTCTTGTTCCTGCCGCTCAATTTCTCGTTGATACAACTTAGCTTTAAGCATTTTCATCGCTGACTCGCGGTTTTTAATTTGTGAACGTTCTGATTGGCATGTGACAACAACCCCTGTTGGTAAATGGGTAATCCGAACGGCCGAATCCGTGGTATTGATATGCTGTCCACCCGCACCAGTGGCACGGTACGTATCAATTTTTAAATCCTCTGTCCGAATATCTACCTGAATTTCCTCATTAAACTCAGGCATCACTTCACAGGATACGAACGATGTATGACGGCGGCCAGAAGAATCAAACGGCGAAATCCGTACCAAGCGATGTACGCCCTTTTCCGCTTTCAAATAACCGTAAGCATTATGGCCCTTAATCGCTAGTGTCACGCTTTTAATTCCGGCTTCATCACCGGGAAGATAATCAAGTGTTTCTACTTTAAAGCCCTTTTTCTCCGCCCAGCGGGTATACATCCGTAGGAGCATCGAGCCCCAGTCCTGTGATTCTGTCCCTCCAGCCCCAGGGTGAAGCTCCAAAATCGCATTATTTTTATCATACTCCTCACTCAAGAGAAGCTGAAGTTCAAATTGATTCAAGCGGCCTGTTAACTGCTGGAGTTCTTCCTCCAGTTCCGCCCTTAATTCCTCATCATTTTCTTCTTTGATAAGCTCATAGGTCAATTCCAGGTTTTCATATGAGTCATTCAATTCGACAAACTCATTTACCTGATCTTTTAAGCCATTCGCCTCACTGATGACTAGCTGTGCTTTCTCCTGATCATTCCAAAAATCAGGCTGGAGCATGATATCATCTAGTTCAGCGATTCTGGCTTCTTTATTTTCAAGGTCAAAGAGACCCCCTAAAGTCCGCTAGTTTCTTAGCTGTTTTTTCAAGTTCATTACGAATTTCCGCTATTTCCATTTCCTTCACCTCTATAAAAATTTAAAATTAAATCCATTTAGTAGTTTATTCTAAATAAGTCTGGTCAGTTCCTTTTTCATTATAGCGTGATAATGGGGGAATGTGAAACTTCAATCAGCAGGGATTTGAAACAGTCCTGCATCTTACGCAAGAATCCACCAATTTTCCATAGTATTTATATATATCGATCTGTCAAAAATGGTACTATAAAAGAAGAATAACTATGGAAGTATCACCTATGAAGTCAACTGATCGATACATAATGAATACATACCGTTTTGTTTTTGAATTTCAGGACGGGCAGCGCAAATGGAATAATGGTTAAAAGAGATAAAACCATAAAAAGGAGCGAGTGAGATGGAGAAAATAAATCGTAATGATCCTTGTCCTTGCGGGAGTGGAAAAAAGTATAAAAAGTGCTGTGGGGAGAGTGAGGCTGTTTCCATCACCCAAATTATTGAAAACGAAATTGACGAGCTGCAAAAACAACTTCTTCATTTTGCTTATTACCACTATGGGAATGAAATACACGAAGACTTTGAAATTCTTGAAACAATAATTGACATCGAAAATGAGCAAGAACAGGAGTTTTATGAGCTGATTCATGCCATTTGGTTTTCCCTTTTTGAAGGATTAGATGATGGAAAAACAATTATTGAAAAATTTATCACGGTTGAAGGTGGGAAAATTAAGCGCCCTAAGCTGAAGCAAATTTTACAAACATGGACATCTGCCAGAACGATTGCCGGAAAGGTATTGAGTGTTGAAAATAACAAGCTGAGGGTCGAAGATGGCTTCAACTTGGAACAACTGGAGACCGTCATTACCAATGTACCGGTCACGATTGAAGAGGGCTCTTTCTTTATTGGTATCATTCTTCCATACGAGCAAAGTTATGTCTTTTTCCCATCACCGTTTGATTTACCTGAACTCAAACCTGAACATGCTTTTTCCTACATTGAAGATAGCAGCCTTGACGCTGATTACGATTCCCCACACGAGTATTTGACTGATTTTTTTATGGAGGTCTTAAGTGAACTGCCAATGGTAGGCGGCCTGCTTGAAGTGGATGAAATGGATTGGCCGGCACCTATTTATAAAGAAGTGGCCGATCTCTTCAAGAAGAGGCTAGAATTGCTTCTCCCCCCTCCAGTCGTGGACACGGGCATTATTCTTTGGATGAATTTTTGCCAAAAAAAGCAAAAACGGATCCAAAATCCAAATATTTATGTAGCAGCACTTCATTATTTGCTGTCAACGATCGCTCCGATGGAAGAAATGGTTACCCAAAAGGAATTGGCAAAGCAATACAGCGTTTCAGCCGGCAGTATTTCCTCCATTGTTTCAGAGCTTGAATCGGAATTAGCTGAGGAAATTGCCGAATTAATGGGCCTTGTATATGGTGTAAATGAGACTTCTGATATGCCGGCTAAAGATAAAGCACCCGTTATTCCATTTCCTAAAAATCGTGGCTCAATGAACGAGGAAAGACATGAAGGAACAGGACCTATTGTCCAGACACTAACCAGCTCGGATCATGCGCATAAAAAAACGGCTCGGAAGGTTCCCCGGAGAGATGAAGAACGGGCAAGAAACTTAATCTATGATGCATATAAGTCAGATGGGAAACAGCGTTATAAATTTGCAGAAGAAGCATTAAAGCTGAACCCCAATTGTATCGATGCCTATGTCATCCTGGCTGAAAGGACAAACAGCCTTGAAGAAGCGATTTTACTCTATGAAAAAGGAATTAAGGCAGGGGAAAGGGAACTCGGCAAGTCCTTTTTCAAAGAAAACACCGGGTACTTCTGGGGCTTAATAGAAACAAGACCCTTCATGCGAGCAAAACTTCACTTTGCCGAGGCACTCTCCCTGTTAGGAAAAAAACATGAGGCTGTGGAGCAGTATGAAGAACTTCTCGAGTTAAATCCGATGGATAACCAAGGGGTTCGTTACTCTTTATTTGTCGCCTATGTAGATTTAGAAGAATATAAAAAAGCAGGTAATTTGCTCCAACAATATGAGGAGGCTTCGGCGCAATTCTTATATAATAAGCTTTTGCTCGAGCTGCACGAGAACAGCTTCACAAAGGAGGCTGAAATGCTTCTGAAAGCAGCAAAAACAGTGAACAAACATGTAATTGCCTACCTTACCGGAAAAAAACGGCTTCCCGCCTATCCCCCTGACTATTATGGTTTTGGTGATGAAAACGAAGCGATTGTTTATGCCGATATGCACCTGCATTTATGGAGGAAGATTGACGGGCTGCAGGAGTGGTTGAAGATGAAATAAATCTTAAAATAAGAAAACACGAGAATTCTTTAAACTCTCGTGTTTTCCTTGTTTATGGGTTTGTTGAAGGGGCTACACCCCGGAACGGTGCATGGGCTGCACTCATCGACTTTTCTCTAAAGCTTTTATATGTCTTTGTTTGGTCACTATGACATTCAGAACAAGCTTTACTATCGTCCTGATGACCTGAAATTGTATTATCAATTACTGCCTTTTTACCATAAATCTCAGCACCTACATTGTGACAATTCAAACAAAAATTCCGTTCGTTTTTTTCGTTCCATGTGGTCCCAATTGTCTTATATTGATTTTCTGTAGGTAAGGCGGGTTTATTCCCTAATTCTCTTCTTAAGTTAAAAAGATTATCTGAACCGTGAGTCTCATGACACTCAGCACAAGGAAGCTGACCATTTAATTTACTGCCGCTATCCTCGGTTGCTTGCAAATTATGAACTGATTGTACCAATAGAGTTTCATCAGTGTAATATTTTTTAATATTCGAAGTCTCTTTACCTGTTTCATCCCTAATACCATTATGGCAGCTTAAACATAACGAGAAATCATCCGCATTACCTTTAGCAGTACTAGCTTTGTTATAAGCTTTGTAGTGACTACCATTGCTGTCCGGGCTTTCAATACTATGGAAACTGTTTGGATTTTCTTTCGTCCCTGGAGTATGCGGATTATGACAGCTGGTACATGAAACACTTGAATCTTTATAATGTTTATTGTTATCCATATTGCTCTCTAGCTTTGGTGATCCATTCGTTCCATCATGGCAAGCCATACACAAATTATTGGCTTTAGCACCATATTTTCCGCCTTCAAGCGTTGGTGTCTTTCCATTATGGGTGCTATGGCAGAAGGAACAAGCATTGGTTACATTAGAAAACGGGCCATGGATATAGTCTTTATCCCTTACATCATTTCCTTTGCCTGCAGGAAATTCATAGTTTTCATAATTCCCACTGACAGTTGTAAATTTAAGGAATCTAGGAATGATTTCATTCCCCAAATCATTCGAGAATTTCGGATTTAAATAAACAGAATAGGTTGTACCGGGATTAAACTGCTTATCAGGTGTAAATGAATATACATATGCATTGATTTCATCTGATATCTTTGTTGTTTTTACTAACTTTTCTGTTCCTGTAATATCTCCAAAAAACGTTATCAATGGTTGAGTTTTAGTTAATAGTTGAGTACTTCTTACTTCGATTAATATTTGATATCCCAAAGGAACGCGAGTCATATCCTCGGCCGGAAGGTAGGTGCTTGGTACGGTATTTCCAGGTACATATTTATCTTCAGCATCTTTGGGAATAAGAAACATTTTAAACATATAGGGCCTTTTACCTGTTACATCATCAACAGGCAGACTTGCAACAGTTGCTTCAGCGGAGGGTTGACTCGTACCGAGTTCTTCAACAGAAGATTTTTCTGGATTTGTTACCGCCTCATTAACGGTTGCTGGTGAAGTACCATTCACCTCTTCTTTACCAGTTAGCGTAACAGTAAAGGCTTGATCAACCTTGTTACTGACACCATCCTCATCCGTCACGACAAATGTTAAGGTATGAGCCCCTTCACTGAAATCTCTTGAATAGGAAAAGTCAGCATATTTATCCTCTAGTGTAATCGATAACTTTCCCTCACCTGTTATATCAATAGGCTGTTGTGAATCACCCAGAGTATCAAATACTTTTACTGGAAGTTTGTCTGGAGTAGTGAGATCATCGGAAATTCTTCCCGTAAATTCAACCGTTGAAACATTAAACACTGCCCCTAAATCCGGCGTTAAAATCTTTATTTCCGGAACACCTGATGCTGAAAGCGCAATGTTATCAGGAGAATATGAAAGGAGGGAACCGATAAAAACGCTCCATATAACAACGTATGAAATTAACTTTCGTTTGTAGTTCATCCTTTTCATGATATTCATCCTTTTCTTTTTTACATAATTAAGTTTAAAAAGGCTCTTTATTTATTATATCAACTGAATAAACATTAATTTTCTTTGTTAAGTTAAATATTTTTGACAATTTTCCAACAGGCTGGAATAATAAAACAAGGCAGTAATAACGAATATTACTACCTAGTTTATTGACTATTCATTTTTGCTGGGCTAACTAATATGTAGGACTATTGGTTAGCTTTTTTTATTTAATATCATTTTTTCCTTTGAATATCTTAATTGGATTGCCGTTTCTATCGACCCCATCTGTTAAGAATTCATTAGCAGGCTGTTGAGTATCAAGAGCATGTGATGATTGGTGACATGTCCAGCATACAGCCATATTTGTGTATTTCTTAAGCGATGAAGTACCGCTGCCGCTTACATCTTTCATGTAGGCTTTCGCTTTTGCTTCAGACCAGCCATTTCCGCCTTTGTCTACTGGTTTCATATAATCAGCAATCGTTTTTCCTTGTGTATCTTTAAGGAGTGTAATGTCAGTACCATGTGCAAAGTGACATGCTGCACAGTTTCTACCGGCAGAACTGCTGTTTGTTGTATGTGTGTAATGTCCGTCAGCGCGAAGTTTGCCGCTTCCTTGGATATAATCATCATGGCAGGCTGAACAGAATTTTGAATAGTTTACTTTAGATGTATTGTTAGGTCCTGTTGATTTTGTAATGACTAATCCAGAATTCGATGTACTTGCATTGATATCTGCAAAAGCAGGATCTGGTGTCAAATCAAGAGTGATGGCCTTTGTTCCCTTAGTAACATCTGAAGCAAACGATGTCGTTCCAAGTACAGCTTCTTTTAACAATCTGTCATTGACAGATCCGTGTGGATTGTGACAGCTGGAACATTCTAATTCTCCTGTTGATTTATTTGAGAATGCACCAGGTGCCGACCCAATTTTGACTCCTGATCCAACATTGTGCATGGAAGAACTGTCATGAGTTGTGTTGAAAGTTCCAGCACCTGAGCCTTCTAATACATTATAAAAGCCCATTGTTCCATCGTGACAGGATACGCACATATCATATTCCGAACTTTGGAATTTAAGTAAAGTTGCACTGCTCCCGTTATGGGTACTATGACAGTTAGCACATGAGTTGGTATTATTTTGAAAATTCCCATGCGTTTTGTGCGTATTTGGGTTACCATAGCTATCAACGTCACCCACATTAATTCCAGGTGCTGGATTTGTAGTATTTCGATCGAAAGCTGTTGATCCTTCTGCGGACGCAAACGCAGCAAACACACTTAATAAAACGAGCGTAAGCAGTGCAGAAAAACCTAATTTGATCTTACTCATATCTAAAACCTCCCAAAATTTTCTCTCTCTCTCTCTCTCTCTCTCTTTAGTCTCTGTTACCTTGAAACTTGAAGCATGAAAAACCATAATCCTACTTTCAGGCACCACCTCCCTTAAGTGACATTGGAATTAATAGAAGACCTGGATTCTTTGGTTAACTGTATCTGTTACATATAATGCACCTCGTTCATCTATAAACAGTCCATTTGGCAGGTAAAGCTGCCCGTTATCTGTTCCCATGCCACCTAACACTTCAACTTCATTTCCATCTTTATCGTAAGCATAGATATTATGTGACATATTACTTACAATATAAACTGTGCCTTTTGAATCGACTGCTATCCCTCTTGGGTTAACGAATATAGGTGAACCCTTTCCATCTTCTGAACCATTGATAATTTTAATAAACTTCCCATCTTTATTAAAAATTTGAACCCGATTATTTCCGGAGTCAGTTACATAAATTTGATTGTCTCTGTCAACTGCCACTGCGTTAGGAGCAATGAATTTGCCTTCTTCTTGCCCTGGACCTCCGATTTCCATTAATTTTTTGCCATCTAGATTAAAGATAAACAGCTTATTTTCTTTTATATCAGTGACATATAATTTATCATCGTAGATTCTGAGCCCCCCAGGAGCTTTAATGATTTTTTCCTGATCCGGAAAGAAATTAATAAATTCTCCTTTTGGACTAAAAATAGAAATGTTCCCATTATACAGGTCAGCCACGTAGATATTTTCGTTTTTATCGCCTGCTATGCCATACGGAAATTGAAACTGCCCTTTTTCTGTTCCTGCTTTACCAAATTTCAGTACATTATTTCCTGATTGGTCAAAAACCTGTACCTGATTATTCTTTGTATCCGTTACATATATCAGCTCGCCAATCTTAGCAACATCCATTGGTTTATTAAGGGGGGCCTCAAAGCTTCCATAAAAAGACTGTCTAAATTCCGGTTTCCCTCCAACTGGATTCGCTGCGGCCACAATTGGTTTTATTGTTGACCCTAAATCCAAAAAGGTGATGCCTGAGAATAGGGCTACGGAAAGCACAACCATTGCACTCATCCAAATATATACAGTGGACTTTTTCAATTCTAGTCATCTCCTTTTAGTTGTTATCTTTATTATTTGCTGCTAATCTTGTTAAAGCTTCAGATGCTGGTTTATATAGAGGGTCATAGCTAAGTGCCTTCTTATAAAGTTCCTCGGCATCTTTAACCTTTCCTTGATCCTCTGCAACTCTCCCAATCTCAAAGATAATATCATTATTAACTGGCATAAGTTTATCTGCTTCTTGTAGAGATGTTAATGCTTCCGTATACATTTTTAGCTTGCGATAAACCATTCCCTCTAACAAATATCCCTTATAATCTTTTGGGGCCAGCTCAACAGCCTTTTTAGACTGTTTAAGGGCATCGTCATAGCGCTTCTCATCGTTATAGACAAGTCCCAAGTTGAAGTATGCCCCAACATTCTTTTTATCTAAATCAATTGCGACTAATAATTGTTTAACGGCATCGTCATTTTCGCCATTCAAATGATAAGCATAACCAAGATTAACTCGGTGTTCCGGTTTATTTGGCTCTTTATTAACTAAGCCTTCATAATAAGCAATTTGTTCGTCCATCCTGCTTTGGTCTTTATTCGTCCAAATAAATTTATCGCTGATAAAATAGCCGCCAATCAAGCTAATAAGCAACGCAGCAATGATAAGTGATAATCCCTGTAGTTTAGTAAAGTGGTCATTCTTTTTTTTCGTTCGTGTTTCCTTGGATGGTTCAGGCTTTTCTATCATTGGTAATTCTTGTGCTTCCATAAGTACCCTCCTCACAATTAATTTTTATGACAACTTGTGCAGGTTTTTTCGACATGGCAGGTATAGCATCTTGCTTCCGGTCTCTTAACATTATCGACAGGAATAGGGTGACCTTTACGCCAATTAGTAAGATGTTTCATCTGATGACAGGTTGAACAATTCACAGTGTTATTACTCGATGTATTTGTTCTATTAGAGTCGTGACACGTATAGCATTTTTGTTCGTTTTTACCGGCCTCTGTTCCATGATTACCGATAAATGTTTTCGTATGGCTTTCTGGCCGTATTTTATGGCAAGCTTGGCAAAATGTATTTTCCTTTGCATATGTGTGCTCGTTCTTAGTGGTTTTATCGCTATTTACCTGATTTAAATACTTATCAACTGTTGAAGCTTCCTCATATCCTTGCAGTGGTGCAGTTGACATGTACTTATGACATGAATTGCAATCCTTTAATTCAGTTTTGGCTACGATGCCATGTGTTTTTGTTTTAAAGTCCGCTTTTTTATGGCTCTTTGGAACCATCCCAGTCGTATGACAGGCACTGCACTCCGTTGTAATTTTTCTTGCGATATGACAATCCATGCATGTTTCCATCGCTGGCCGGGTAAATTTCAAATCCGCCATCGCTGCCTTTCCAACCTTGCTGTCCCATTTATCATAGTCGGTCTTAAAGGTCATGTTTCGATCGGCTATTTTGCCGTGGGCAACGCTGCTATGGCACTGTGTACATTTTATTTTTTTGTCTGAATGCTGCTTGTGGGGAATAATGATGTCCCCTGATGGTGTAAATTCACGTGTTGAAATATTATGACATTTTTCACATGCACTATCAGGAATTTCTTTTGGCATGCGGATTATGGCTGCCGTTGTATCCTCTTCATTTCGTAAATTCTTTATAACTCCGTCTGCTTTATCCTTCGCTATCTGCTTAATCCCTGGGTCGGTATGACAGTTTACACAATCCACCTCACTATGGGTAGAGGCTTTCCACGTAAAGACCTCAGGTTTCATCTCATGACACGATGAGCAAAACTCTGAGCTAGAGGTTGCCTTTAGCCCAGAGAACCCAAGTGAGAGGAAAACGACGATAAAAAACAGTGCGAGAGTCACAAATTTGATTAACTTATAACGATAACGAGGAGGGGCCGGCAGGTCGTGTTTGTGATCTTCATCCATAAAAGCGTCCCCCCAGATTTGATCTCTTAGTTTTTAACATCGTCTTTAAAGCCAGTTCGATGGCAATATTGGCAATAAACATCTGTTGGTGCTTTGTGCTCAGCAGCGTCAGCTTTTGGTTTTTCACGATCATGACAGACAAAGCATT
Source organism: Neobacillus sp. NPDC097160 (assembly GCF_044762155.1). Taxonomy (NCBI): domain Bacteria; kingdom Bacillati; phylum Bacillota; class Bacilli; order Caryophanales; family Bacillaceae; genus Neobacillus; species Neobacillus sp. NPDC097160. The sequence goes on along the minus strand of NZ_JBIWDU010000014.1, from coordinate 25,879 downwards.
CTGCTTTCATTTCATTTGTTTTTGCTTTGTCAGCATGACTTGTCAGCCATTGATTGCTTTCTCCATGACTATCAGGACGATCAGCGTGACAAGCGCTACAGAATTTATTCGTTCTTGCTTGTTCTTTAACAAGGGTCATATTAGGTACATATTTTGTCTTTTGATCACCCATTTTTAGCAGGGACATGATGTCTTCTTTTGGAATTTCTCTAACCCATTTAGAATCCTGGTGACAGTTCACACATTTATCTAGGTCTTTAACTGCTGTGGTGCCGTGATTATTGCTCCAATCGACATTTTTATGTGTTTTAGGAATTTCTGTTTGTTTATGGCATGTTTTACATTCCATCGAAATCTTAGCATCCTTTTTCTGCTTACCAATGGCTTGTAAAATGATTGCTTGGGTTTTTTCATCATGGACAGCAGCGTCTACTTCTTTACTTTCGCCCTCTTTTGCTGCTTCACCTGATGCTTCTTTTGTTTTTTCTTCGAGTTTTTTCTCCATTTCCTCCGGATTTGGCGGGACGTTATAGGCAACATCTTCCCACGGCTTTTCGCCATTATTTACTTTGTCATGACAGTCAATACATGATCCCATATTAGGTCTCAAGTATTTCTTTTCCATTAATTTTTCGGCAGTTTCCTTTGTCCAATGTCCACGGACTTCTTCTGTATTGATACCACGGCTAACGATTTTAGCGTGAACAACACCTGCGTGGCAGGAAATACAAGGAATGCCTTCTTCGATATGTCCTTTATGGTTAACCTTCAAGTCACCGGATGCTGTGACAAGGCGGTTCTTGGAGTGGCATTGTAAACAGTTTTCATTTGAAATAGCTTCTTCTTCGGTTTGAACAATTTGTTCAGGAACTCCAGTTACATGGTAGTACACTTCTTTCATCGATTTCATTTTGTGGGTTACCATATTGACGAACCCAGGTTTGATATGACATTGAACGCATGTAATGTTGCTGTGGGCGCTTGCTGTATACGTTGAATACTCTGGTGCCATTTCATGACAGCTAGCACAGAATGACGGCGAGTTGGTTAAGGAAAGTACTCCATATCCCCCGCCGAAAACAACGATACAGCCAACAAGTGACACGAATAGTAATTTCCACCTGTTAACCGGGTTCTTCCAGTCTATACCTCTGAATTTCTGCCATAGTCCACGAATCAGGCCAACTTTTTTTCTATCTTCTCTCGTTTCGGGATCTTTATCTTTATCTTTCTTTTTCCCCCAAATGGCCACTTAACTCACCCTTCCCATTTTGGTTTCTTTCTCTATTTATGTTCCATATTAACCTCTCTAAAGGTAGTATCTAACATTGTGAGAGTATATTCCAATGTACAATTTGTGAATATTTTTTCATACAGACAAAAGTCCCGCTTTCCCCTAATAACAACATAAAAACGTTGTTATTAAAGGGATAGATTACTACTATTCATATAGTGTAAACAAAGAAATAAATGTATCTTTATGCGAAATATCAGATATTCATTCATTCAATATTCAGTTTTATTGCCATGTCATTCGACTGAATTGTATTCTCAGATAAAATGCCATAAGTCTGTCATATTTGACAAAAAATCGAACATTCGATAACGGTTTAAAAGTTCGTTGATATATAATAGTAGAATGACAATTTTTGCTCCCTTGCTTCCATTGTTGTCACTGTAATGTGGAAATGGTAAGATGATAAGGGAAATTATCGAATATTTTTGACAAGAAAAGCGCAAGCGCCCTGGTCAGCGGCGTATGGCCTGGAGCGCTCCAACTGAAATAAAGGAAACACGAAGAGCCGGAGGCGATTCGATGTTGACTTATCGTAGGGCGGAGAGCGAAGGACACTAGCCGCTAGGGCACTGGAGCTGGACATTTCTCAAAGTCAAAATTTATACTTTCTTATTTTTAAAAAAGTGATTTTTTAGTCTCGATAAAAAGGAGCGTTCATCAGATGATGGGGATTTTAAATAAAGTATTTGATCTGAACAAACGCGAGCTGAAAAGGTTAGACAAGCTTGCAGCGAAAATTGATGTCCTTGCAGCTGAAACAGAAAAGTTAACAGACGATCAGCTTCGAGAAAAAACAGAAGAGTTTAAGGCCCGTTATCAAAAGGGCGAAACATTGGATGACCTTCTTGTTGAAGCATTTGCGGTTGTCCGCGAGGGAGCCCGACGTGTGCTTGGCTTATATCCGTACCATGTTCAACTGATGGGGGGTATTTCTCTCCATGAAGGGAACATTTCCGAGATGAAGACCGGGGAAGGTAAAACGTTAACCGCAACCATGCCGGTTTATTTAAATGCCCTCTCGGGTAAAGGTGTTCACGTTGTTACGGTCAACGAATACTTGGCAAGCCGTGACGCGACCGAAATGGGTGAACTATATCAATTTTTAGGACTTACGGTTGGCTTGAATTTGAACAGCATGGATAAGGATGAAAAGCAAGCTGCCTATGCCTGCGATATTACGTACGGTACAAATAACGAATTTGGCTTCGATTACCTTCGTGATAACATGGTTCTTTATAAAGAGCAAAAGGTCCAGCGCCCGCTTTTTTATGCGGTTATTGACGAGGTTGACTCGATTTTAATTGACGAAGCTCGGACCCCGTTGATTATTTCCGGCTCAGCGCAAAAATCGGCTGTTCTTTATATCCAAGCAAATGCCTTTGTGCGGATGCTGACAAAGGATACCGACTATACGTATGATGAAAAAACGAAGGGCGTTATGCTGACAGAAGAAGGCATCAGCAAAGCTGAAAAAGCTTTCGGGATTGAAAACCTTTTTGATATGTCGCATGTGACCTTGAACCATCATATTAACCAGGCGTTAAAAGCGAATGTCAGCATGCACCTCGATATCGATTATGTCGTGCAGGAAGGCGAAATTGTCATTGTTGACCAGTTTACTGGGCGTTTAATGAAAGGACGCCGTTACAGCGAAGGCTTGCACCAGGCGATTGAAGCGAAAGAGGGCCTCGAAGTTCAAAATGAAAGCATGACGATGGCAACGATTACGTTCCAAAACTATTTCCGTATGTATTCAAAATTAGCCGGTATGACGGGTACCGCTAAAACGGAAGAGGAAGAATTCCGTAACATTTATAATATGAATGTTATCGTGATTCCTACGAACAGACCCATTGCCCGTGATGACCGCGCCGATTTAATTTACTCTACGATGGACGGCAAGTTCCGCGCCGTTGTCGAGGATATTGCGGAACGAAATCAAAAGGGGCAGCCAGTACTTGTTGGTACAGTTGCGATTGAAACATCTGAGTTAATTTCAACCTATTTATTCAAAAAACGTATTCACCACAATGTCTTGAACGCGAAAAACCATGAACGCGAAGCTGAAATCATTGCCGAAGCAGGCCACAAGGGCTCCGTAACGATTGCGACCAATATGGCCGGCCGTGGTACAGACATTAAACTAGGTGAAGGTGTCATTGAACTTGGCGGCCTTGCGGTTATTGGTACCGAACGCCACGAAAGCAGACGGATTGATAACCAGCTTCGCGGACGTTCCGGTCGTCAAGGGGATCCTGGTGTCACACAGTTTTATTTATCAATGGAAGATGAGCTGATGCGCCGCTTTGGCTCAGACAATATGAAAGCGATGATGCAAAAGCTTGGAATGGATGATTCCCAGCCAATTCAGAGTAAGATGGTATCTCGTGCTGTTGAATCTGCGCAAAAACGCGTCGAGGGCAACAACTTCGATGCCCGTAAACAGCTGTTGCAATATGACGACGTTCTTCGTCAGCAGCGTGAAATTATTTACTCCCAGCGTGATGAAGTGTTAGAATCTGAAAACCTTCGCGAAATTGTTCAAAAAATGATTCTTAACTCGATTCAGCGTAATGTTGATGCCCATGCATCACGTCATGAGGATGAGGAAGAATGGAACCTCCAGGCGATTGTCGAATATATCCATGCCACCCTTCTTCATGAAGGTGACATTACCGTGGATGACCTTAAGGGCAAAGATCCAGAGGAAATCGTCGATGCCATTTACGCAAAAGTGCAGGAGCGCTACGAGGAGAAGGAACAAATCCTTTATCCTGATCAAATGCGCGAATTTGAAAAGGTTGTGACACTAAGGGCAGTTGACTCTAAGTGGATTGATCATATTGACGCAATGGATCAGCTGCGTCAAGGAATTCATTTACGTGCATATGGACAAATCGATCCGCTTCGTGAATACCAGCATGAAGGCTTCGCAATGTTTGAAGCGATGATTCAATCGATCGAGGATGAGACAGCCATGTACATTATGAAGGCTGAGATTCGCAACAATCTTGAGCGTGAAGAAGTCGCAAAAGGTCAAGCGGTGAATCCGAAAGAAGACGGCGAACCTGTTAAGAAAAAACCAAAAGTGAAGCAAATTGATGTCGGCCGCAACGACCCATGTATTTGCGGCAGCGGCAAGAAATATAAGAACTGCTGTGGGGCGGCGAAGTAAATACGGCTTAAGAGTGAAATGAATGCCGCAAATTTTGTGGAGCACCATAGTGGAGGGCTGGCGAGCAAATCGCCAGCTTTCTTTTTTTGGGGATGGGTTTTGTATAACTGTTGATAAATGGTGGGAATTTGTAGATAATTAACTCAAATTTATCATTATCGTTTGAATATTTGTAGAATAACGACCCAAGATACGTAGATAAGTGCCTTGGATATATTGGGAATTTGAAACTTACTATCAAAATCTTAATCTATAAACCTTTTATGGTTTTGATACAGGAGATTCTGATGACTATAATATATTAAAAATAAGGCATGTTTCCAAAAAAACGCCGCTCCAGCCATACTGGAGCGGCGTTCTCGTTCCTATTATTGCGCTTCAATTAAGCCGTAACGGCCATCTTTACGCTTGTAAACAACATTTGTACGGTTAGTATCTGAATTATTGAATACATAGAAGCTATGACCGAGCATATTCATCTGCAGGATCGCTTCTTCACTGTCCATTGGTTTCAAATCGAAGCGTTTTGTACGAACTAATTCAAGATCATCTTCATCCACATCATGCACTTCTGGGCTTTCAGTTGCTGCAAATGTTATTGGGAATTCGCCTTTTTCACGGAACTTACGGTTAACCTTTGTTTTGTGTTTGCGAATTTGGCGCTCTAGCTTGTCAGTAATCAAGTCAATCCCAGCATACATATCTACGTTTGTTTCCTCAGCACGTAAAACTAATTGTGGCAGAGGGATCGTTACCTCTACTTTGGACGTTTTATCTTGATTGAATCTTAGATTCACATTTACATTAGCATCTGGTGCTTCAGTAAAATAGCGCTCCAATTTTGTAATTTTCTTTTCAACATACTCTCTTATTGCTGGAGTTACCTCAATGTTTTCACCACGAACGTTATATTTCATTTGTGGACTCCTCCTTTTGTTAAGGCTTGTGTATACATTTCTATTTTACCCTATGATTATCCTGCTAAATCAGAACAAAAATTTTGTCGAATTATTGACAAATACATCAGGTAAATAGTGACAATGTTTGACACCACCTTTGACATCGATAGGTAATATTTACTAAAATGAATGGTTGTTCATATTTATTATAATATTAAGGAGGACAATTTGCCACTAATATGCATCCAGAATAGGGTAAATGGATGTGAAAACGAATGGGGGATTTCATTATATGGAGCACGAAGAACGAAAATTGCTGGCCTGGCATGAAACATTAGAATTGCACGAATTGACTGCCTTCCAATCGATGGGATTAATGAAGCTGAAAATGTCCATTAAAAAAGTAACTGACCCAGAGCTTAAAGAACTTTACAAAAAGTGTATTCACGACCTTGATGGAAACCTAAGAGAACTGCTTAAATTTTATCCATCAGCACAGGGCTATCAAGCAAGGGAGGAAGAAGATTTACGTGAAGACATGGGCTTTTTTGCCGCAGATCTGCATGGCCTTTCGAAAACATTGGTCCGAAATCTCGCTGCCGCCATTACCGAAACAGCCACACCTTCGTTACGAAAAACCTTCACCAATCAGCTGATGGGTGCAATCCATGGGCATGAAAGAGTCTTTAATTATATGCACAAGCACGGCTATTATCCGGCATATGATTTAGGGCTCTTATTGGGGCATGATATCGAAAATGCGCAAAAAGCACTTCAGATGAAGAGTTGACCCAGTTGAGGGGCAGGTATTTCTGCCCCCTCCTTCACTACCTCGCAAGTGTCAGCGATTGGATGCTTGCTGCTCCTGCCGCTTTTAAAACCTTCGCCGCGTGCCTTAGTGTGGATCCGGTTGTGTAAATATCATCAATTAGGACAACCCTTTTTCCTTGTAAATTAATTTCTGCGGCGAGTTTGAATACTTGGGGCAGATGAATTCGCTCTGACCTTGATTTTTTCGATTGCTTTTCTGAGTGTACCCGGGTAAGTATTTCCGAGGGGCGTTGGCCGGATTCGTTCAGGAGTGCCACTGCCTGGTTAAACCCGCGCTCATAAAGCCGTTCCATACTCAATGGAATCGGCACAAGTAAATCCGGGCTCATTTTTGTGAGTTCTGCTTTAAAAAATACTGAAAATACCTTTGCCAATACATAGTCCCCGCGAAATTTAAATTTCGCAATTACTTCTTTTAAAAATTCATTGTAGAGGAAGAGTGATCGATTTTTTTCAAGAAATCCATGCCACTCCGGATCCCCCTCCCAGCGGAAGCAATCATTACACAAATCCCCCTTGCGAAATTTCTCGTCAAGTTGGCAAAATGGCCGACAGCAAATCCGACAGGTTTCGCCTTCAATTTTTTCAAGGTTCCATTTGCATTTAGTGCAAAGGAAATGTTCTTCTTCAGTGGAAAAAATGGCTCTCCACCCTATGTCAGGATGGATTACATTATTACAGATTAGACAATGGTCTTGTTGGAATAGATTCATTTTTTTGGCTCCTTTTTATAGATCAAGCAACCCTCTCCTAACCCCTTCCCGGTTCATCGAGACAATTTGCCTCCTTGCCTTTATCATCTGGTCTGTTTTTCCATAATGAAAAAATGTCACCACCCCATCAGGATAATCCTTGCTCCGCCCTGCTCTTCCGGCAATTTGGACAAGGGCGCTTTCGGTAAAAATGGTATCTTCTGCTCCAATGACAGCAACATCGATATTTGGAAATGTTACACCACGCTCAAGGATGGTTGTTGTTAACAGTAATGGAATTTCTTTTGCCCGCATCTTCTGCACCTTGATTTTCCGGTCAGGATCTTCGGCATGGACAGCTTCAATGTTTGGAGCAATCCGTCGAAGAATGGTGAGGGCTTTTTCCATCAAAGGAATATGCGGAAAAAAGAGTAAGGCTTGTTTATCAGCCCGGAGTCGCTTTTGAATCCAGTCAATGACATTTTGGGGCAGTTTGTTTTTTTGCAGTCGTTTTTGCCAATTTCCGCACCAAACAAATTCGGGCACCGGCAGCGGGTGGCGGTGGAATCGGGCGGGAATGGTTGTGTAGGCTCTTTTTCCAGCGCGGCATTCACTTTGCCATTTTTGATTCGGTGTTGCAGTCAGATAAATCATCGCGGATGTGGTTTTGCGCGCCTGGGTAGCGGCGTGCTGGAGCGATTCCTCCACGGTATATGGAAAGGCATCAACCTCGTCCAAAATGATGGTGTCAAATGCTTGGTAAAAACGAAGCAGCTGGTGGGTGGTGGCAATTGTCAGCGGGGCAAAAAGATGTCGATCCTCGCTGCCGCCATAAAGGGAGGCCACAGTTATGTTAGGAAATGCCGCTTTTAGTCTTGGTGTGAGTTCTAAGACGACATCCGTTCTGGGTGTGGCGATACAGATTCTCTTCTTGGCTGTTAAAGCCGCTTCGATTCCGGCGAATAGGACCTCAGTTTTCCCCGCACCACAGACCGCCCAAATGAGGTGCTCCTGATTTCCATGGATTGCCTCCACCACCTGATTCGACGCCACTGTTTGCCCTTCTGAGAGCGTTCCCTCCCATTCTAATATCTTCGTAGGGTAAATGGTGTCAGGCACCGGACCATTCCAGCCGAGTAACGGTGTACATGCACTGATCCGCCCCATCATGAGACAATGGCGGCAATAAAGGCAGGTTTCTTCACATCGAGAACATGGAAAGGTTGCAAACCATTGTGGCTCCTTGTTGCCGCACCGAGCACAGATGGGCTGTTTTCCTTTGTAAACAATTGGTTGCCGGTATGTAACATATCCATTTTGATAATGTGTTTGGATTTCATCGAGAGTGAATGGGATATCATCAAGGAGGAGTTGTTTTCCGGTAAGGAGCTGCTGAAGTTCACGATTATAAGCGAAGTTTGGATTTATCTGCGGCTGTGGGATGGTTGGAATTTTCGCGATGGGCAGGGAGTCTTCTAGGGTGTTGCTTAGTATTAAAATTCCATTCTTTATAGTGAAACGCATGGTGGCACCTTCTGGGGGCATAAAATTGGTTTGATATGATTTTCTTCTAAGATGAAGTAACTCTCAGGATTGGGCCATTGTTAGTACAGACGGTTTTTTGTATGTCCTGTAGACGGCAGATTAAGAGATAGAAGAAATTTTTGAGAAATGTCTCTTGAAGGGAGTTGAAGTAAGTTCTGACATTCCATGTTAGTAATGGTTGGTTTAATTAACAGGAAGTGTACAAGTAGAGCTTCAATATGGCCATTTTTTGATAAGGTATGGCATTTAGGGCAAATCCATTTACCTTTTTTGTATTCCATCGGAATTTTTGAACAAGTAGAGTTTGGGCACATTACACCATTAGGTATATCCTTTTCCATAAGACCATATGTTTCCAAAATATTTATTTTTTTGGGGCTGTGTTGACTTAAGATTAATTTTCCTATTTCATACATTTTCTCAGGATCTATTTTAACTTGTTTATATCGCCTCTCACAGTCTTCGATTTTATTAAATAGATCTCTTCCTTTGCAAACTTTGCTAAAGTCAGCTCTAATATTTGGATTGGATTTCAAGATCGTTTTGTTAGCACTTTTGAAAAAAACAAGATGATCAATTGGCAGTAGATGGAGGCCGTTTTTGACTAGCCACCTTCTCAGAAGGGATTGAAGTCTCTGGCATTGTACACGAGGGTCCTCAAATGATTCTTCAGTACCGTCAGGATTAATCCGTATAAGCTGGTTAAAAACATTATCAAAATATAACGTACCAGAGATATTTTTTGCTTCAATAATGAGGATAAAGTTTTGGCAGATAAGTAGGGTATCAATTTGAAAATGAATGCCGTTCAGTTGAAGTTCAAGGTCGTGGAAGATAAGGTACTTTTCTTGTGGAAGTTCTTTGACGTAGTTAGCTAATGCCCTTTCGCCCCAATATCCTGCCCATCTTTTGGCTAGATCTTTATCGATTTCAGAATGTATAGGGTGGCCGCGTTTTAGGTATTTTTTTAGGATTTCAGTCAATATGAGTCTTTGGGGGATGGGAAGATCTTTCATAAGCAATTCTTTCATCACTCCTTTTTCTTTTTTTTAAAATTTCTCCATTCATTGGAGAAATTCCTGCATTTTTGTCGAAATTTATTTGATTTTGTTGCAGCTTTTTTCAAGGCTTTATTTTGGGGACTGATCCTTAAGTAGATTCCGCAGGTTTTGGCCGGGATTCCGCGGGTCTTGGAGTTTATTCCGCGGGTTTTCGATTTATTTCCGCGAACTTTTGACTTTTTCCCGCGGGATTTTCGAATTATTCCGCGAACTGACTTCAATGGTACCTTTTTTAATAATTCTCCGCCCATGCAACCCCTTATTTTTTCAGAGTCTGGCCCTTTCCCGTCGAATTCCGCGGGTTTTGGCCGGGATTCCGCGGGTTTTGGAGTTTATTCCGCGGGTTTTCGATTTATTTCCGCGAACTTTTGAATTTTTCCCGCGGGATTTGCGAATTATTCCGCGAACTGACTTCAATGGTACCTTTTTTAATAATTCTCCGTCCTAGCAACCCCTTATTTTTTCAGAGTCTGGCCCTTTCCCGTTGGATTCCGCGAGTTTCGGCTGGGATTCCGCGGGTTTTGGAGTTTATTCCGCGGGTTTTCGATTTATTTCCGCGAACTTTTGAATTTTTCCCGCGGGATTTCCGAATTATTCCGCGAACTGACTTCAATGGTACCTTTTTTAAAAATTCTCCGTCCTAGCAACCCGTTATTTTTTCAGAGTCTGGCCCTTTCCCGTCGAATTCCGCGGGTTTTGGCCGGAATTCCGCTGGTTCAGGAGTTTATTCCGCAGGTTTTCGATTTATTTCCGCGAACTTTTGACTTTTTCCTGCCTATTTCATGATTTATTCCGCAAATGGGCTTCATAGTTATCCTTTTTACATTCCACAATCGAAACCAAATTAAAAACCACCCCAGCCCAAGGGCCGGAATGGCAGCATACTTAATCTCTTTTATTTTTTCATCCAGCCCATGCCCATCGAGCCTTCACCGAGGTGTGTGCCAATGACGGCGCCGAAGTAACCAATCGAGAATTCGACGTTTGGATACTGGGCGGCCAACTCTTTGCGCCACTCCACTGCTTCTTCCTCACGATTGGCGTGAATGATGACGGCTTGATAGGGTTCACCACTCGCAGCATCTTCACCGAGCAGGTCCACCATTCGTTTCATTGCTTTCTTTCGGGTACGGATTTTTTCAAAAGGGACAATGACCTTATTTTCAAAATGTAACAGTGGTTTAACCTGCAGCAGGCTGCCGATAAAGGCCTGCGCACTTGAAAGGCGGCCGCCTCGCTGCAGATGGGATAGGTCATCGACCATGAAATAAGCTCGAGCCGAACCCTTCAACTCTTCAAGCCGGTCCATAATGGCCACCGCATCCTCGCCGCGTGAGGCAGTTTCAGCGGCCTCAAGAGCATAAAAGCCTTGAACCATGCAGCTGATTTCGGAATCAAAAGGGTAAACCTTGATACCGTCTACCATCGTACTGGCGGTGACTGCCCCTTGGTACGTGCCGCTGATCCCGCTTGAAAGGTGGATACTAATGACGGCATCGTAGTCTTCCGAAAGCCGTTCAAATAGCTCGACAAATTGCCCAATCGGCGGCTGGGATGTAGTTGGGAGTGCCTTTGTCTTAACCTCTTCATAAAACACACCCGCGGTAAGATCGATTTCTTCACGATAGGCCTCGTTCCCGAAAATGATATTTAAAGGGATCATATGTATATTCCATTTTTCTCGTAATTCTTTCGGTATGTACGCGGTACTATCCGTGACAATTGCCGTTTTCATAAAGTTTTACCATCCTTGTCTATTAACTGCACTATGTTTGCTTATATTTTATATGAAAAAGCAACAATTTGCATTATCTCCATCAAAAAAGAGCACGCCCAACTTGAGCGTGCTCTTTACTATTTTTGAAAAAATTATCGTACTTCCACCCAGCCATTTTTGATTGCGACAACGACGGCTTGGGTACGGTCGTTGACGTTCATTTTTTGTAAAATGTTACTAACGTGATTTTTGACTGTTTTTTCGCTGATGAATAAGGATTCGCCGATACCGCGGTTGCTTTTTCCATCAGCAAGCATTTGCAGTACTTCGCATTCACGGCGTGTTAATAGGTGCAATGGACGGCGAATTTCGACCATTGGCACGTAGCCGCCTCCGCCACGGGCAACACCTGCTGCCAGTTTGCGATATTCATTGACCAAATTATGCGTGACTTTTGGATGTAAATAGGAACCGCCGTCAGCCACAACCCGGACCGCTTCAATCAAGGCATCTGCATCCATTTCTTTTAATAGATAGCCTCGTGCACCTGTTTTTAATGCATGTGTCACATAGTTCTCATCGTCATGAATCGATAAAATGATGATCTTTGTGTTTGGGTATTTTTCAATAAGCTCTCGGGTTGCCTCAACCCCATTCATTTGCGGCATATTAATATCCATAATGACAACATCAGGCTGGTGCTCTTGCACAAGACCTAATGCTTCGCTGCCGTCATCGCCTTCAGCTACGACTTGAAACGACTTTTCGAAATCTAGTATTCTCTTAACGCCTTCTCTGAATAGTTGGTGATCGTCTATAATGACAATTTTGGTAGTCAATTGCTACGCCCCCTCATTCTTCAAAATTCAATTTTATTATCACTTGCCAAATTAGTTGTTTAATGGAACACGGATGAATACATCGGTTCCTTTGCCTATTTTTGAATCGAATGTGATTTCTCCATGAAGCAGGTCGACTCGCTCTCTCATGCCGATCATCCCAAACGACTCAGGCTTTTGCTTCGCAGTATCAAATCCAACGCCGTTGTCCTTAATCATAACGGTAATCACAGCATTGGTTATTTCTAATTTCACTTTGATTTCACAGGCATTTGCATGCTTGAGCGCGTTTTGTACGGACTCTTGAATGATTCGGAACAGTGCGACCTCATACTTCGTGGGAAGCCGGCTCTCCAGACCAACATTTACAAAGTTTATCTTCGATTGGTTATGATATTCTTCGATTGTTTGTAAATATTTTCTGAGGGTTGGGACGAGTCCTAAATCATCTAATGCCATCGGCCTTAGGTCGTAGATAATCCGCCGGACTTCATAAAGGGCGGAACGGACCATTATTTTATAATCATGGATTTCCGAAAAGGCCTCATCTGGTCCCCTTTCCCGATATACGCGTTCAATTAAATCCGAGCGCATGATGACGTTCGCCAGCATTTGTGCCGGTCCATCGTGAATCTCCCTTGATAGCCGTTTCCGCTCTTCTTCCTGTGCTTCAATAATTTTCAAGCCGAAGTCTTGTTTGGCTTTGGCATTTTCTAATGCTTCGCCGACTTGTTTTAAATCGCTTGTTAAGTAATTCATCACCACTGAAATTTGCGAAATGAGCTGATCTGCCCGGTCAATCGTTTGATGTAATCCGACTAGTCTTCGTTCGAGATCGTCCCTTTTTTCCAAAAGCTGTTTTTTATACTGCCAGTTAATCGAAAGGTCCATCTGCAGCTGGTGGGCTTTTTCGTAGGCTTCACGGACCTCTTCCTCAGTATAACGTTTAAAATTCATACTGACTTCCGACAACATAACCCGAGCTTTTTGTACTTGTCCCTCTAGCTTGTCGCCCTCTTCAATGAGATTGACCATCATTTGCTTGATATTCGTGAGTTCTGTTGTCATGTTCTCGTAGTCTTGACGGCACTGCTCACCAATTCGGAAGATATCACTTTTACTGCATGTGACGGTATCAATCATTTCTTCACGAATTTCATCAATTGATTTCATATTAATCTGCTTAATTTTCATCTCATTCCTCCAGGAGGGGTTCACTTTCCCCCTTATTCCTTAAGGCCTTCTCACATATTTTACCTTGAATTGTACCAATTGGCTAATCTGAACAGACATAGGTGGCCTCATACTTGGATGAAAAGTAGTATAATAGTAGTATTTCATCCAATTCAACGATTCTTTTTAATAAAAGTTTCTTGTTGAACCATGTCTATTATATCATTCGAACGTTACTACCATATTAAAGGTATATTACATCAATATTTTTTTAAAATAGGAAGGAGCTTGTCATGCTGCCTCGATACCATACCGTTAAACAGACGGGGGAACACGAAATTATTATCCAAAAGTCCCGATTTATTGCCCATATTAAAAGAGCTGAAACGGAAAATGAAGCCCAGAAATTCATTCAAGCAATGAAAAAACAGCATTGGGATGCCACCCATAACTGCTCTGCTTATCTCATTGGCGAGCATGATCAAATACAAAAAGCCAATGATGACGGCGAACCAAGCGGAACCGCCGGCGTCCCTATTCTTGAGGTTTTGAAAAAAAGAAAGCTGAAGGACACGGTTGTGGTGATTACCCGCTACTTTGGCGGGATTAAATTAGGCGCTGGAGGCCTGATTCGCGCTTACGGCAAAGCAACATCAGAGGGTCTAGACGCAGTTGGCATCGTCGAAAGGAAACTCACGCAAATTATCAACGTGAAAATAGACTATACCTGGCTTGGGAAAATTGAAAAGGAATTGCGGGCCTCCGAGTACACCATAAGAGAAATTCATTACTTAGATACTGTTGAAGTTGAAACATATGTGGACAAAAGTCATGCCCCTGCATTCATGGAATGGATGGTAGAACTGACAAATGGCCAATGCACAATGGAAAAAGGAGAAACCGTTTATCTAGAAAGTGACTTTATGAGGTAAAAAACGGTAGTTCTTGAGGTTGATTATATTTGGTTTTCAATTAGAAGGCAATTGGGAAAAAAAACAGAAAGGGGCTCGGTTCATTTGACCTGAGTCCCTTTGTTTAATAACAAGCACTACTATGAACGGTCTTTAGCGGTGCTTGTTTTTAGTGTACGAACAATATTTAACAATGGCCGATGATCCTTCCCCATTAAGCCAATTTTTTCGGCAATGATTTCGATGATGAGGACCACCATTCCGATTAAGAAAAGCGCCCCGCCGATCCTTGCCTGAGAGTAAATCACGGCGACGAGACCAAAAAAGGCTGCCATCGCATAAATAAGTAAAACGGTCTGACGATGGGAATAACCCATGCGCAGCATGCAATGATGCAGATGGGATTTGTCCGGTGCGGACAATGGCTGTTTGTTAATGATTCTTCTGATAATAGCAAATAAGGTATCGGAAATTGGGACTCCGAGGATGATGACGGGAATGACAAACGAAATAAAGGTTACATTTTTAAAACCAAGGAGCGATAGGACCGAAATGATGAACCCCAAAAAAAGTGCTCCCGTGTCCCCCATGAAAATACTTGCAGGATGGAAATTGTAGAATAAAAACCCAAGTGTACTCGCTAAGACAATCGAACCGACCGCTACCACGTAAAAATTCCCCTGAATCATGGCCATCCCTGATATCGTAATTAAGGCAATCGAAGACACACCCGCAGCCAATCCGTCGAGACCATCAATTAAGTTAATGGCATTGGTGATGCCGACAATCCAAAGAATGGTGAAGGGAATACTAAAAAAACCAAATTGGAGCTGTCCGCCAAACGGCAGGTTAATAAACACCATTTGCAAGTCGCCTAAAAAAACCACACTACAAGCAGCAGCTAATTGACCTAGTAGCTTGTATTTAGCCGGCAATTCAAACAGATCATCACAAAAGCCGGTGATAACAATAATTAAGCAGCCAATTATGATAGCGAAGGAGTAACTGTTTTCGGGTCTTAATAGGAAAATACCTGCCATAAAACTAATAAATATCGCTAAGCCTCCAAGTCTTGGCATAATCGACTGATGAACTTTTCGATGATTTGGCCTGTCTGTTGCACCAATGACAAAGGCTAATTTTTTTATAAGTGGCGTTATAAGAATAGAGGCAACAAAACATACTATCAAGGTAAGATAAAGCATTAAACATCCTCCTTGTTAGTCAGTTTGTCCATTATAGACAAAACAAAAACAAACAAAGGATAGTAAAAAACGGAAATTTGAAGAAAAGCGGAAGCGCCTTGGCGCTGGAGCTAGACAATTCTCAAAGTCGAAATTTCTATCTTATCTTTCAAAAAAATAAAAGAGGCGATTCCCGAAGGAACCACCTCTTTATTGCTGACGGATTACTTGATCCAAGCTCCGTCTTTTCCTAATTTGTATCCGCCGACTGAAGTGTTAGCAGCCATGCTTCCATCATTGTTTAGGAAGTACCATTTGCCGCTTACTTGTACCCAGCCTGTTTGCATTGCACCAGATGATTTAAGGAAATACCACTTGTTATTCACTTTCACCCAGCCTGTTTGCATTGCACCAGAATCTGCAAGGAAGTACCAAGTATTGCCGTCTTTCACCCAGCCTGTTTTCATTTCGCCTGATTTTACAAGATAGTACCACTTGCCATTTACTTGAGCCCAGCCTGTTTTCATTTTGCCAGATTTTTCAAGGTAGTACCAGTTCTTACCATCCTGAATCCAACCAGTTTGCACATAGCCAGATTTTGTAAAGTAATACCAATTGCCATCAATCGATACCCATCCAGTTGCCAATGCACCTGAATTTTTAAATACGTACTTAACGCTATTAATTGTCTGCTGGCCAGTTACCATCGTGTATGTCTCTTCGTCCATATAATAGTAAATACCACCGACATAAAGCCATCCAGTTACAAATTCACCTGTAGCCGGGTCTACATAATACCAGTCGCCTTCGAATGGAATCCATCCTGTTTGAATTTCATAAACAGTTGTTTCTGTTGCTTCACTTACGTTTCCTGATTGATCTGTAGCAGTAATAACTAATGTAGTTCCAACTGCTTGTTTAGGGAACTCAATTTCAAATACACCATCTTCATCTGCAGTTGCAGAACCAATTACCGTTCCGTTTACTTTCACTTCTACAGTTGAACCCGGTTCAGCTTGTCCTGTTACCCAGGTGTCAAACTGTGTTACTCCAAAGTCTAAAAATGGTGCTTCAGGTGCTGTTACATCTGCAACTGTCACTTTTGTTTCAGCGCTGATATTGCCAGCAGTGTCTCCTGCAGTAATGACAAGGACAGTTCCTGCTTCCTGAGCAGCAATTTCTACTGTAAATTTGCCGTCTTCGCCTGCAGTGGCTGTTCCAAGTAATACACCATTTGCAGTGACGTTTACGGATGCTCCAGCTTCAGCAGTACCAGTAACCTTCGAAGCCTTTTCTGTTACTTGGTTAACAGTTGGTGCTGCAGGTGCTGTTACGTCTTTAACCGTTACTTCTGTTTTGCTTACGTTGCCCGCTGCGTCTGCTGCTGTAATGACAACTTTTGTGCCTGCTTTTTGTACAGGGATGCTAATTGTAAAAGTTCCGTCTGCTGCTGCAGTAGCCGTCCCAAGCACTGTAGAGCCAACTTTTACTTCTACTTTTGCTGCTGCTTCAGTTTTACCAGTGATTTTGGTTGTTTGATCTGTTACTTCAGCTACCACTGGTGCCACAGGTGCTGTCGTATCCAGTACTGTAATACGGCCTTCGATTTCAGCATAAATCGGTCTTGATTGAGCTTTTACATAATCAATCAACGTGTCTAGGTCCGTTTTTAATACTGTGCGTTCTTTACCTTGCTTAAGGATGGTATAGCCATCACCGCCATCAGCCATAAAGTTGTTGACAGCCACCGTGTATTCGGCTTTTGGATCAATTTTCTGACCGTTTGGTAAGAAAATATCTTCTACCTTTTTGCCAATTTCATATTTATCATCCCACGTATAGGTTAATCCTGAGATCGACATAATACGGTTTCTATCAGCGGCAAATTGCTGATTTAATAATGTTCTTACTTGCTCTCCCGTAATCTTTAGGGTTACAACGTCATTCCCAAATGGCTGAATTGCGAATAAATCGCCCCATGTGATGGTACCCTTTTTAAGGTCATCACGAATACCGCCTGAATTCATGAAGGCAAAATCTGCTTTTGATTGTTCTTTCATCGCATCAGCAATTAAGTTACCTAATGATGATTCGCCGGCAGGAGTTTGTGTACGTGTAAGCGCAACAGCAGATTTACCAACTACTTCACCAATGATCGGTGCGATATCTGCTTTATATTTATCAAGCTCTGCCTTGATTTTTGCATCAGGTGTAATGCTATCTTTAAAAGTTGATTCGACCACAGCTTTTTTCGTTACGATATCTTGTGTTACCGGGTCAATCGTAAGGTCAACATCTGAGAAAGCAGTTCCATAAGAATATGATTGAACTAGCAATTTACCATTTACAGTGGAGTTTAAGTATTTATGGTCATGGGCACCAAAAATAACGTCTACTTCCGGATCGATAGCTTTTGCCATATCGACCACTTTACCTGTTGGATTATCTCCATTTGATGCTGAAGTTCCAGGGTCATGGGCAAGAACGACAATGGACTTAACGCCCTTAGCTTTTAATTCTGCCGTATACTTATTGACTGCTGCTACTTCATCAGTAAATTTAACACCTTCAACACCGCTTGCTGTAACGATACTTGGTGTTTCAGTTGTCACGACACCGATAAAGCCAATCTTAACACCGTCAACTTCTTTTACTACGTATGGAGGTAAAATTAACTCACCGGTTTTCTCATCCTCTACGTTTGCGACAACATATGGGAAGGCAGCTCCTTCAAATTCACCATATTTATCCACCGTTTTTGGATGCGCACCACCGTAGATTAAACGCTTCATTTCGGCAACGCCTTCATCGAATTCATGGTTACCGATTGTACCAACGTCCATTCCGATTTCATTCATGAAACGGATTGTCGGCTCATCTTGTAATAGGGCAGATACCGGACGGCTTGCACCTACTAAGTCCCCAGCTTGTACCATTAAAGTATTAGATGGGTTTGTTGCTTCTCTTTGTTTTAAGTAAGCTGCTAAATATTCAATTCCTCCGACATCACGGTTAGAAACCTTTGCTGAATAATCCAATTGGCCATGAAGGTCGTTAATTCCCAATAATTGAACATGTACTTTTTGGTCTAATTCAAACAGGTCATATCCTGATTTCGTTGTTGATGCGCCAAGGTCTTTTACATTTGGTGTCTGACCTAGGTATGGTTTTGCTTCTGGAGCAGAGTGGAATACTAATTTCGCCACGCCGCCAACAGGGGCAATTTTCCAGTTATTATCTGCAACTGGGTTGATTGTGCCTTTTGCGCTAATATAATCCATTAAGATTTGACGGTTTTCAAATGGAGAATCCACGACAACCTTCGCATCTTTCAACTCAGGCAGACCACCGCTGCCACCTGCACGGTAGTTATTTGTTGCAACGATGAATTTTTGAGCTGGGTTAACAGCAGTACCATCCATCATCGTTAGCTTGATAATTCGCTGCCCAACCGGTTTAGTCACATCAATTTGGTATTTCACCCCATCGATGACATCATAGTTGTATGGACGGAAATCATAATCAAGTAAATCTTGATTCCCTTCTTTATTCGGGTCGATCTGGTTAAATTGTGAGGCAGAAATTTCTAACCAGCGCTTAACTTGATCGCCAGTAACCTCAACAGCTTTTAATGTATTATCAAACAAATACAAATCGGCTGCACTCTTGATGGCTACCGGGCCTTTTGCGATGTTCGTATAATCAGATACACCACCACGACCACCTTTAAATGGTGCTGCGGCAGAAAGAACGGGAACATTCTTATATTCTGGTGCATTTGTGTTTATCCATTTTTTCACGTAATCCATTTGCGCTGCGTTAACAATTTGTGTTGACGCATCATCCATTACACGGGTGAAGAAGCTGTGCATTGGAATCTCAGTTTCACCAATTTTTCCATTTACATAAGCTATTGTTGCATCATGAACTTCCTTCACATCAGCTTCAATTTTAGAATCAACAGCTGTCTTAGCATCAACAGGGCGGTTAACGGATTTCGAGTTGGCTTTATCAACTGTCCACTTGCCGTTTGTATCCTGAACAAGAGCTAAATCAAGTACGCCGAGGTTATTTCCCCAGAAGCCTGCTTCAACAGCTTGTACACCGTTGATTTTTCCATTCGTATTATCGATTCCGTTCTTGCCGTTAAATGAGGCATCACCAGGGAAGTTCAAGTGGGCATGTCCAAACAGCATCGCATCGATTCCAGGAACCTTTGTTAGATCATAAACAGCATTTTCAGCTTCTTCTTGTCCTGCTTCGGCAATGTCACAACCAGAGTGCGCAATCGCAACAATAACGTCAGCGCCTTCTGCTTTCATTTTAGGAATAAATTTCTCAGCTTGTTTCTTAATATCCTTGGTAATAACTTTACCACTTAGGTTGTCTTTATCCCACCTCATAATTTGCGGTGGTGCAAATCCGATTACTCCAACCTTAATGGTTGACTCTTTACCAGAGGAATCTACAATCGTTTTATCGATAATTTGGTAAGGAGTGAAGTAGTTAACATCATTATCAGGGTTACTATCGTGATCGTCTTTGTAAATGTTAGCGTTTACAATCGGGAACTGAACTTCTCCCAAAACGTCATTCAAATAGTCCAATCCATAATTGAATTCATGATTTCCAACGATACCGGCATCATACTTCAAATGATTCATTGCTTTGAATATAGGGTGAGTATCATTTGGCCCTAATTTATTCACTTTTGCAACATAACTGGCAAGAGGATTTCCTTGAATCGTGTCACCAGCATCAAATAGCATTGAATTTGCAACTTCCGACCTAGCTTGTTGGATCAATGTGGCTGTTTTTGCTAATCCATAATTTGTTACTGGTGCATCTTTGAAATAGTCATACGGCATTACATTCGAATGCAAATCCGTAGTTTCCAAGATACGGAGTGTAGCAGTATTTCCAGTTCCTTCAGCTTTAGCAGCATGTGGGAAAATATTCAACGGAACTGTTGTTAGAGCTAATGCAACAGCTAGAGAACTATTAAGCATTCGTTTTTTCATGCTTCTTTTTATCTTTCTCTTCACACTTTTTCCGCCCTTCGACAAAAATTTTTGTATTGCATGACTATTCTACTAATTATTTCAGTAGATTAATAGTCTTTTTTGTAAAATATTTGCGGGCATTTTATTGAAAGTTTGTAAACGTTATATACTCTGAATCTTATGAATTTTATCTTGTGTTTATAAGGGTCTGTTTGACAAATTTTTTAACGTGAACATGTAACTTCGACATAAGTGAAACCGTCTATTTTGTGAAGGTGTGGTGTAGGTAGAATAATAGAAAATATGATTGTCTTCCATTTTCGACAAAAAAATTCAATTTACGTGAAGGCTGAAATAAAGTAAAATGAAAGCTGGACTTTTGTTTTTAAACATATTCATACAGATTTGTATATAAAGGAGAAATCATATGTCTGAACTTCAACGTTCAAATCGATCAAATCAAAAGAAAAAAGGCCGTAAGAAGCGTATTTTTATGTGGATTTTTGTTCCAATATTAATCGTGGCATTAAGCGGGGCAGCCTATGCGACCGTTTTACTAAAAAAAGCCGAATCAGTTGTTAGTAAATCGTACAAGCCTGTCAAAACCGTTTCCAAACGACCGGTTCAGGTTAATCCAGATTTGGATAATATCTCGATTCTGCTGATCGGGGTTGATGAGAGCAAAAGCCGGGCAAAACAATATGGAGAAGCTATTCGCTCTGATGCCCTTCTAGTTGCAACTTTTAACAAAAAGGAAAAATCGGTAAAGCTGTTAAGCATTCCGCGTGATTCTTATGTTTATATCCCAGGGAAAAATAAGAAGGATAAAATTACTCACGCCCATGCCTTCGGTGGTCCAAAAATGACGATTGAAACGGTCCAGGAGCTTCTCGATATTCCGATTGATTATTATGTAAAAGTAAACTTTTATGCATTCATGGATGTGGTCAATGCCTTAGATGGAATCGATGTTGATGTCCCTTACGCTTTATCTGAACAGGATTCAGAAGACCATCCAAACGCCATTAATTTGAAACCAGGTATGCAGACATTGAACGGTGAAGAGGCGTTGGCACTTGCAAGAACAAGGCATCACGATACGGATGTCATGCGAGGGATGAGGCAGCAGGAAATTATTAAAGCACTAATGAAAAAAGCACTTTCTTTACAATCAATTTCAAAACACACGGACATTATCGAGGCTGTTGGCGACAATATGCAAACGAATATGTCATTTAATGATATGAAATCGTTAATTGATTATGGCCTTACAGGCAACGGCCTAAACATTGAAACCTTAAACCTTAAGGGAGACGATGCATATATAAATAAAATCTACTATTATAAGCTTGATGAACAATCGCTTAAAGAAACTAAAACGATTTTGAAAACACATTTGGAAATCGGTTCAAATACAGCGAATGCCAGTTTAAATGATACTAATTCCAGTACTGAAACAGATGATGAAACATCATCGAATGAAAATTAAGGGAATACAGCAATGGCCGTCTCACCTATTGTGAGACGGCTTTTTCTTGCACAAAAGAGCCTGACCGATGTCGGTCAGGCTCTCCACTGTTTATCTATTTCGGACAGTTGTAACTAATATAACACGCATAAATTTGATCAACGGTCGATAATTCTTGCCGACGAGGCCAATCATTTCCGCAAATAATTCAATCATAATCAATAAGAGGACGATAAAGAGTGAGCCGCCCAAGAGTTTGGCCTGCGAAAAGATGATCGCTGCCAATCCGAAGAAGGCTGCCATTGCATAGATGATCAGCACTGTCTGGCGATGGGTGAATCCAGATCGAAGCAGACAATGATGTAAATGCGATTTATCAGGTGCTGATAATGGCTTCTTATTAACAATTCGGCGAAGAATTGCAAAAAATGTATCAGAGATTGGTACTCCGAGAATAATAATCGGGACAATAAAGGAAATGATGGTTACATTTTTAAAACCTAGTAATGAAAGTACTGATATCATGTAACCTAGAAATAATGCGCCCGTATCACCCATAAAGATTTTTGCCGGGTGGAAATTGTAAATCAAAAATCCAAGTGTACTTGCTAACACGATAGAGGCAATAGCTGTTACAAATCCATCACCCATGATGACCGCCATCCCGGAAATAGTAATCAAAGCGATCGAGGATACACCGGCTGCTAATCCATCTAGGCCATCGATCAGATTAATTGCATTTGTAATGCCGACGATCCAAATGATTGTTAATGGGACACTTAAATATCCAAATTCAATTTTGCCTCCGAATGGCACGTTGATAAAATCAACGTCAATGCCACCCCAAATGACAACGACAGCCGCTGCTGCAATTTGAGCAATAAATTTTACTTTTGCTGAAAGCTCCATCATATCATCTAGTATTCCTGTAATTACGATGATCATACTTCCAACGATGATTGGCAGCGTATAATCGCCACCTGGACGAAGCACCAGCATACCGATAATAAAACTTAAGTATATGGCTAAACCACCCAGACGGGGCATAATTTTCTGATGAACTTTTCGTTGATTTGGTTTATCTGTTGCACCAATTTTAAATGCAAGCTTCTTAACAAAAGGTGTAAGAAGTATCGAACACATAAAGCATAATATCAGGGTGATATAGATCATCATGATCCTCCTCATAACTATTTAACCTATTTCAGATAAAGAAAACAGGCAAAATGGAGCAACCATCTAGGTTACTAGAAAGTTAGTTATCTATTTAACAATCCTTTTCAAACATAGTGAATATAAGTACCATGTGGATTATAACACAACTACTATCTATTTTAAATAGAATTTCCTCATGATGCGATTTAGTAAATATTGAATTAATCCATTAAACCTAACAAAATACTATTTTAATAGAGAAAGGTCAGGAAAAATCCCCACTAAGGAGGGATTTATTTTAAATGGATTTGTATGTAAATTACTATACCATGAAATATGACGAAATGATCATGAAAAAGTTGCAGATTCGCCAAATTATTATTAAAAATACTTTTTTTACCAAGATTTCGACATTATGGACGATATGCTATTCATTACCGGGATTGTTTATATGCTTGATAAATACTGTCCACGAAGGATTGTATGGAATAATGATGTGATACATATTCCCTAAATTTGCTTCCCATTTTCGAAAGGGCATCTGCTTTCTTCATATCAATTGCTTCTGTAATCGAGGAAACAATTTCTGCTTTTTCATCGCCATTGACAATAAAACCATACGATGGTTCCGGAATCATATCTCGAACACCGCCAACGTCAGTCGTAATCACTGGTGTGTTTGCTCTTGCTGATTCTAATAAAACAAGTGGAAAACTTTCCGTCTGTGAAGTCAGCAGTGTTACATCAGCTATTTGGTAGAGTGCATCGACATCTTCTCTGTGCCCCAAAAGCATAACATGGTGCTCGAGACCCTTTTTTACAATTAAACTTTGAATATCATTTTTTATTGGCCCATCTCCGACTAACAGCAATCTGATCTCCGTATGAAGCTTGATCGCCTCTTCAACAGCATCAAGAGCGAGAAAATGCCGTTTTACCGGATCCAATCGGGCTACCATTAATATGACGAAATCATTCGGAGAAAGTTTCAATTCTTCCCTGGATAGCTCTGTTGACACTGAAGCATTGAAATCAATCCCATTATAAATCGTTGTTATTTTCGTAAGGTTGACGCCAAACTCCACCATCATTTCCGTAAATCTCTTTGAAATCGCAAAATAATGATCCGGTTTTTTTAACACAACTAAATTGAGCCTTGTAAACAGGTCCCCTTTTATACCCCTGCCAAGAAAGTCATTTCTTGGGTCACTGTGGACGGTTGTCATCCATGTAACGGAGGTGAATTTTTTCAGAAAATAACCATATAAATTGGCCCGTGCTCCATGTGTATGAAGAATACTGATGTTTTCTTTTTTTATATAGGAAATGATCTTAAAGAGAACCGATAAATCGTACCTTGAAGATTGCTCAAAGGTAATCGTTTGGATACCGGCAGCTTTTGCATTTTCCTCAAATATTCCTTTTTCTAAAAGACCGAGCACAAATTCTTCTCTATTAAGCTCTTTTAAAAGGGAGAGGATATGTACCATTCCCCCACCTGTTTCATTGCCTGCATTTAGATGCAATACCTTCATTGTCGATGTCTCCTTTATACGTAAAAATCAAGGAATTCACTTGTTTAACCCTTTGGCTTGAATTGAAGCATGCGCATGAGAAACAGTGGAAGAACAAGCATGCGGCGCCAGCGGCTAGGCTGCTTCATAAGCCGGTAAAGCCATTCAAGATTCAGCTTTTGCCAAATGATAGGTGCACGTTTAACCGTGCCGGCCAGAACATCAAAGCTCCCACCCACACCAATAAATAGGCCATGATCGAATTGAGCCAGATTTTTGGCAATAAAGTTTTCTTGGCGTGGTAATCCAAGAGCAACGAAAATCAAATCCGGTTTCAATTGCTTAATTTCCTCTTGAATCTGATTTGAATCCCAATCAAAAAAACCATTATGGAAACCGGCAATCTTTAAATTTGGATATTGTTGTTTACTATTCTCCACTGCTTTTTCGACTACCTCCTGTTTCGCTCCAAGGAAATATGCGCTCCAGTGTGAATCGCTTCCTTTCTTCAGTAATTCCTGCATCAGTTCAAATCCTGGAATACGTTCAGGTAGAGGATCTCCAATAATTTTTGAACCAATGATAATCCCGATTCCATCCGCAATCACATAATCTGCCTGTTGAATATTTTTCATGTATTCATGGTCTTGATTCGCCTGCATGACGATTTCGGGGTTCGCCGTCACCAAAAAGGTCTTCATATTATCTTCAATCCGTTTTGTTAGGATATTAAGTATATTCTCTCTATTAACCGAATTAAACATTACGTTTAAAATGTTAACTTTATTTTCCTTCATAAGTTTCACTCTTCTCTTTTAAAAATGTAAATAGCCAATTTTATTATAAGAAAAAAGGCAAGAACCTTTCTGAATCGTCGATGACGTCATGAACAGGCCCCTGCCATTTGGCTAAAACGAGTATAATTGATTTCATTTGTAAATATCAACCACAAGATTAATTCCTTAAGCAGATTTGTTATTCACAGGGATATTTTTATGTTGTTTGTCTCTATCACCTTTTAAATAAGAATAAACGAAATTACCAAATTTCACACTGGAGAGATCGATGTATTTATAAGAGAAATAAGATAATGGAAATAGTATTACCATTGAACAGCCAAACATTAATAAAAAGCTGATTTTATAGGAAAAATAACCTAGTAATGCTTTAAATAACGCTGTTGAAAAAGAACATAATATAACTAAATGAATGACATACAACGAAAATGAAATATTCCCAAGAAAGAGCATTACCTTATGTGAGAAGAACTTTTGCAATATTTTCGAGCTTAATAAGACATAAACAAGCAAAAATCCACCAATTATATGATAAAACTGATAAAAATAAACTCCCTTAATAAAATTGAAATTTAATACGTTATAAATCGTATTTTTAGTAGGTAAATCATATGGATA